>CAMDEX010000032.1 GCA_945897075.1 Litorilinea aerophila
GTGGATGGGGGTCTCCACAGCCACAGCGTGGATTTCTTCCCCCGCGTCGGCCAATACCCGGCCAATTTCCCGTGCCGCCAACCCGGCATCCCGCGCCAACAGACCTGCCTCGCGGCCCATATTAGAGAGAAGTTCACCAAAGAATCGTCGTCTTCCCGGATTGGCTGGTTTCTGTTCGCTCATCGGCTTGTCCTTTCCCATTCTCGTTCCCACGCTCCCGCGTGGGAACTCCCCACAGACGCTCCGCGTCCACCCCTGTAACGCAAGCTGTCAGCCTGCGCCGGACGGATTACCAATCCGTCCTACAAAACCGACGCAGAGCGTCGCCAAGACGTTCCCACGCGGAGCGATGGGAACGAGTCGATCCCTCCCCCCCGACCAACCATCCGCGCCATCCTATCATCCGCTGTCACTGATACGCCAGCGCCCCGTCCTCCTTAAACGTAAACCCCCGGTGCCAGGACTTGAACGGATACTTCCCCAGCGCCTCCACATTCAGATCGATGCCCAGACCCGGCTTCTCCGGGATTTCCAGATAGCCGTTGACCAGCTTCATCGGCTCATCCACAATATCCCGCCGCGGCCCCTCGTCGTCCGCGTGGTATTCCAGAATCAAAAAGTTGTGGGTGCTGGCCGCAAAAGGCACATTCACCGCCGTCGCCACCGGGCCGCAGGGGTTGTGGGGCGCAACGCTGACGTAATGGGCGTCGGCCATCGCCGCCACTTTCTTCATCTCCCACAGACCGCCCATCAGACAGATGTCGGGCTGGATGATATTGACGGCCTGGCGCGCCAACAGTTCCCGAAACTCGTGGCGGGTGTAGAGCATTTCGCCGGTGGCCAGGGGCACGTCCACCTGCTGGCTCAGCTTTTGCAGCGCGTCGTAGTTCTCCGGGCGCAGGGGTTCCTCCACAAAGAAGGGGCGGAAAGGGGCCACCACCCGGCACAACTCCTGGGCCTGGGAGACTTCAAAGAGGCGAGCGTGGGGGTCCAGGCCGATGTCAATGTCCTCGCCCACGGCTTCGCGCACAGTCGCCACGCGCCGCTCGGTCTCACGCATCACTTTGCCCCAGGGCATCGCCTGCCAGTTGGGCGGCAACGGCCCCATTTTAATAGCTGTGTAGCCGTACTTCTCGATCAGCCCCAGCGCGTTCTCGGCCAACTCCTCCGGTGTGCTGCCGTGCGGGGCCTGATAGACGCGGATTTTGTCCCGGCACTTGCCCCCCACCAGCCGGTAGACGGGCAGCCCCGCGGCCTTGCCCGCAATGTCCCACAGCGCGTGCTCGATGCCGCTGATGGCCGCGTTGAGTACCATCCCGCCGGGGAAGCGGGAACCGGCGTACATCAACTGCCACAGCCCTTCGATGTCGCGCGGGTCACGGCCCACCAGCCAGCCCTCAAAATCCCGGATGCACTCGACAGTGGCTTTGTCCGGCCCGCACGAGTAGGCCTCGCCCACGCCGTAGATGCCCTCGTCCGTGTGGACGCGCACAAACGGGATGTTGCGGTGGCCCAGATTGACCAGAAATGTTTCGATGGAGGTGATTTTCACGAATAGTTCCTTTGTTGATTGGTTGATTGGTTGATTGGGGTATTGGGAGATTGGGGTATTGGGAGATTGGGAGATTGGGAGATTGAGTGAACCGAGTACCCAATCTCCTAATCTCCCAATCTCTTACTCTTATTTCATCTTCGCCATCTGCTGATCTCTTTGCGGATCGCCTTCCAGCGCGCCACCGCCCTTCGCGCGGCCAGCGCGCTGAATTGACCGGTGGCGTAGCGGCTTTCGCTGACCGCCTGGGAGAGTCCCAGCACATTGCCGGTGATGCGCCGCTGCCGTTCGGCCTCGTCGTAGGGGTGTTCGTCCAGGTGGTTGACCAGCCCCCGGCCATACTCCAGTTCGGTCTCGGCGGAGGTTGGGCCGCGCCCCAAACGCCGCCCCCAGCCCACCAGACTGGCCCAGGGGTCGTCGCTCTCCCGTCTGTCCAACCAGAGCAGCAGCGCCCAGAGCAGAAGGGCTACCGGCAGCAGCCAGAAGAGCATCTGCCAGTTCCAGAAATTCGTTCCCACTTCGTCAAGAATCTCCGGCTCAACGGGCGCGGGCACGAAGGGGCGGGATTCGATGCTGGGCAGCCCAGTGCGTTGCAGGGACGGGCGTCCGGCTGTCGGCTCAAAGGGAATCCAGCCCAAATCGGGGAAGTAGACTTCCGGCCAGGAGTGGGCCTCGGCTTCGGTGATCGTCCACTCCTGCCGCTCCCAATCCCAGAAGGCGGAGATATAACCGGTGGCAAAGCGGGCGGGCAGCCCATTCAGCCGGGCCAGCGTGACAAAGGCCGTGGCGTAGTAGTCGCAATAGCCCCGCGTCAGATCGAAGAGGAAGAAGTCGGCCACGTCCGCGCCCTCCGGCGGGCCGGGCACGTCCAGATCGTAGGGGACGCTGCGCAGATAGCCTTCGATGGCCGCGGCGATGTCGTAGGACGAAGTGCGCCCCGCGGCCAATTCGGCGGCCAGACTGCGGGTGCGCGCAGTGACCGTTGGCGGCAGGGCCAGATGGACGGCCAGATCGGGCGGCAACGGACGCTCTGCCGACCAGCCCGGCCAGTCGAGTAGCGTCTGCTCGCTGACCGCAGGGACGGAGGAAACTACATCGTAGCGGCTGACCGGCGCGGATTGCACCCAGAGCGCCACCAGATCATCGGTTGAACGGGCCTGGAAGCTGTAGTCGGTCAGCACCGCTTTGGCCTCGCCCGCGGCATAGAGCAGCGCGGTGGGTGCGCTGGTGCTGATGCGCTGCACCACCTCCCGGCGTCCCATCCAGCCCTCATCCCGCCAATCGCTGTTGGCGTCCACCGGCTGCCGGTCCAGCGCGGGCGGGTTTTCCCAGCCGGCGCCGTCGTAGATGGAAAAGGTAGCTTTCCGCAGATAGAGACGAGGCGGCGTTACATCCGGCCCGCCGCCGACCCCCTCGTTTGTGCTGACTTTCATCACCACAATCTGCGAAAGCTCGGCCCCGCCGTCCAGCAGAAAGCGGTTGGGCAGACCGTTGCCGATGCGCCCAAAGCGCAGACCGGAACGCCGCTCCAGTTCGGGAAACATCTGCTCGCTCAAATCCTCCATCGGCTGGTAGACGGGCTGCATCACTTCGTAGACGCGCCAGGCCAGACTGTTGCTCGAAATGGGAGGAATCAACACAGCCACGAGCAGAATCAGCGCCGACAACCCCGCAAAGGTCACGGCCCGATCCACGGCCAGACCGCTGCTGTAATCAATGCGCCGCGCCTGCCAGCTCTCCTCCAGCGTGTACTGATCCAGCCAGAAGTGCAGGGCCAGGGCCAGGGCCAAACCCACCGCCAGGGGAAAGCGCTCGCCGGAGCCGTAGAATTGAATCGTGCCCAGCAGCCAGAGGGTGGGCAGGCAGCCGACCAGCCCGTTGCGCGTGCGCAGCAGCAGCCAGGCCGTGGCCGAGACTGCCAGCCAGATGACCGCACCGATCAGCCAGAGAAAGACCAGATCGTCCTGGTGCGCACCGCCGGCCAGGATGCCCCGCTGCCATTCGCCAAAGCGCCAGAGCAGACTGAGCCAATCCGCGGCGATGCCGTCGGCCACCGGCTGCCATTCGCGGCTGGCAAAGGCTGCGCGCAGGCTGCCAAAACTGGGCAGCCAATCCACCACCACCTGCGTCAGCATCGCCAGCCCCAGCAGCAGCCAAAACAGAAGCGCCACGCCCACGACAGACATTGCTACGGCCAACCCGCGCCCGCGGCGCAACCGGCGCACAGCGGCCACCAGCAGCCACGTCACCAGCAGAGCCAGCGGGCCGACCCAGTCCAACGCCACCCCGCTGGAACGCATATCAATCCAGCGGGCGCTGCGCACACCGCTGGCAGGGAGAACCGCGAGAATCAGCCCGGCCACAAAGACAGCCCAGCCCAACGCCGGACGCAGACGCCGGTCAACCCATTTGACAAAGCGCACAGCGGGATGGGTATATTCCTGTTCGTACAGAGGGATTGCCGCCATTTAGCCCACCTCCTCTTCCACTTCCTGGACTACGACACCGCCGGTGGGTGTGCTGCGCAAAATTGTGCGCCGCCGCCGGTAGGTGAGCGATGTGCGCAGTGGCGTACCCGCCTGCAAAAATTGGGCGGGAATCTCGTGGCGCACCAGCAACTCCCAGAGCGCCTGCTGGGCGCTTTCGTCTCTTTCTTCGGCGGGCGTCACCAGCAGCGCGCTGCCCACCACCCCGGCCCGGCGCAGATGGAGCAACTCGGCCATCCACGCCGCCGCGCTCGTCGTTAGGTCCGGGGTGATGACGACAACCGTCTGCCCGCGACCCAACAGGTCTCGGTTTTGGCGCAGCAGCGCATCCAGGGGTGTATCGCCGGTCTGGGCTGGGGCCAGCGCGGCCAGAATCTGCCAGAGATGGCCTTTGCCGGGCAGGGGTGGCACGGTCACAGAGAGCGGGCCGGACGGTCCACTCCCCGCGGCCAGCAGCCCGACCGCTCGCCGGTCACCGCCGGAAAGCAGTTCAGCGGTCAGGCTGGCGGCCAGGACAATCCCGTATTCCAACGTACTCTTGACACCGCTGCCCCGGTGGGCCGCGGCGTTCAGGTCCAAAACAACCCACAAATCGCCGCTGGGTTCGGCCTCCACTTCGCTCACCATCAGATCGCCGCGGTGCGCGGTACTCGGCCAGTGGATATGGCGCAGGCTGTCGCCGGGGCGGTAGCCGCGCACCACCGGCGAGCGGTCATCCCCGGCCAGGGGACGGCGGCGGCGATCCCGCCCGATCAGCGCGCCGCGGGGCAGCTCCATCGGCGGCAGTTGGGCCACGCGCGGGTAGACGAGCAGCGCCTCGCTGTGCCGCCCCTGCACCTCTACCCGGAAAAGACCGAAGGGATCGCCGCTAGAGAGACGGTGCGGCCCCAGACGAAAGACGCCGCGCTGCTCGCAGGTAGCCTCGGCCCGCCAGGTGTATTTCTGATTTGCTCCACAACCCACCACCTGGCTGGGGTTGTAGCCGGGCAGATAGGAGTCGTCGTCAAATTCCAGCCAGAGCAGAGGCAGCACGCCTTCGTTGTGCAGCACAAACTCCTCTTGCAGGGAGTCCCCGGCCACCAGCATCGTGCCCCGTCGTCGCCGTTCCAGACGGATCGTCCCAGCCTGGCGGCGCACCCAAAAATAGGCCGCGGCGTAGACACCCAACAGCGTGACAACCAGCAGAATCCAGATGGGGCTGGGGTTGAGCAGATGGACAAGCAGCAGCCAGGGGCAGAGATAGAGCGGCCAGAGCAGCCGGGGCTGAATCTGCTGGTCGGAGGGCAGGTTGCGGTTGAGATAGCGGACAATCGCGCCGCGCAGGGGTGTGCGGCGGAGAAAGGAGGTGGGGCGCTGCTGGGTCATAGATTGGAAGTTCCTGGGTTTTTGTGCCACAATCAGTAGACCGCAGACGACAGACGGCGGACCGCAGATAACCTCTCCACCCGTTGCGGTCTACTGACAATAGCGCGCATTGAACGCGCAGCCATTTTACCACAGGCGACGGGTGATCCGTAGGTTGGGTTCTCGCCGCCGGAAATCGTCGAATGCCCTCTCACGTCTGCGGCGAGAACCCAACACCCACTGCGATTGTTGACCCAACACCCACTGCGATTGTTGGGTGAATGCTGGGCTGTTGGCGGGATACTCAATGTTTGACGCGTCGGCATTCACCCAACCTACGGTACTTTCATGGACACACATTCTCTCGCCCACACCGCCCACATCGCTGGCCCCATCCGTTGGGTGGCGGGCGCGCCCTGTCTGCCGCTGCATCTGCCAGAGGGCAACGCAACGCTGGCAGGCCCGGTGGCGGGACGCTATTTCCTGGCGCGCTGCGCCGACGAAGTGGACGGGGAGCGCACGGAGTGGAGCATCTATCTGCGCCGTCCGCTCTACGCGGTGCAGCGGCGGGGCGACGAGTGGCTGCTCCATCTGCCGCCGGACGACGACCCCGGCCACGGCTGGCTGCGTCGCCGGGCAAAAAGCGCGCCGGTCGATCTGCTCGGCCCTTTTGGCAATGGCTTCTCCCTGCCGGAAGACGGACGCAATCTGCTGCTCCTGGCCGATCTGACCGACAACCCCGGCTGGCTGGCCCTGCTGCTGGGGGTTGTGGAACCGCTGCTGGATCGGGGCGGGCGGGTGACGCTCCTCTTACGCAGCGACGGCTCAGTGGGCGAAGCCGCACTCTCGCAACTGCCCATCCCGGTGGAGGTGCAGAGTGCGCCGGATGAGGCGGCCTGGGCGCGGGCGCTCAACGGGGCCATTCCCTGGGCGGATCAGATTTGCGCGGGGCTGCCGCGCAGCCGCTACGCGTCTCTGGCCCAGGCGATTCAGGCCAAACGTTTCCGGCTGGAGGAGGGCTTCTGCCAACTTCTCGTCCAGGCCGACATCCTCTGCGCGGTGGGCGCGTGCCTGGCTTGTGTGATTCCCACAGCCAACGGCGGCATCATCCGGACCTGCGCGCACGGGCCGGTCTTTGATTTGACACAGCTCGCCCTGTAACGCGAACTGTTACCATATTTTTGTTCAAATAGGAGGCAAATCTATCGTCTGAATTCAAACAGACGGCATTTCTATCCCTGTTCTGGCGGTTTTTCTGTTGTTTTCGGTCATTTGATGATACTGTTGGCCTATCTTGTTGTTTTATTACAAAACGGTGTTGTTATGCCTAAACAGGCGGTTGTTATGTCTAAATAGCCAGTTGTTATGTCCTTGTAGGACATAGTTGATGGCTAATCAGGTACGATTTCGGCATATCGAAGCCCAATCTGGCCTGTTTTCGCATATAACAACGGGGAAATGTAATAAAACTATAAGATAGGCCAACAGTATCACAAGATGACAGGATGACAGGGTGACAAGGTGACTTCGAGATCACCCTGTCATCCTGTCACCCGTCACCCTGTCATCCCCCGCGGTTCAATACATCGCGGAGAACTTTGACTAATGGGGAAACCGACCGGATTTATGGAATTTGCGCGGCAGTTGGCGGCAGAACGCCCGCCGCTGGAACGCATTCAGGATTGGGGTGAGTTCCATCTGCACGTCTCCACGGGTTTTCTGCAAACCCAGGGTGCGCGCTGTATGGATTGCGGCATTCCCTTTTGCCACACAGGCACGCTCATCAGCGGGATGGCTTCGGGCTGCCCGGTCAACAATCTGATCCCGGAGTGGAACGATCTGGTCTTCCGCGGGCTGTGGCGCGAGGCGCTGGACAGGCTGCACGCCACCAACAACTTCCCGGAGTTCACTGGTCGCGTCTGTCCCGCGCCCTGCGAAGGCTCGTGTACGCTGGGGATTATTGACCCGCCGGTGGCGATCAAAAGCATCGAGTGCGCCATCATCGATCACGGCTTTGAGCAAGGCTGGGTCACGCCCCATCTGCCGGAGAAGCGCACAGGCAAAAAAGTGGCTGTCGTCGGTTCGGGACCGTCCGGTCTGGCCGCGGCCGCGCAGTTGAATCTGGCTGGTCACAGCGTCACCGTCTACGAGCGGGCGGACCGCATCGGCGGTCTGCTGATGTACGGCATCCCCAATATGAAGTTGGACAAGGCAACGGTGCAGCGGCGCATTGACCTGATGGCGGCGGAAGGCGTCAAATTCGTTGTCAATACCGAGATCGGCAAAGATATCCCCGCGCAGCAACTGGTGGACGAGTTCGATGCAGTGGTTCTCTGCTGCGGTGCGACAAAGCCCCGCGATCTGCCTGTGGAGGGCCGCCAGTTGAAGGGTATTTATATGGCGATGGAGTTCCTGCACGGCAACACAAAACATCTGCTCGATGGGCGGGATGGGCCGGTGGAGGGCGAGGGGTTTAGCTATCCCTTCATCAACGCCGCGGGCAAGGATGTGATTGTCATCGGCGGCGGCGACACGGGCAACGACTGTCTGGGCACCTCTATGCGCCACAATTGCCGTTCGGTCAATATGTTCGAGATTCTGCCCCAGCCCCCGGCCGAGCGAGCCAACGACAACCCCTGGCCCGAATGGCCCAAAATTCACCGGGTGGATTACGGTCACGCCGAAGTCGCCGCCCGTGACGGCGCAGACCCGCGCACCTTTGAAATCAACACAAAGCGTTTTGTGGGCGACGAAAACGGTTGCGTGAAGGAGCTGCACACCGTCCTGATCCGCTGGGAGAAGGACGCCAACGGACGTTTTGCGCCGGTGGAAATCCCCGGCACAGAGAAGGTCTGGCCCGCGCAATTGGTGCTGCTGGCGATGGGCTTCCTCGGCCCGGAGGATACGATTCTGCAGCAGTTGGGCGTGGAACGCGACCCCCGCTCCAACGCCAAAGCCGAATACGGCAGCTTTGCCACCAGCGTGCCCGGTATCTTTGCCGCCGGCGATATGCGCCGCGGGCAAAGTCTGGTGGTCTGGGCGATCAACGAGGGCCGGGCCGCGGCGCGCGAGTGCGACCGCTACTTGATGGGGGAGACGGCGTTGCCGTAGAAGATGATGAGATAATGGGATAATGGGGGGTTCGTTGGTCATCATCTCAGCATTCCATTATCCTTCTTCGGGTTCAAAAACCATCACGTCGAATAGTTCTTCCCATCGCCGGGCGCTTTGTCGAGTGCCCGGCGTGTGTTATTCAGACACATTTGTAAATGACGAAACGGACCTTTGGCGGTATAATCCTGGATGCTCAGATGATGGGATTTTGGAGGGTGATGGCAGGAGAAGTCCGATGGGCTATGGACCGGTTGAGGAATTGGAAGTCTATCGAATGGCGGAACGTGCCACTGACCGGATATACGAATTACTTCGTTCCTGGCCTCCATTTGACAAGAATACCGTTGGCGAGCAGTTGGTGCGGGCAGCAGACAGCATCGGGGCGAATATAGCGGAAGGATACGGACGCTTTCATTTTGGCGATCATCTCCGTTTTTTCTACTTTGCCCGTGGCAGTCTCTTTGAGGCAAAATACTGGCTGCGCAGAGCTGAACGGAGGAGTCTTCTCGATAAAGAAGTTTGCGAAAACGCAGCCCGTTATCTCGACACAATGCGACAAAAGCTTAATGCACTCATCCGAGACCGACGGAACCGACGCGAGGGCGGATCAAAAACATCTACCGATATGCTCGCAGAGAATCCAGTTTCCTATGCGGTTGTGCCCATTGAAAAACTGGAAGACGACGAATGGCTCGACAATTTTTGGTATTCTCTCGACGAAACAACAGCGACTGACGAACCGTTTTGACCGACGCGATATCATCCCATCATCTCATCATCTTTAAGGAGCCACACCCGTGCCTGGAAAAACACTCTTTGAAAAAGTCTGGGAAACCCACGTCGTTGCGCAGGATGAGGGCGCGCCCGCTGTGTTGTACATTGACGCCCACCTGGTCCACGAAGTGACGTCGCCCCAAGCCTTCGCCGAACTGCGCGAGCGCGGGCTGCCCGTGCGTAGGCCGGACAAGACCTTCGCCACAATGGATCACGCCATCCCCACCCGCATCGGCGTGGACATCTCCCTCTGGCCCGCGGATGCGGCGACGCAGGTGCAGACTTTGCGCCAGAACTGCGCCGATTTTGGCGTACCCCTCTACGACATCAACGACGAAATCCAGGGCATCGTCCACGTCATTGGGCCGGAACTGGGCATCACCCATCCGGGGATGACGATTGTGTGCGGCGATAGCCACACCAGCACCCACGGCGCGTTCGGAGCGTTGGCCTTTGGCATTGGGACGAGCGAAGTGGGTCACGTCCTCGCCAGCCAGTGTTTGATGCAGAAGAGAGCCAAAACCTTCGCCATTACTGTGGACGGCGAACTGGGCAAAGGCGTCACCGCCAAAGATATTATCCTGGCAATTATCGCCAAAAACGGTGCGGGCGGCGGCCAGGGATACGTCTTTGAATACCGGGGCAGCGCCATCCGCCGCCTGTCTATGGCGAACCGCATGACCGTCTGCAATATGTCCATCGAGGGCGGGGCGCGGGCCGGGATGATTGCGCCCGACCAGACCACCTACGATTACATCAAAGGGCGCACCTTTGCCCCATCCGGCGAGCGCTGGGACAAAGCCGTGGCTTATTGGAACACACTCTACAGCGACGCCGACGCCGTCTTTGACCGAGAGATGACGCTGGACGCCGCGACGCTGGAGCCGATGGTGACTTACGGCACAAATCCCGGACAGGGCATCGGCATTAGCGGGCGCATCCCCACCGCGGCAGAGGTGGAAGACCCGGCGGAGCGGCGCAGTCTGGCCGCCGCGTTGGAGTATATGGGCTTGCAGGAAGGACAGAAGATGGCAGGCCAGCCGGTAGACATCGTATTCATCGGCTCCTGCACCAACAGCCGCATCGAAGACCTGCGCGAAGCCGCCGCCATCGCCAAAGGGCGCAAAGTGGCGGACAATGTGCAGGCGCTGGTGGTGCCCGGCTCCAAAGCGGTGAAGGCCCAGGCCGAAGCCGAGGGGCTGGACATTGTCTTCAGCGAGGCCGGTTTCGAGTGGCGCGGCGCAGGATGCAGTATGTGTCTGGCTATGAACGACGACAAGGCCGGTGCTGGCAAATATGTGGCCAGCACCAGCAACCGCAACTTCCAGGGACGGCAGGGGCCGGGTTCGCGCAGCCTGCTGATGAGTCCGATTATGGCCGCCGCGGCCGCGGTCAACGGCCGGGTGGTGGATGTGCGGGAGATGATGTAACTGCTTCTCAATTTGAGTGAAACCCAATGCCAAAACTCTACGAGTATTTCGGACTGACGGTTCTGTTCTACTCCAATGAGCATGAGCCAGTTCACGTTCATGGAAAGTTTCAGGGTGCTGAAAGCAAAGCCGAGATACTCATTAATGAAGGCAAAATTGTTGAAATCCGCATCACTTCTGTTCGAGGACGCAGGCCGCTCCCACCCAACCAACGGGAGGATTTTAGGTTTTTGGTAGAGCAACGCAGCGAGGAGATTGTAGACAAATGGATAGCGTACTTCGTACTGCACAAGCCAATCACGAGCGAGCGAATCTCGCGCCGAATCCGTTAGCCTTGACGGATGGTGCTATTGTAGATGTGATTGATGCCAGACTGTTGAAACCGTACCAGATTCGTGTTAGATTCAGCGACGGCACTGCCCAGACTGTGGACTTTGGCAGGTTTCTGCACGATTCGCGCAACCCCCACATCCGAAAATATCTGGATACTTCTCTTTTCGCGGACTTTACCGTAGAGAACGGCGATTTGCAGTGGCACGGGTATGAATTGTGTTTTCCGGTTGCCGATCTCTATGAAAATCGGATATGACGCTGGATGATGAGCCAAGATGGAGAGAGGGCCAATGCAACTGGAACAGGTTGTCCTGCGTGAAGATTTGGAACTCAGACTCTTGCGCGATGCCGAACGTAGCGACACGAGTATCGGTCAGTTGCTGAACGAGGCTGTTGAAGAGTTCCTACTCAATCGCCAACGGGCAAAAATCGATGCCGAAGTCGCTGCATTCGTCAGACTCCACCCGGAGCTTTGGCGAACCAAGCCGGGGCAGTGGGTTGCCGTTCACAACGGCAAGCTAGTCGCTACAGACCCGGACCGCGTGGCCCTGTACCGGCGTATACGCAAAAATTACGGACAGACGCCTGTGTTGGTTCGGGAAGTAACAGCGAACCCGGATGAAGATATTTGGCTTAGAACGCCGAGTACAGGGAAAGTGGCTCAATGAGCGGTGGACATTTATCTACTGGATATTTTGATCAAGGATATCCGCACTCCTGTCGTCGAGGTTGTTTCCGACCGTAGCGGCGATGAACTGATTTTGGGGCGAAACGTCCTGAACTATTTGCGTGTCATCCTGAACGGGCTGAAGCAGACGACTGAAATCTACGAGTACTAAATGAGCGTAATGAATCCACAAACACAAGACAGGGTTCAAGGTGTACGGGAAATCGAAATTGACGAAATGATCGCCGCCTTCAAACGCGATGTGGATCGGACATTGCTGCGTGAACTCCGTGCCTGCACGGTAGAACAGCGATTGATTCGCTTGATGCAGCATCAGATGTTCTTTGAAGAAATGCAAGCCGCAGGAGTACGGGCGAGGCACGCAAATGATTGACTTTCCACTGCTTCCTGACGATGGAATTCCTTCTATTGTATGAGATGGAGACAGATCCTTATGCGCACGTTCACAGCTTACGTGGAATTTGATCCCGAAACAGAACTGTATGTGGGCACGGTTCTGGGCATCCGGGGCGCGCACACCCAGGGCGCGGCACTGGACGAATTACATAGAAACTTGCAGGAAGTAGTGGAATTGTGTCTGGAAGAATCTCTAATCGAATTGTCACCCGACCAGTTTCGCGAGCATCTACACCAATAAGGAACAACAGCATTTATGCAACCCTTCACCCAACTGACCACCACCGCCCTGCCCATGCGCCGGGAAAGCGTGGACACCGACCAGATCATCCCCGCCCGCTACCTGACGGCTGTGACCAAAGCCGGGATGGGCGACGGTCTCTTTTCCTGGTGGCGCTATGGCCGGGACGGAAAACCCAACCCAGACTTCGAATTGAACAAACCGGAATACCAGGGCAGCCGGGTGCTGATCGCCGGGCGCAACTTTGGCTGCGGCTCCAGCCGGGAGCACGCGGTCTGGGCGCTGACCGAATACGGTTTCAATGCCGTCATTGCACCGGGCTTTGCCGACATCTTCTACAACAACAGCCTGAAGAACGGTCTGCTGCCCGTGGCCCTGCCCGAAGAGACGGTCAATATGCTCTGGGATTTGATCGAGGAGGAGCCGACGACGACCCTCTCCATCGATCTGGCAAACCAGACCGTCACCCTGCCCGACGGCCAGCAGATGGGCTTTGCCATCGACAGCTTCCGCAAAATGTGTCTGCTCAACGGTCTGGACGATATGGGCTATCTGTTGGCAAAAGACGACGCCATCGTGGCCCACGAGTCCGCGCTGCCCTATTGAGTAAGTAAACAGACGGACACGGATTTAACAGCGTGATGACTGCACCAGCCGTTACTCTCCTGCCTGACCAGAGACTCAGTGACCGCAGCTTCACCGACCCGGTGTGGAGTACACAGGATCGCGCGGCGTTGGAACTAATGGCCGCGCGCCTGCGCAGTGTACTGCGCGAGGAGAAGCCATCGGTGCAGGCCAAACGGCTGGACATCTTCTATCTGAGCGAAGACGACGGCTGCGCGCACCGGGTGGTGATTGTCAATTGGGCGGGGCTGATGGCCTGTGAAACCCTGACCGTCGTGGGCTTCTTCGGTCAGCGGCGCGAAGACGCTGATATGCAGGCCACGCTGATGGCCGACGCGGTGATGCTGCAACAGTTTACCGAACAGCCCCATCTGCTCAGCTACAGTTCGCTCCAATTTCCCAGCGGAGAGTGGGCCAATCTGGTCCTCTTCTGTTCGCCGGAAGGGATCAACCACTGGGGGGCCAACAGCTATCACAGCCAGGCGGCCAGGGAGATTTCGCCCAACTACTACAATTCCATCCGCCTGCACAACGGCGCGCTGGAAGATGGGCTGTGGAGCGCGCAGCCCATCCGCCTGCAGCGCACCAAATACTACGACTTTCGGGGCGAGCAGCTTTGGCACGCGGTGCGCGAGTTTACTCCGTGAAGATCGCCATCGGCTCGACCAACCCGACGAAAGTGGCCGCAGCCCGGCGGGCCGCGGCCAAAGTTTGGCCGGAGGGTAAAGTGGTGGCCGTCGCTGTTCCCTCCGGTGTGAGCGAGCAGCCGCTGAGCGACGACGAGACGATTCGCGGCGCGGTCAACCGGGCGCGTAACGCGCTGGCCGCGCTGGACGGCGCACAGATCGGAATGGGTGTGGAGGGCGGCGTGCAGGATACGCCCCACGGGATGTTTGTGGGTGGCTGGGCCGCAGTTGTGGATCGCAACGGTTCACTCGGCATCGGCGCGGGCGGGCGCGTGTTGCTGCCCGAAGCCATTGCCAGCCGCATCCGGACCGGCGAGGAACTCGGCCCCGTGATGGACGATTTCAGCGGGCGACGCAACGTCAAGCACGGCGAAGGGGCCATCGGCATCTTTACCAACGGGCTGATCGAACGCACCGCCGCCCTGGAAATCGCACTGCTCTATGCCCTGGCCCGCTTCATCACGCCGGAAAACTACGAAGAGATGGAACGCGGATGACGCGGATCGGGCGGATAAACGCGGATAAAAAATAGACGGATTTTTATAGATTTATCCGCTTTGATCCGTTCAATCAGCGTCATCCGCGTTCTATTCTTCATTTCCTTTGCGGTGGAAAAATATGACGACGTATCAAAAATCTGTCTTCCCTGGCGCGGCGGTCTGGAAAGATTCGGCGCTGGTCGAGAATTTTCTGGGCCGGGTACGCAAGGGCGTGCCGTTGGCCGAAGCCCAATTCGATGTGATGATGCGGGTGATCGAAGGCCGCGGCCAGCCAGTCAACGCCTTTCTGGACTTGGGCTGCGGCGACGGTATCCTCGCTTCGATTATTCTTGCCGAATACCCCGACGCTACCGGCGTGCTGGTTGATTTTTCTATGCCGATGATCCAGGCCGCCATTGCCAATTTGAAGAGCTACGGCAAACGGATTCATTTTTCCACTGTGGACTACGCCGACCCCAACTGGTTTGGCACAGTGGCGGCCCACGGCCCCTACGACGCGATTGTCTCCGGCTTCTCCATCCACCACCACTCGGATCGGGTCAAGCAGCAGATCTACCGGGATGTCTTCGACCTGTTGGGGCCAGGCGGCGTCTTTGTCAATATGGAACACGTGCGTTCGGCCAGCAAATGGCTGGAAGCCGTCCACGACGACTTTTTCATAGATAGCCTGTGGGCCAGCCAGGTGGGTCGCCCCGACAGCGAGAACCGGGCGCAGATTGCCGCGGGCTATCACAGCCGGGATGACAAAGCCGCCAACATCCTGGCCCCGGTGGAGAGCCAGTGCCATTGGCTGCAACAGATCGGCTTTCAGGATGTGGACTGTTATTTCAAAGCGTTTGAGTTGGCTCTCTTTGGCGGGCGCAAACCGCCGCAAAAGAGCATCAATGACTTCAACTGATTGGAAATAGAACGCGGATGACGCTGAAAGGAATGATTGACGCGGATAAAATCTGCGCAAATCTGTTGTTTCTGCGCAATCTGCGTCCCCGTTTTCGTTGTTGACAATTCGCCGAGCGTAAAAAGACAAATCATCATTCCCAGAGGAGGGAAATTGTATGCCAGAAGTTCAGGATGTGCGCTGCTTCCAGGAAACCGGATACGTCATTGCGCGTGGACTCTTCGGCGCAGAAGAAGTGCAGAACTACCGGGAACATTTTATGCGTATGCGCGCCGCTGGCACCTATCCCGGCGACTTTGCGGGAGTGGATTTGACCAGCAGCGACCCCCTCAAACGCTATCCCCGTATGATCCACATGCACCGTTGGGACGATGTCAGTCTGAGTTGGATGCTGGACGACCGCCTCAGCCACTGGATGACTGGGCTGCTGGGCGTCGAACCATACGCCGTACAAACGATGCTCTACTTCAAACCAGCCGGCGGCAGAGGACAGGCGTTGCACCAGGACCAGTATTATCTAAAAGTGCAGCCAGGGACGTGCATCGCGGCGTGGATGGCATTGGACGACTGTGACATCGAAAACGGCTGTCTGCAAGTCGTCCCTGGCACCCACGACCTGCCCATTCTGTGTACGGTACAGGCCGACACCAGCCAGAGTTTTACAGACGTGACTGTGCCCATCCCCGACGGGATGCAGCCCGAACCGGTGCTGATGCAGGCGGGCGATGTCCTCTTCTTCAACGGTCAGCTCGTCCACGGCAGCTTCCCCAACACCAGCCGGGACCGCTTCCGCCGCTCTCTCATCGGTCACTACATTGTGGGCGAGGCCGAGCAGGTGGCGAAGTTCTACCACCCGGTGCTGCGCATGGATGGCACATCCGTGGAGTTGGGCGTCAGCGAAGGGGGCAGTGAGTGCGGCGTCTGGGTGGACGAGGAGGGCGGGCCGGTGGTGACGATGCGCGCAATGGGCGGGCCTGTGGCGGATGTGACGGAATAGCAATTGTAACGCAAACTGTTAGTTTGCGCCGAACTGTAACGCAAACGGCTCGTTTGCGCCCAGCGCAAGCTAACAGCTTGCGTTACAAAAAGAAAGGTATCCATTGTGGACGCACGGATTGTCGTTCTTGCCGGTGACGGCATCGGCCCGGAAGTGACCGCGGAAGCGGAGAAGGTATTGCAGGCCATCGGCCAGAAGTTCGGCCACAATTTCACTTTTGACCAGCAGATGATGGGCGGGCGGGCGATTGATGAATTGGGCACAAGTCTGCCCGAGGCCACGATTGAAGCGGCGCGCAAGGCCGACGCAGTGCTGCTGGGCGCGGTGGGCGGACCCAAATGGGACAACCCCAACGCAAAAGATCGCCCGGAACGGGGGCTGCTCGCCATCCGCAAGGAGCTAAACCTCTTTGCCAATCTGCGCCCGGTCAAGCTGCACCCCCAACTGATCGCGGCCAGCGCCATCAAAGCCGAGGTGCTGGAAGGGGTTGACCTGCTGGTGGTGCGCGAACTGACCGGCGGTGCCTATTTTGGCCCGCGCAAAGAGGCCGGCGCGGACGGCAACGAAGCCTACGACACGATGCTCTACACCACACCGGAGATCGAACGGGTGGTGCGCCTCTCTGCCGAGGCTGCGATGGGGCGTTCCAAAAAGTTGACCAGTGTGGACAAGGCCAATGTCCTCGCCTCTTCGCGTCTCTGGCGGCGGGTGACAATCGAAGTGTTGAAGGAGTACCCGGAGCTAGAAGTCGAGCACGTCCTGGTAGATGCGATGGCGATGCACCTGATCCGCCGCCCGGCTGATTTCGATGTAGTGGTCAGTGAGAACCTCTTCGGCGACATCCTCACCGACGAGGCGTCAATGTTGGCCGGCTCGATGGGGATGCTGCCTTCCGCCAGTCTGGGCGATCTGTTGAACAGCCACGGCCTGCCCCTCGGCCTTTACGAACCCATCCACGGCAGCGCGCCGGACATCGCAGGCCAGGGCATCGCCAACCCCCTGGCTGCCATCCTCAGCGCGGCGATGCTCCTGCGCCACAGCCTGGGGCTGGAGCGCGAAGCCGCGGCCATCGAAGCCGCGGTGGATAGCGTTCTCAACGAAGGCGTGCGCACGCGGGACATTGCCCACACCGGCACAGAAACGGTGGGGACGGTTGTGATGGGGGATTTGGTGGTGCGGGCGTTATAGCGTATTTCGTATTTCGTAGGTAAGTGACGTTGGTAGGACAGATGAAATTGGTCGGTAGGGAGTGAAACGTGAAACGTGAGATCGCCGGATGATCTCACGTTTCACGCCTCAAGTTGGGATAGGTTTTCTTGGCGCGATCGGGTAGTGACAAACGAACTGTTTCTCTCCCACTACCCTCAAACATCACCGACACCGCCAATGTGACTACCTACGAAATACAAAATACGGAATAGGACATCGGATGAGCGAAACACAAATCACTCCTCTTTCCGAACCCTCCGACGCCCGTCTGCGCCAGACCGTCCGCACGCTGGGCACTCTGTTGGGGGAGACAATTATCGAGCAGGAGGGCCAGACCGTCTTCGATCTGGAGGAGGAAATGCGCGCCCTGACCAAAGCCCAGCGCAACGGCGACCCCACGGCGGGCGAGCGTCTGTTGGAGCTGACGGGGCAGTTGGTGCAGGATGGGGATCGCACGGAGGCGGTACTCAAAGCCTTTACCACTTATTTTCAGTTGATCAACCTGGCCGAGGAGCAGCAGCGGGTGCGCGTGCTGCGCCAGCGGGCGGGCCGGGCGCAGATGGACAAGCAGCCGATGCGCGAGACGATTGCGGCCGCGGTGCAGACGTTGAAAGCCGAGGGAATGCAGCCCTACGAGATGCGCCAGATGCTCAACGACCTGCTGATTATGCCCGTCTTCACCGCTCACCCTACCGAGGCCAAACGGCGCACGATTCTGCTCAAATTGCAGGGGCTGGCCCGCCATCTGCACGACCTGGACTACACGATTCTCCTGCCCAACGAAGAGGCGGCCATCCGCGACGCCATCCGCGAGACGCTCGTCGCCCTCTGGCAGAGCGACGAAAACCGGGAGCGGCGGCCCACTGTGCTGGACGAAGTGCGTCAGGGCCTCTACTTTTTCGAGACGACCCTCTTCAAGTTGGTGCCCCAAATCTACGCCGAACTGAGCCGGGCGCTGGAAGAGGCCTGGCCGCAGGAGTCCTTCGCCATCCCGCCCTTTTTGCGCTACGGCTCGTGGATGGGCGGCGACCGCGACGGCAACCCCTTCGTGACGCTGGAGGTGACGGAAGCGGCCCTGCGCGAACAGAAGGGGCAGGCGCTGAAGCTCTACACCCAGGCGGTGGAGAATCTCTACGGCCATCTCAGCGTGGCCAAGACGCGCAGGGGCTTCTCACAGCCCTTTTTGGATAGTCTGACCGAAGATCTGAAATTGGTGCCGGCGGAGGAGATGGATGTATTGGATCGCTTCAGTCTGGAACCCTACCGCCAGAAGTCCATTTTGATCTACCGGCGTTTACAGGCCACCATCCGCCAGAACGAGCAGCCCTGGGACAAGCAACCGACCGCTGGCCGCGCCTACCCGGACGCTTCCGCGTTTGTGGCTGATTTGGAGCTGATTCAGGAGAGCCTGCGCCAGAACAACGGCTGGCGCTTGGCCGATGGCCGCTTTGCCACTCTCGTTCAGCAGGCGCGCATCTTTGGCTTTCACCTGGCGACGCTGGACATCCGCCAACATTCCGACCGTCACCGGGAGGCGATGGCCGAAATCTATGCCCGCTATCACCCCGGCGCGGACTACCGCTCCCTGCCGGAAAAGGAGAAAGTGGCCTGGCTGGTCGAAGAAATCCGCAGCCAGCGCCCGTTGACCGCGCAGCTCAATTTTTCCGAATCCACCAACGAGACAATCGCCCTTTTTCGTCTGATCAAAATTGCGCAAGAGCGTGTCGGCCCCCAGGCCATTCAGACCTATATTATCAGCATGACCACATCCGTCAGCCACCTGCTGGAAGTGCTGCTGCTGGCAAAAGACGCGGGACTTTTTGGCAAAATCGGCGTCGTCCCTCTCTTTGAGACAATTGAAGACCTGCAAAACGCGGCGGCGGTGATGGAGCAGATGTTTGAGACGCCCATCTACCGGGAGCATCTGGCCCTGCGCGGCAACAGCCAGCAGGTGATGATAGGCTACAGCGATTCCAACAAAGACGGCGGCTATCTGCGCGCCAACTGGATGCTCTACCAGGCCCAAAAGGATCTGGCCCAGGTCTGCGACGCCCACAAAATGCGGTTGACCCTCTTCCACGGGCGGGGCGGCTCGATTGGCCGCGGCGGTGGTCCCGCCAACCGGGCCATCCTGGCCCAGCCGCCGGGGTCAATCAAAGCCCGCATCAAAATCACCGAGCAGGGCGAGGTCATCAGCAACCGCTACAGCAACCAGGTCATCGCGCACCGCCATCTGGAACAACTGGTCAACGCTGTGCTGCTCACCAGCGGCAAACGGCCCGATTTTCCCAAAGAGGCCGTCTGGGCCGCGGTGATGGAGGAGACGAGCAGGCGGGCCGAGGAAGCCTACCGGGCGCTGATCCAAAAGCCCGACTTTCTGCGCTACTTCAACGAGACGACGCCGCTGGATCAGATCAACCAACTCAACATCGGCTCCCGCCCGGCCAAACGCAAAGCCACCACCGGTGTTTCCGACCTGCGCGCCATCCCGTGGGTCTTTGCCTGGAGTCAGAGCCGGGTCAATCTGCCCGGCTGGTACGGGCTGGGCGCGGGCATTGACGGCTGGATGGCAGAACAGGGAGCGTCAGAACCGAGAGCGTCAGCGACCGGCCTGCCGCTCCTGCAAGAGATGTATGCGGAGTGGCCTTTCTTCCGCACAGTCATTGACCGGGCGCAGGTGAGTATGCGCCGGGCTGATATGCCCATCGCCAGCCTCTACGCCAGCCTGACCGATGCGGATGTGCGCGCGGCCGTCTTCGCAGAAATCCAGGCCGAGTATGCCCGCACCGAACGGGTCATCCTCGCCATCAGCGGCCAGACCAGCCTGTTGGACAACGAAGAGTGGCTGCAACGCAGCATCAATTTGCGCAACCCGTACATAGACCCGCTCAATTACATCCAGGCCGCACTGCTGCAACGCATCCGCAGCGAACCAGAAACCGCCGCTGCCTTGCGGCCCGTGCTGCTGCTTTCGGTGAATGGGGTGGCCGCGGGGTTGCAGGGGACGGGATAAGAAAAATTAGAGATTGGGAGATTAAGAGATTGGAGTGTGTGTCGCAAATCTCCAATCTCTTAATCTCCTAATCTCTCTCATCATACGAGGTATTTGTACTGTGACCACACTCTCCTCCACCGTTGATGGGCTGATGATTGACATTGCCGGTGTACTCACCATCGGCGGGGTAGCTCTACCGGGCGCGCAAGATGCGTTGCAAACCCTGCGCGCCCGGGGCATTCCCCTGCGCTTCATCACCAACACCACCATCTACTGCCGCCATACCCTCTGCGAACTTCTGCAAAGTTTGGGGTTTGCCGTAGAACTGGACGAACTCTTCACCGCCACCCTGGCCGCCTCCCGCTATTTGCAGGAGCAGAAGGCCGAGCGCTATCTGCCACTGCTCATGCCCGACGCGCAGCAGGAATTCGCCGGGCTGGACGTGGACGAGGAGAATCCCCAATACGTGGTGGTGGGTGATCTGGGGGCTGGCTTCACCTTTTCCCGCATGAACACGGCCTTCCGCGCCCTGCTCAACGGCGCGCAACTGGTGGCGCTGCACAAGAAGCGTTTCTGGCGCACGCCGGACGGTCTCTTTATGGACGCGGGTTCGTTCGTTGCCGCGCTGGAATACGCCGCGGAGGTGGGCAGCCTGGTGGTGGGCAAGCCGAGCAGCGCCTACTTTCGGATGGCGCTGGACGATCTGGGCGTGCCCCCGGGCCGGGTGGCGATGATCGGCGACGACATCGAAGCCGACGTGCGCGGCGCGCAGCGGGTGGGGGCGCAGGGCTGGCTGGTCAAGACCGGCAAATTCCGCCGCGAAGACATGGGCCGGGCCATCTGGCCGGAGCGGGTTTTTGAGAGTTTTGGACAATTGGTGGAACAATTTTGTGCGGAGTGAAAGCGGAATGCGTATTTCGTAGGCAAAACAGGCCAGTGAGCGCAGATTGAGTAGCCGAGTCTTCGAGGCGTATCGAAATCAAGCGAACGGGTGATGTATCGAAACAGTTCTACCCGCTTGATTTCGACAGGCTTACTCTAAAGGTTTCGATACGGCTGGAAACAGCACCAGCCTACTCAACCGGCGCTGGTATTGCGCAGTTGTCTGACATAATACGTCCGTCCCTCGGCCAAGAGGAATAGCAACGAATGAATACAATCCAACTGTTCGACACAACCCTGCGCGACGGCACACAGGGCGAAGGGGTCTCCTTTAGTGCGGATGACAAATTGCGCATTGCGGCCCGCCTGGACGACTTCGGCGTGGACTACATCGAGGGCGGCTGGCCGGGGTCTAACCCGAAGGATATGGAGTTCTTCGAGCGGGCCAGCGCAGAATTGAAATTGAAGCAGGCCAAAATCGTGGCCTTTGGCTCCACCTGTCGGGTGAAGACCACACCGGCCAAGGACCCCCAGATTCAACTGCTGATTGAAGCTAATACGCCTGTTGTCTCGATTTTTGGCAAAAGCTGGGATATGCAGGTGACGGAAATCCTGCGCACGACGCTGGACGAGAATCTGCGGATGATCCGGGAGTCGGTGGCCTATGTCAAAGAGCAGGGCCGGGAAGTGGTCTACGACGCCGAACATTTTTTCGACGGCTTCAAAGCCAACCCGGAATATGCCCTCTCCACACTCAAAGCCGCGGTCATCGGCGGCGCGGATGCCGTTGTCCTCTGCGACACCAACGGCGGCTGTCTGCCCTGGGAGATCGCCGAGGCGGTGACAGCCGTGCGCGACGAACTGGGCATTGGCGTCGGGATTAGTGATCAGTCATCAGTCATCAGTCCCCGTTCGGCGTCGGTCACGCTGGGAATTCACGCACATAACGACAGCGGAACCGGCGTCGCCAATACGCTGGCGGCCGTGCGGGCCGGGGCCAATCACGTCCAGGGAACGATCAACGGCTATGGCGAAAGGTGCGGTAACGCTGATCTGGTATCGGTGATTGCGGATTTGCAGCTAAAGATGGGCTACGCAGTGACCGGCCCCGACGGTCTGCGCCAGTTGGCCGATCTGAGCCACTTTGTCAGCGAACTGGCAAATCTCAGCCCGGACGGCCACCAGCCCTTCGTCGGTCACAGCGCCTTTGCCCACAAAGGCGGCACCCACGTCAACGCGGTCGTCAAAAATGTGATGAGCTACCAACACATTGACCCGGCTGCGGTGGGCAACCAGACGCGGGTGCTGGTCAGCGAACTGAGCGGCAAGGACAATATCGCGGTCAAGTCTGCCGAGTTTGGTCTGGCTGGGCTGAGCAAAGAGCAGGAGCGGGCTGTCCTGCGCCAGATTAAAGATTTGGAAAATGCGGGCTTTGCCTTCGAGAGCGCCGAGGCCAGTGTGGAACTGCTTCTGCGCCGCACCAAACCGGGCTATTACCCGCCTTTCCAACTGGTGGACTACACGGCCAGCGTGGAGCATCGGGAGGGGCGAGGGATGTTTGCCGAGGCAACCGTAAAGGTAAAGGTCTGCAACGAAATCTACCACGAAGTCTCCGCAGGCAATGGCCCGGTCAACGCCCTGGATTTGGCCCTGCGCAAGGCCATCCGCCGCGTCTATCCCACGCTGGACAGGATGAGCCTGAAGGATTACAAAGTACGCATTCTGGACAGCCAGAGCGCGACCGGTGCCCGGGTGCGCGTGCTGATTGACAGCACAGACGGCGAGCGCAGTTGGGGCACAGTGGGGGCCAGCGGCAATATCATCGAAGCCAGTTGGCGCGCACTGAGCGATTCCTTCGAGTATTTTCTGTTGACGGATGAGGCGACGGAATACAGAGGCGGTGAAGCGGAGAAAGAACCGTTGGAGATGATTCAGACGGGGGTGGGAGTGGCGTGAGGAAGAGAAGGGAGGAAGGGAGGAATTGTCATCCCTTCCTCCCTTCTCTTATCCCCAAAGCCTCTGCAGGGGAAAGCGAAACCCCGGCAACACATCTTCCCCGTCCAGCGTATCGGCTGCTTGCAGGACGTTGGCCGTGCCGTCGGGCCGGTAGACGGTGACGGTGCGGCTCTTCGGCTCCACCACCCAGACCAGTTGCGTGCCGTGGGTCAGCCAATCCTGCACTTTCTCCTGCACTTCGTCGGCGCGGTCATTGGGGGAGACGACCTCCACGGCCAGATCGGGGGCGCCAGGAAAGTACTTGCCGGCTAGTCGAAGGGGAAGTCGATCTTTGCGCACAAAGCCGGTGTCGGGAGCGCGCACAGTATCGGGATTCATCTTCAAGACAAATCCAGTTTCGGCGGCAAAGACTTTTCCTAGATCATTCTGATCGGCATGAACACGCATCCAGCCGCCCACACCCATTGCCAAATCACCGTGAAGATCGCCCGCTGGTGGCATTGTTCGCACCTTTCCGTAAATGAGTTCGTAACGGTTTTCGTCCCGGGCCGAGATATCCAACAACTCGTCGGCGGTGACGAGCCACTCCATCTCTGGCCCTATTTCTACTTCCAAAACCGGCATAAATTCCTGCACGGCAACTGGCATTCTGCGCCTCCCATCTCAGAAATCAACAAACACTGACGCCATCATAGCACGCGCGGAGCGGGGAGGCAAGCGTTTTGCCAATGCGCTGCGCGTGCCGGAAAAAATGTTTTCTGCTATACTGGCAACGAGATTTTGACAACACCCACAACAAATCGTCCATAAGGAGAAACCCCAATGGCAGGCACAAACGACGCCACCGCAGCCAAACTCAACAAATACAGCAGCCACCTGACGCAGGTGCAGTCCCAAGTGGGCAGCCAGGCCATGCTCTATGGCGTGGGCTTGACCGACGAGGATATGAAAAAGGCCCAGGTGGGCATTGCCTCTATGGGCTGGGAGGGCAACACCTGCAATATGCACCTGAACGCCCTGGCCCGCCGCGTGAAGATCGGCGTGGAGGAGGCTGGGCTGGTCGGGCTGGTCTTCCACACCATCGGCGTCAGCGACGGTATTTCGATGGGCACGGCGGGGATGAAATACTCCCTCGTCTCGCGGGATGTGATCGCCGATTCCATCGAAACGGTGATGGGCGCGCAGTGGTACGACGCCAACATCTCGCTGCCCGGCTGCGACAAGAATATGCCCGGCGTGGTAATGGCGATGGCGCGCCTCAACCGGCCCAGCCTGATGATCTACGGCGGCACGATCCGCCCCGGCCTTTTGAACGGCAGAAAACTGGACATCGTCTCCGCGTTTGAAGCCTACGGTCAATTTCTGGCCGAAGACATCAACGCCGAGGAGTTGAAGGCCGTGCTGCAGAACGCCTGCCCCGGCGAAGGCGCGTGCGGCGGGATGTACACGGCCAACACAATGGCCTCGGCCATCGAATCGTTGGGGATGAGCCTGCCCTACAGCTCCTCCTACCCGGCCACCAGCGCGGGCAAACAGCAGGAATGCGCCGAAGCCGGCGCGGCCATCCGCACGCTGCTGGAACTGGACCTGAAACCGCGTGACATTTTGACGCGCCAAGCCTTCGAGAACGCCATTTCCGTGGCTGTGGCCCTGGGCGGATCGACGAATGCGGTGCTGCATCTGCTCGCCATTGCCCGCGCCGCCGAGATACCCCTGACGATTGACGACTTCCAGGAGGTCTCCAACCGCACGCCGCTGCTGGCTGACCTGAAACCCAGCGGCAAATATGTGATGGAAGATTTGGACGCGGTGGGCGGTGTGCCCGCGGTGCAGAAGCTGCTCCTGCGCGAAGGGCTGCTGCACGGCGACTGTATGACCGTCACCGGCAAGACGCTGGCCGAGAACCTGGAGAGTGTGCCCGATCTGAGCGCAGGCCAGAAGGTTGTCATGCCCGTCAGCCAGGCGCTGAAAGCGACCGGCCATCTGCAAATCCTCTACGGCAACCTGGCCGAGCAGGGCGCGGTGGCAAAGATCACCGGCAAAGAGGGCACGCGCTTCTCCGGCCCCGCCATCTGCTACGATTCGGAAGAAGAGACGCTGGCCGGTATCCAGCAGGGGGAGGTGCAGGCCGGTCAGGTCGTCGTCATCCGTTACGAAGGGCCGAAGGGTGGGCCGGGGATGCGCGAGATGCTCACCGTCACCTCGGCGATAATGGGCGTGGGTCTGGGCAAGAGCGTAGCGCTGATCACCGATGGCCGCTTCTCCGGCGGCACACACGGCTTCGTCGTCGGCCACATTACGCCGGAAGCCCAAGAGGGCGGTCTGCTGGCGTTGATCCACAACGGGGATACCGTCACGATTGACGCCGACCACAATCTGCTTACCCTCGCAGTGAACGAGGCGGAGATCGCCCGACGACGGGCAGCCTGGCAGAAACCGGCCTACAAAGTCACGCGCGGTGTACTCTGGAAATACATCAAATCCGTTTCCAATGCGTCCGAGGGGTGTGTGACGGACGCGTAGGGGCACGGGGTGGGGCGGGACGAAATCTGTCGGTGCAGACGAGAGATCGCCCGCCCCACCCCGTGCCCCTACGCAAAGGAACTCCGCTGGTTGCCGCTACGTTTGTCTGTGCAGCGCCCACACAGACAACCAGAGAGGAGTTCCCATGCGCGTCAAGATGATTCTGCCCGCGCTGACCGAAGCCGTCAGCCCCTTCTTCCGCCCCATCAAATACGCCCTCTTTCCCCCACTGGGGCTTGCGACACTCGCCGCCTATTTGGACGACAGCGATGAAATTGAGCTGCAAGACGAGCACGTAGAGCGGCTGCGTCTGGACGACGAACCGGAGTTGGTGGTGATTCAGGTCTACATCACCAGCGCGCGTCGCGCCTACGCGTTGGCCGACCACTACCGGGCACGCGGCGCACACGTCTGTCTGGGCGGCCTGCACGTGACATCCCTGCCGGAAGAGGCTGCGGCCCACGCTGACACGATCTTCACCGGGCCGGGCGAGGATAGCTGGCCCGCTTTTCTGGCCGACTACCGGGCTGGACATCCCCAGCTCCGTTACGACGCGCCGTCCCAGAGGAGCATTGGCGGCATCCCGCCCATCCGCCGCGACCTCATCAAACGCCATCTGTATATGGTGCCCAACTCGATTGTCGTCTCGCGCGGCTGCCCCTACCACTGCGACTTCTGCTACAAAGAGGCTTTCTTTGCGGGCGGCAATTCCTTCTACACCCAGCGCGTGGACGAGGCCCTGGCCGAGATCGAGCGGCTGCCCGGCAAGCATCTCTACTTTCTGGACGATCACCTGCTAGGCGATCCCAAATTCGCCACGGCTCTTTTTGAGGGGATGCGCGGGATGGGGCGGCTCTTTCAGGGCGCGGCCACCGTCAATTCGCTGCTTGCGCCCAGTCTGCTGGAAAAGGCACAGGCCGCGGGTCTGCGCAGCATCTTCGTCGGCATCGAGAATTTGGATGTAGACAATCTGCGCCGCAGCAGCAAGACACAGAATGTGGGGAGAGACTACGCGGCGATGATCCAAAGGGTACACGGCGCAGGGGTGATGATCAACGGCAGCTTCGTCTTTGGCATGGACGGCGACGGCCCGGATGTCTTTGCTCGCACCGTAGATTGGGCCATCGAGCATAGCATCGAGACGGCCACCTTTCACATTATGACGCCCTATCCGGGCACCGCGCTCTACCAGCGGATCGCAGCCGAGGGGCGTCTGCTGCACCGGGATTGGGAGCTCTACGACACCCGCCACACTGTTTTTCAGCCCAAAAAGTTGAGTCCTGCGCAATTGGAAGAGGGCTACTGGTGGGCCTATCGCCATTTCTACGCTTGGTCGTCCATTCTGCGCGGGGCCGCCCAAAAGGAGAACCCTGTCCAGGCGCTACGCCACGTAGCCTACAGCGCGGGTTGGAAGAAGTTCGAGGGTCTCTGGAACGCGCTGATCCGCCTCAAACAGGTCTCCCACGCGCTGCCCATTTTGGAGAGAGTCTTGCAGATAACCGCATCAGCAGCAGAAGCCCAACCGGCATTGACAAAACCCAATGTATCGCATACAATCAAATCACTATGATTCTTGATGCATCACTTGATACTTCATTTTGGAATCGAGCCAGCGCGATAGGGATCGCTCCCTACCTCTTTCATTTTTTCCGGGTGCATTATTGCGCTGCTGTTAAAGGTGAGATCATCACAACCGATCCCAAAGAAACTGCGTTGATCTATCCCCAAGCGATGCTCTTTCGAGTTTTCGAGGAAGATGGACGGCTGATGCAAACCGAACCTTCTTTTTCTATGAATCGTTTCGGGGTTGGGGAAGCCTTCGCGACTGCATTGGCCTTTGAGAAGGGATGGCCGCTGCTCATCAACGATAGTCGCCCGCTGCAATTTGCGCGAACACTCAATATCAGTTGTGTCTGCGTGCCCGATTTCTGCGTTATGCTATTTGTGTCGGGCAGGATTACGCTTGCAGCCGCTCAGGGCTATCTCAAACGATTAACTCCGACAACCGCACAATCCCTGTTGGAGCAAGCAGAAAGAATGCTGCTATTGGCTGCAGATAGCGCGGCTGGATGAAGGAGACACTATAGCTATGACAACGATCACAAAATCAATTCGTCTTTCGCCCCAAGAATCCGCAGAACTCTCACGCTTGAGTGAATATCGCGTACTGTCCGAAGCTGCGCTGATGAAAAAATGGATTCAGGCGGGTATAGAGGCGGAAAAGCTGGAACAGGCCATTCAAGCCTACGCCCAACGCAAGACCGATCTGCGTGGAGGAGCGGCGTTGGCCGGCGTCTCTTACAACCGCTTTATGCGCGAAGTCGAAGCACACAATATCGTCATCCTCGACGACGACGGCGATTTCATCAACCGCATGGATTGGCTGGCGACGGCTTTTGACAGTCCTGAACTGCGCGAGGCCGTACAGAAGATGCTTGCCGACGGTGAGCGCCCGATCGAGAAAGTTCAAAGCACCCATCCTACCACCTGATCGAGCGTAGCGGTGCGGCCTTGCTCCCAGGCTGCGGCAATCTCCGCCGTCGCCTGGTGACTCCCCAATTGGGCCAGCAAACGTTCATATTCCGCCCGATCCGTCTGGTCAAAGCGCAATTCCAGAGACTGTAACAACTGGTCTACTGCCCCGCCCAGACGCGCGGCACGCGCCCACTCCCCCGCATTGACCGCCAGCAGCGCCAACCCCACCAGACATTGCAGAATGACGATGCGGTCGCCCAGTTCATGGCTAAGGGCCAGCCCTTCCCGGAAGAGACTTTCGGCGCGCTCTGTCTGGCCCAGGTGCAGGAGCGCAAAGCCCAGGTTGGGTAACCGGTAGGCGCGTGCGCTCAACGAACCGCTCTCCTGGGCCAGGGAGATGCTCTCCTCGAAATGGCGGGCCGCCCGCGCGTACTCGCCCTGCAAACGCGCGATCTCGCCCAGGCTGTTCAACCCATTGCCAATCGCATTGCGATCACCCGTGCGCCAGGCCAGCTCGACCAGACGTGTGCTGTAAAGGGTGGCCTGGGGCAGATTGCCCAGCGCGCTCATCAGATTGCCCAGCGCGTTCAACACATTCTGCTGGGTGGCCTGCTGGTCATTCAGCCCCTGCACAAGCAACAGGGACTCCTCCAGACAGGCCTGGGAGCGCTCGTATTGGGCCAGACCCCTATAGATAAAGCCCAAAATGTAGAGCGTGTCGGCCAGAGCGGGCGGATTGTCAACTGTGCGCAGCAGCGCCAGACTTTGTGTGCCCGCTTCCAGGGCGGCGGCGCGCTCCCCGCGATTGCCCAGCGCGCTGGTGAGATGGCGCAGCACCCGGGCGCGGGTCAGAAGCGACGCATCGCTGCCCCGCTCGACGGCCAACCGCAGCCAGCGCAGACCTTCGGCCCAGTGGCCCATCTGATTCCAGAAGCGGCTGAGCGCGGCCACCAATTGCAGAGCCGTTTCGCTCTCCACCCCCTGCCCCTCGGCAAAGCCGCGCAAAATGGCGCGGAAGTTGTCGTGTTCGGTTTCCAGCCGCTGTAGACAGAGTTTGGCCTGGCCGCTGTAGAGTTGGGCATCGGCCCGCTGGGCAAAGGTCAGCAACCAGTGGGCCTGGGCCTGGCGCACCGCCGCTGCCGCACCGCTGGCCTCCAACTGTTCCAGGGCGTAGGCCCGGATCGTCTCCAACAGTGTATAGCGCGGGGCGCCCGTCGGGCTGAAAACCATCTGCAACAGACTGCGCTCCACCAGCGCACGCAACAGATCGTCGGTTGACTCCACCGCTGACAGCGCAGGATCGCTCTGGCCCATCGCCCGCCACACAGCCGCGGCGGCCTCCTCCGTGCAACCACCGGCAAAACTGCCCAAACAGACGAAAAGTCTCTGCTCGGCGGGGGGCAGCAAGCGGTAACTCCACTCGATGGCGGCGCGTAAGGTCTGTTGGCGGCTGTTGGCGTCGCGCCAGGTGCGCTGCAAGTTCAGCCGCAGATCAGCCAGTTGTCCGGCAATCGCGTCGAGGGACTGCCATTTCATCTGGGCCGCGGCCATCTCCAGCGCCAGGGGCAGCCCGTCCAAGCGCACACAAATGCGGGCGACTTGCGCGGCATTCTGCGCAGTCAGGGCAAAGAAGGGCTGTACAGTCTGGGCGCGCTCGATAAAAAGCTGCGCAGCCGGGTTGTCTGCGATCTCCGCCAGGGGCGTCTCGTTGTGTGGGGCGGGCAGGGCCAGCGGCGGGACGGAAATCTCAAACTCGCCGTAGAGACGCAGCACCTCCCGGCTGGTCGTGATGATCTTCAAGCCCGGCGCAGCTTGCAGGAGCGTAGACAGACCCACCGCCGCGGCAAGCAGATGTTCAAAGTTGTCCAGAAGCAGCAGAAAATGACGTGTCTGCAAAAACGCTGCCAGTTCGCGCAGTTGGGGGAAGTCTGGGGTGGAGGCGGTTTGGGTTGGGCCAGCCGAAAGCGTAGGCTGGAGCGCACCGCCGATCTGTTCCACGAGGCCCAGACTGTGGGCCAGGCTGGAAAAGACGAGGGCCGGATCGCTGATGGAGGCCAGGGGCGCAAAATGGATGCCGTCGGCAAAGTCTGCGGCCAGCCTCTCGGCCACGGCAATGCCCAGGCGGGTCTTGCCGCTGCCCGGCGCACCGGTGAGGGTGAGCAGGCGGGTGGTGGGCAGACGCAGCCGGGCGACGATCTCCGCCACTTCCTTCTCCCGGCCCACGAGGGAGGTGAAGGGTGCAGGCAGATTGAAAATGGGTTGGCGAAGTTGGCTGGCGGGAGGTTGGCTCTCGGCTGGCGCGACGGCTGGCGGGGTGACAGGCGCGGCCGGATCGTCTTCGCTGGGGAAGTGATTGGGATCGCCGCGGGCAAAAAGGGCAAATTCGCCGCTCTGATCCCCGGCCACGCCCAGCCGTTCGGCCATCTTCTCGGTCATCTCGGCGGAAGGCAGCAGATCGCCGGATTCCAGTTTGCGTACCGCGCTGGTCGAGCAGCCGATGGCCTGGGCCAGATCGGCCTGGGTCAAATTCAAGATGCGGCGGCGGCGGCGCAACCAGAGCGAAAAAGCGGATGGCTCAATCATCTGGGGTGCAGGCATAGATGACGCTTTTTGTGTCACTGACTGACAGTGACAGGAACGAAATTGGAGGATATACTATAGACACAGAACCGCAACCGCGCAGGGCGCAAAAATTGACAGCATACGCGTTCGTTGGTCGCCGATACCTGTAGTGCGTGGTGCGTGAACCAACTTCACTACCAGTTCACGCACTACGCCGCCATTTGGCTTGTGGCTTCGCCACCCTACGCGGTCTATGAGTATACCACCAAAAGTTCATTTCACCCTGCCGAGGAGGGCAGCCATGCAAATCCAAGCCGCAGTTCTTCGTGAAAAAGCCCAACCCTTCCGCGTGGAGACGGTAGAGATTGACACACCCCAGGCGGGTGAGGTGCTGGTGCGCATCGTCGGGGCTGGCATCTGCCACACCGATATGGTCATCCGCGACCTGCTCTATCCCCCACCCCTGCCCTCGGTTCTGGGGCACGAAGGCGCAGGGGTTGTGGAGCAGGTAGGGCCGGGTGTACGCAAAGTCCAGCCGGGGGATCACGTCGTCCTCAGTTTTCAGTTCTGTGGCGGCTGTGTCAACTGTCAGCAGGGCCACCCGGCCTATTGCGACAATTTCTTTGCCCACAATCTGGGCGGGGTGCGGGCCGATGGCACGACAACCCTCTGCAATGGACACGGCCCAGTCTACGGCAGTTTCTTTGGCCAATCCTCCTTTGCCACCTACGCCCTGGCGACAGAGCGCAATGTGGTCAAAGTGCGCCAGGACGCGCCACTGGAACTGTTGGGTCCCCTGGGCTGCGGGATTCAGACCGGGGCAGGCGCTGTGCTGAACAGCTTGCAGGCCAGGGCCGGCACTTCCATCGCCATTTTCGGCAGCGGCTCGGTCGGCCTGAGCGCGGTAATGGCAGCCCGAGTGGCCGGGTGTACGACAATTATCGCGGTGGACATCAACCCGGCCCGCCTGCAATTGGCCGGGGAATTGGGCGCAACCCACATCATCCACAGCGGCAAAAATGATCCGGTGGAGAAGATTCGCCAGATCACCGGCAGCGGCGCGGATTACTCCCTGGAGACCACCGCCCAACCCAATGTCTTTCGTCAGGCGGTGGATTCCCTGCGCTCGCGGGGCGTCTGTGGGCTGATTGGGGCCGCCGCGCCCGGCACAGAAGTCAGTTTTGATATGACGACAATTCTCGCCGGTCGCACTCTCCTGGGGGTTATGGAAGGGGACAGTGTGCCGGATATTTTCATTCCCCGGCTGGTCGATCTCTTTATGCAGGGGCGCTTTCCCATCGACCGGCTGGTCACATTCTACGAGCTCAACGAGATTAACCGGGCGATGGAGGATTCGGAGCAGGGGCGCACGGTCAAACCGATTCTGCGGATGGGGGGTGCATAGGGTTTATCCGCTCTGCCCAGGCCTGGGCATATTGCGCTGGGGGCAGGTGGGCGGCGGCAATCGCGCGGCAGGCGTCGTACTCGGCCCGTTCGCTGGCGGGCAGGGGTGAATTGATCAGCCGCCGTAGACTGTCGGCCTCGGCGAAGAACCCTAGCGCACGCGTTAAAGCCGTTTTGTCAGTTGCGGCTGGCAAAACGGCCAGCCGGGTCAGGGCCATCGCCATCCCTTCCAGACAGAAGGCAGCCCGTCGCCGGTCGCCGATGGCACGGGCAATCGAGAGCGCTTCGTGGCTATGGCGGTAGGCGTCAACAAAATTTTCCTGCAGATAGGCAGCCACGCCCAGATCGGCCAGGACCACCGCGCGCCCGGAATGGTCGCCCATCTGCTCAAAAGCGGTGACACACTCCTGCAAAATGGCGACACCCTCGGCGTAGCGCCCCAAACGCACCAGCGCCATGCCCTGCACGTCCCGGCCGTAGGTTACGCTGAGTACATCGCCCACCCCGCGTTGTAGCTCAATTGCCTCCTGCGCCAGATCGAAACAGCGCGCATAAGCAGCCTGCCAATAGGCGGCGATGCTGGCGTATGTCAGCGAGCGAGCCGCCCCGATGGAGTCCCCCAGGCTGGCGCAGAGGGCGTGGGCGCGCTTGTGATAATCAAGCGCGCTGGCAAAGTCGCCCTGATCTTTGGCGACCAGCCCCAGACCGTTGAGCGAGAGCGCCGCATCGGATTGATCATCTGGGCCACAGAGCGCACGGGTCTGCTGGTAGAGCCGGGTCGACTGGGCGTAGTCGCTCTGGTGCAGGGCAATGGCGGCGCGGCAACGCAAAGTCGTGCGCACAGTGGCGTCGTCCTCGCTGGCAAAGGCTAGTTGCTCGGCCTGGGTTGCAAAGGCAGAGGCCGCCGGCAGATCGCCCTGGCCCATGGCCAGACGCGTCAGCGCGATCCAGGCCGATGGTTCGGCGCTGCCGTCGGTGGACTGGGTAGAGGCGGCCGCTATCAACTTTTCCAGCCGGAGCCGCCCTTCGCTGAAGTGACCTCGGATACCCCATAGACTGTCAGCCAGCAGAACCGCCAGGCGCACCCCGCGCACGCTGCTCGACGCCAGATGCCAGTCCAGCGCGCTGCGCAGATTGTTGTGCTCGATCTCCAGCCGGTTGAGGATGCGCTCGGCCTGCGCATCGCGCACGCGGGGCAGACTTTCGCACACCAGCCGGTAGTAGATAGCCCCGTGCAGTTCGCACAGATGGTCATACGTCCCTGTCTCCACCGCTTTGGCCTGGGCATACTCCCGGATCATTTGCAACAGACTTACGCGTGGCTCGCCCAGACTATCCGTCGTGTATTGGAGCAGACTCTTCTCGGCCAATCCCTGCAAAAGCGCCTGGCCGGTCGCCTGGTCATTGCCGCTCAGCTCGGCGGCCACGGCCAGCATACAGCCGCCGTTGGTCACCGACAGCGCCATCAGCAACCCCTGTTCTCCCAGACTGAGCAATTTGTAGCTCCAATCAATCGCACCGCGCAGCGTCTGTTGGCGGGGGGTCAGGTCGCGCTGACCGCCGGTCAGGGCCATCAACTGTTGGCGCAACTGGTCGAGAAGGGTGTCAGGCGTCTTCCACTTGACGTGGGCAGCGGCCATCTCAATCGCCAGGGGCAGCCCATCCAACCAGGCGCAGATGTGGGCGACCGCGCCAGCGTTGTGGGCGTCAATGACAAAATTGGGACGCACAGCCTGGGCGCGCTGGATAAAAAGCTCGACCGCCGGGTACATCTCCAAGAGTTCGGGCGTGGGCAGGCGGTTGACGTCGGGCACGGCCAGGGGCGGCACAGGAAACTCCTGTTCGCCGTAGAGCCGCAGGGATTCCCGGCTGCTCACCAGCGCCTTTAGCCCCGGCGCGGCCATCAGCAGATCGGCCACGACGAAAGCAGCCTCTGTCACCTGCTCGAAATTGTCCAGAATCAGCAAAAGCTGTTTGTGGCGCAGGAATTCATGCACGGTTTGGGCAAGCGAGATGCCTGTCACCTCGCGCAGGGCCAGGGCCTGGGCAATGGCGGACAGGACGAGAGCCGGATCGTTGATGGGGGCCAGGGGGACAAAACAGACGCCGTGGACAAAATCCAGGTGCAACGCCTCTCCCAGCGCCAGGCTGAGGCGGGTCTTGCCCGCGCCCGGCGGCCCAACCAGCGTCATCAGCCGCACATCGGCCCGGCGCAGACGTGCCACGCCGCTCTGCAGCTCGCGTTCTCGTCCGATCAGGGAGGTCAACGGTGCGGGGAGGTGGTAGACGGTGGCTTCTGGCACAGCGCGGGCAGAGAGGCTTTCGGCGCGTACAATACTCTCTTTGGGCGCAGCCGCGGCCGCGGCCAGAAAGTCGGCGGAGAGACCGCGGGCAAAGGCTAGCAGCCTGTCGGTGAAAAGGGATGGAAGGGTTTTGGGCCACGGCAGGTCATGATAGAATAGAAGACCTACAAAGCCTGCCCCAAACACACACATAGGAAGAGCAACTGATGAGCCGGAAGTTCATAGACGCAGATCACGAAGCCGCCCTGGAGATGCGAGTT
>CAMDEX010000033.1 GCA_945897075.1 Litorilinea aerophila
TCTCCTCGCCTGTCACTAATCGGTTATTCCCAACTTCTATACCTTACTCTGCGTCGTCCTTTTGGGCAAGCTTTTCCCGCTTGCTGCTCTCCCAGCCCACTTCGCCACCTCTCGACACTCCCTTTTGATTTTTTCAAGACTCTCTATACGTAAAGAATTGCAATGGTGGAGATGTAACTACTGACTTCCAGGTCGAGTACAAGGACAATAGTCAGAGTATTGGCAATTCTACCATAAGAAATACAGTGTCAACCGGATGCAATGCTGTTGAGCAGACGAGTCAAACATGGATTCCTTCAGGGAATGGTAGCCATACAATAGAAGCCTGTGTTGATGTAACCTTACAGGTAACGGAAAGTAATGAAGGCAACAATTGTCGCCAGGTACAGGTGAATGTTGATCCACCTACGGCGACCCCAACGTCCACGCCGACACGCACTGCAACAAGTACGTCAACGGTGACGCCGACTTCTACAGCCACGCCGACGCCGACTCGCACACCGACGGTCACGCCGACGCCGACTCGCACACCGACGGTCACGCTGACGCCGACTCGCACACCGACGGTCACGCTGACGCCGACTCGCACATCGACGGTCACGCCGACGCCGACTCGCACACCGACGGTCACGCTGACGCCGACTCGCACACCAACGCGTACCGGCACGGTGACACCGACGCCGACTCGCACATCGACCCGCACACCGACGGTTACATCGACGTCGACTCGTACTACGACTGTAACGCCCACGCCTACTCGCACCGTAACTGCAACACCGACGCCAACAGATGTGACGGCAAATACATTTGTGGAAGTAAATAACCACTCAGTACAACCTGGAGGTAAAATCAATGTCCCGATTCGGATTCGTGGTCTGTCCGGGTTACTATTGGGCAGCGTCACTCTGGAAATCCGCTATGATACACAGGTACTCGATATCGAGCAGTTGACTGACTGCATTCCAAACGCCACCTTTAGCATCAAAGATTGCTTCTGGAACGACAACGACGGCTCTGGAACGGACTCTGTGCGGATCACCGCTTTGGCAACGAACGGCGTAACTACTGATTTGGATGCTGCTGAAATCACATTCAAAGCAGTCGGAAATGCCGGGGACCAGAGCGCTATTGATGTCGAAATCATCGAATTTGCCGATACAGACGGTAACCCGATTCCAGTAGCGGCTATTGACGGTTCCGTAGAAATCACCTCATTCCGTAAGGGTGATGTGAATTGCAGCAATTCTGTAAGCGGCACGGATGCGCTCTTCATCCTTCAGTACACCGTTGGACGAAGACAGGCCAGCAACCAATGCCCAACCCCTGCTAACACGCTGTTTCTGCCTGCGTGCGATGTCAACAACAGCAATTCCTGCAGCGGTACCGACGCATTGTTTGTACTCCAGTGTACGGTTGGACGCCCGAACGCATTTTGTCCAGACGGCAAACTGCCGACAACCGCTGCTGCACTCGATGACAAATCGCAACTAGCGCCTTCATCCGTATCAATCTCAGCCGGTACGGGCAGCGTCCAGCCCAGCGGACAGATCACAATTCCAATCCGGTTGACAGGCATGGCTGGTCAAGCAGTTGGCTCTGTCACCGTGGAAATTCAATTCGACGCGAAGGTCCTGGATATAGCAGATGTAGGAGATTGTGTTGCCGATCCATCAGCACAATTCGATCTGCGAGACTGCTTCCGCAATGACGATGATGGCAATGGACTGGATTCAATGAGATTCTCGTTGATTTCTTCTGCCGGGGTGTCTACGGATGTGGATTTGGCAGAAGTCAATTTCACTGCAATCGGCGGGAATGGGACAAGCAGCATTCTTACCGTCAAAGTTATCGAAGTGGCGACGACTGATGGCACCAATCTGGCTTCAAGTGCTGGTGATGGTAGTGTCACCGTTGCAAACACAGCCGAATGGCGTCTCTATCTGCCATCACTGGATCGAGGCAGCCCCGCGGCCAATCAACAGAGCTTTCTTGACAGCCTGCGCTGGTGGATTTATCTCCCGGCTGCCAGTCGCTAGTCTGAGTTACTGGGGAGCATTCCCATTCACAACAAGAAAAGACCCGCAACCGTTCGGTTGCGGGTCTTTTCTTGTTTTCATCTTGGGCAGATCAACCGACAACACTCACTCGACTGGCGGATGCCAGCCAACGCCCACCCACAGATGACGTGCGTCAACTGCCTGGGGCCGCTGGCTGCTCACACCCAAGCCACCCGCCGCCAGCACATACCGATCTCGGCAGCTTCTGGCTGCCAGAGAGGGGCGATCAATCCCACGACCAGAGACGGCGGTTGGTGCAACCGTTTCGACAATCCCGTTTCTGTGGGCTGATGCGCATCTATAGACGCAACTGCGCGCAGCCGGTGACACAAGATGTGAAGCGTGAAACGTGAAAAAAGCTGGCGATCGCACGTTTCACGCCTGCCCTTTCACGTCGCTTTCCGGCTAAGATTGCCCACCGGCTGCCTTGCCTCCATCCGCTCTTTCAGTTGCCGCAAGCTGACCAGACAGGCGGCTTCGATGCCCTGCGCGCCCGCCGCGCTGATCATCCGCCTCGAGATTTCGTTCTGAGGCTGGTAGACAAAACGCTGGGTCAAGCGGGTGGATTCGTTCTGGGCTTCCAGCAGGAATTCCCACTGGGCCACATTGAAATAGCCCTCGCCTTTGGGCACGCCCGCTTTCCAGGCAATGCGCCGGTTCGGCTCCAGACCGGTGATCTCCGCCCGGCTGTAGCCTTTGGCCCCGCTGATCAGCCCCCGCATAAAATGGAACATCATTACCAGCCGTGGCCCCAAAGCCACCGGTGGCGGCCCTTCCTGGGTTTGAAAGGTTGTCCCCACCTGCACGGGGCCGCTGCCCTCCTGCGTCACCTTTTGCACATTCTTCACCCATTCGGGGTGGCGGGTGAAGTCGAGCAGATAGCTGTAGACCTCCACCGCTGGCGCGTGGATGACAATCGCTGTTTGACCGCTGATTTCGTTCATTATCCCCTCCCACTCAGTGAAAGTTCCAGAAAACGCTCAATCATTGGATTGACCTGCTCCGGCACTTCCAACTGATGAAAGTGTCCTCCCCCAACCGTCTCACCGGTGACCAGTTGGGGGCAGAGTTCCCGCAGGCGGCACAGATTGGCCGGAAAGATGCTGCGCAAGTGGAGCAGGGGTATCCAGCATTGGGCCGCGGCTGCCTCTTCATCATAGGCCAGATAGTTCTCCCAGGCCGAGACCATCACTTGCTGCGGCACATGGATCATCCCTTCCACAATTTGTGCCTTGCGCTGCTGATCATCCGTCGGCAGAAAGATCAAAGAATCGGCGGTCTGGCGCAACACATCCTGATAGGCAGGGCTGGCTAGACCGCCTAATAACTGTTGAAAACCCATCTGTGCTTCTGGCGGCGGTGCAAAGGGCGCATCCAACAGGACCAGCGCACTGAGCAGATCGGGAAAGGCGGCGGCCAGTTCCAGTCCGATTGCGCCCATACTGTGAACCACCACCACAGGCTTGTAAAGACCGATTTCACGGCAGAGCCAGGCCAAATCGTCGGCGAAACCCTCAATAGTGTACGTCTGCTCCGGCTTGTCACTCTGCCCGTGACCCCGCCTGTCCACCGCCACTACCCGGTGATGGCGACGGAAATACTCGAATTGGGGGGACAGATGGCTGTGGTTGCCGCAGAAGCCGTGTACCAGCAGCAGGGGTACTCCCCCCTTCCCTGCATCCGTATAGGCCAGATTGACACCGGCACGATTCAAGGTTTGCATTGTTCTCTCCTTCATATAGATTTCATATAGATTTTTGCACGAACAGAGAATCGAGATTGGAGAGTAGCGACTGGACTTGTACACGCACCAACCCCCAATCTCCAATCCCCCTACCGGTGGGCCACCACTTCTCCCACCAGCGCTTCCGGCGGGCCAGCCAACACCGGGCCGAGATTCTGGCGCAGCCAGTCGAGAATCTGCCCATTGCTCTGCTCTGCCGCGGCTTTGTCGGCAAAGAGGCTCATAGCAAAGAAAGATTCATCGTCCCCCCGCACAATATAGGCGCTCTCGAAGCCGGGGATGGCACTCAGGATAGGCAACGCGCCCATGTTGATCAGCGTCACTACCTCATCAAGCGACGTTCCGGGTTTGACTTTGCCTTTACGAATGGATGCGTACATTTGTGATTCTCCTTGTGTTGTGAAAGGTGACCGATTGACGTTCCTGCTGCGGAGAGTCTATCCCAAACCGCCGCCGCCGTCATCGCGGAAAGTATGTGTCTTGTCACAAGGAGATGTGAAGGAGAGATGAGGGGAAGTATGTAGAAGAGGGTAAGTGGCAGGTAGCAGGTGGCAGGTGGCAAGTATCGTGTGTCATCGATTCTTCACTCTTTCACCCCTTCACCTTGCCATCTTGTCAATCCCATTGCGCAGGGCAAAGGCGGTGGCTTCGGCTCGATTGCGCACGTCGATTTTGCCATAAATATTGGCGACGTGGCGTTCCGCTGTAGCGATGCTCACCACCAGCTTTTCGGCAATCTCCCGGTTGGTCGCGCCCGCGCCGATCAGCGCCAGCACCTCCGCCTCTCTGGTTGTGAGATTGTGACCGGGCTGGGCCGCGGGCGCGGGGGAAGAAAGCTGCGCCTGTAACGCCAGCGCCCGCTCTTCCCAGGGCTGCATCCCCAGAGAAGCGAACTGAGCGAGGGCGGTTGCCAGCAGCACATCCCGGCGGGCTGTGTCGGGCGAAGCATTGCGCCGCAGAGCCAATGCCTCGTCATAATCCACCAGCGCGCGCAGCCCCCGCTGCCCGCCGCTCTCGGCGGACTGGCGGGCCTGGGCAAAGTAGACGGTCGCTTCCGGCAGATCGCCCAGGAGCGTGGCCATTCGGGCCACTGTCAGCGCGTTGGAGCGGTAAGGGCTGCCAGGGAAGCCCGCCGCCAAAAGTTCCAGCGCCAGCCGCCGGTAGATGGGCGCATACTCGGCTGCCTCCAATTCCCACACCGCCGTAGCCGCCCGGTCCACACCCCCGTTGTAGAGATAAGTCGTTAGGGGCAGCGCTTCCAGCACAGAGGTGTGCAGATCCAGCAACCGCCGGGCCTCGGCCTGATTGCCCGCGCGCAGTTGGTTGAGAACGGCAAAGTTGGCCGCGGTCAGCCCCATCGGGCTGCGGCCTGTGAGCGGATTGGTGGCGATGTCGGTAAAGGTCTGGGCCAGCCGGGGCCAATCCACCGCTTCGTAATCGCCCATCACACTGTTCATGCTCAAATCTGCCAGCCGTTGCAGCCGATGACCGCTCCCCAAACGGGCCACCATTTCCGCGGCTTCCTGTCGGGTCCGCCGGGCCTGCGTCCCATCGCCCAGAAGCGCGTGGCAGAGGGTTAACTGCACCAACGCCTCGGCCTGGGCGGGGATCGAGCCGAATTGCTCGCCCATTCGCAGCAATTCCAGCAGCACCTCCCGCGCCTGGGCCGCGTCGCCCTGGCGAAAAAGAAGGTCACGGGCCGCCACGTCCAGCCCCCGCAACAGAGCCTGGGGGTTGCGCCAGCGTCGGGCCAGCATCACCACTTGCATCGTCTCCGTGGGCGTACGCCATTCCAGTGGTTCAAGGGTTGCCGCGTAATCCTCCTCGTCGCCTTCGGAACGGGCAATGGCAACAGCCTGGGGATCATAGCCCACCCAGCGGCTGACGTAAATGCCCGCGGTCGAGACCGGTTCGATCTGATCCCGCAGCAGCATCAGTCTGGCCCACAGCAGATCCCGGTGCTCGCCGAGCAGAGCCAGTCCCCGTTCGACCAGTGGCGTCCAGATGTCGGCGGTAGCACCGCTTTCCTTCAGCGCGCGGGCCGCTCCTGTCAAGAAAGCGACGATCTCCTTCTCGGACGCCCGGCTTTCCACCAGCAGCGCCAGGGCCATCTCGCACTGTTGCTGGGCAGAGGAGAGCAGCAGCGCGGCGATTTCGGCCAGGGTCAAGCGGCAGGCGATAGCGGCCCGCTCGGCCACGGGATTGTGACGGGCCAGCTCCCCGGCCATACGCAGAAATGTCACCACCCGGTCATGGGCGTAGCTGCGCGCGGCTTCCTCCGCGGCGGCCAGACAATAGGGGATGCCCGCTTCGCCCCCCGGCAATGTCGCGGAGGCGTGGTATTGAAAGGCCAGCTCGGCCACGGCTTTGGGCTGCTGGGGTGACTCTTCCAACGCCTGGGCAATGCGCCGGTGCAGCCGCGCCTGACGCTCCGGGTTCAGGCTGGTATAAAGGGTCTGGCGCACGAGGGCGTGGGCAAAGCCATAGACCGTCGGATTGCTGCTGGTAGCCTGAAGCAGACCCGCAGCCAGAGCTTCGTCCAGGCTGTTCAGCAGCACATCCTCATCCAGACCAGTGAGCGGGGGAAGGAGGGCGAAGGGAAAGCTACCCGCAAAGGCGACGGCTGTCTGTAGCAGTGTGTTTGTTGGGGCAGACAGCCGGTTCAGTCGTGCCATCACCACCTGGCGCACCAGCGGCGGAATGCCCAATTCGCTCAGACTGAAGTCGGTCGTCCAGCGCCCGTCCCGGCGTTCGATGCGGGTTCCTTCCACCAGATAGCGGAATATCTCGCGTACGAAAAAGGGGTTGCCGCCACTCTGTTGGTAGATGGCCCGCACCCAGGCCTGGGGGAGTTCCTCGGCGGCTACCTGGGCCAGATAGCCGTTGACCTCTTCCAGAGAAAAGCCGGCCAGGGCGATCTGCTCGGCTGCGCTTTCCCGCTGGATGGCTGCCAGCATCTCGTGGAGGGGGCCACTGCCGCCGGTCCCGTCCGGGTCCCGGTAGAGGCCGACCAGCAGCAGCGGGCTGCGCTCGGCGAAACGGGCCACGTAGCGAAACATCTCCAGGGAATCCCTGTCAGCCCAGTGCAGATCGTCCAGAACGAAGACGAGGGGCTGTTGCCGGGCTGCCTGTTGAAGCAATTGGGCCACCGCGTCGAAGAGCCGGTAGCGCTCTTCGTTGGGGGAAAGGCTGGGGCTGAGCGGGGCAGCAGGCGAATCCCCGGCCCGGTGGGGGAGTAGCGGGGCAAGGCGGCTCGGCCAGGACGGATCCTCCAATCTGGCAAGAAGCTCCTCCAACCCATCCCGCCAGGGGGCAAAGGGGCGTTGCCACTCGCCTTCGTAGCAGAGACCCCAGCAGACTGTCGCACCCGCGCTTACAGCTTCGGCGGCGAAGTGGCGCAGAAGCGCACTCTTGCCCACCCCTGCCTCTCCGTAAATCAAAACCAGACTGCCCCGCCCGCGCGTAGCTGTAGCCAGTCGGGCCAGCAGACGCTCTCTTTCGCGCTGGCGGCCCACAAAGAGTTCCCGGTCTGTAGAGTCAGTGGTCATTGGGTCAGTTTCCGTGGCTGTTATCGATCGGCTAGAGATATTCTACCCCAAAGCGCTGGCAGGGAAAACCGATTGTGCTGGCTCTCCATTTTTGGCGTATAATTAGGGGTGACGGTTGCTGATGCTCATTCCAATTCCTTCAAGGCGGTGGAGCAATGGATAACGAACGAATCGTTGATTGGCTGCTGGCGGGTGATGTCGCCATCCAATACCAGACCCGCCGGGATCTGCTGGGTGAGGTGAATCCGGCGTTGCAGGCCCGCATCGCCACGGAGGGCTGGGGCGCAGACTATCTGGCCGCGCGTCAACCCAACGGTCATTGGGGCAAGAGTTTCTATAACCCCAAATGGACAAACAGTCATTACACGCTGCTGGATTTGAAGAATCTTGCCCTGCCGCCGGATCACCCTTTGCCCGCTGCAACGATTCGACTGATTCTGCGCGAAAAGGTGGGAGCCGACGGGGGCGTCAATCCCGCGACCTCCATCGAACAGGCGGATGTCTGCATCAATGGGATGTTCCTCAATTACGCCTGCTATTTTGGCGTGGAGGAGACACCCCTCCATTCGATTGTGGATTTTCTCATCGGCCAGCAGATGGTGGATGGCGGCTTCAACTGCCGCCTGAACCGTTCCGGCGCAGTTCACAGCTCCCTGCACACGACGATTTCTGTGCTGGAAGGCATCCAGGAATACGCCCGCAACGGCTACACCTACCGCCTGTCCGAATTGCATGCAATGGCCGCGGCCAGCCGGGAATTTATCCTCATTCACCAGCTCTTCCGCTCAGATCACACGGGCGAGACAATCGATCCCCGCTTTCTGATGCTCTCCTATCCGGGCCGCTGGCGCTACGACATTCTGCGCTGTCTGGACTATTTCCAGGACGCCGGGATTGCCTACGACCCGCGTATGCAGTCCGCGTTGGATCATCTGCTGGGCAAACGACGCAAGGACGGTACGTGGCCTGTGCAAGCGCGCCATGCTGGCTTGACCCATTTTGAGATGGAGAAGACCGGTGGGCCAAGCCGTTGGAATACCCTGCGCGCCTTGCGCGTCTTCCGCCACTTTGCGCCCCAGACAACGACTCACTGAGAAGGCAGCCCGTATGGATATTTTGTTGGAAACCGCACGGCTGATCCTGCGCCGTTTCACCCCAGCCGACGCGGCACACGTCTTCGCCCTGGACAACGACCCCGATGTGATGCGCTATATCAACGGCGGCATATCCACGCCCTGGGAGGTCGTCGAGCAGCAGATTCTACCCGGCTTTTTGCGCTATGACGACGCTACGCCCGGCTTTGGCTTCTGGGCCGCCATCGAAAAGACAACCGGCGATTTTGTGGGCTGGTTCGTCTTTCGTCCCACCGGCGACGATCCCCAGGAAGTTACGCTGGGCTATCGTTTCCACAAAGCGGCCTGGGGCAAAGGCTACGCCACCGAAGGCGCGGCCGCGCTCATTCACCGGGGCTTTGCGGAGTGGGGTGTGGAGTGGGTGATCGCCACCACCTATGCGGAGAACCGGGCCTCGCGGCGGGTGACGGAAAAATTGGGGATGCGCCACGTGCGCTCTTTCCGTTACAGCCCGGAACAGATCGCAGCGTCGGATACCAGTTATACCGCATCGGCGGAGGTGTGGGACGGAAATGACGTGGAGTATGCGCTCACCCGATCAGAGTGGGAGATATCGAAAGAGAGCACAGTCTGACGTCGAAATGGCCGATGTTGGTTGACGCAGCGCGGCTGGTTGTGAGCGCGATTGTCCAAAACATCATTTCTCCCAGTGGCTGCCTTGTGATAGTCTGTACTCACATTGCCGAATCAGAAAATCGGGGAGGAATACCTATGAAAGCAATTGTTTACACAGAATACGGATCACCCGCTGTTCTTCAGTTCAAGGATATAGAAAAACCGACGCCCAAGGCGAATGAAGTCCTCGTCAAGGTTCAGGCGGCGTCTGCCAACCCAGCCGACTGGCATTTGATGCGCGGCGAGCCGTTCTTAGCCCGCTTTGCCAATGGGCTGCTAAAACCCAAAAATACGCGACTCGGTGCGGATGTCGCCGGGCGAGTCGAAGCAGTTGGCGGCAGCGTAACGCAGTTGCAGGTCGGGGATACCGTCTTTGGGGAACTCTCCCTTGATGGATTGGGTAGTTTTGCAGCGTATGTCTGTGTGCCTGAAGCGCTGTTGGCGTTGAAACCGGCCAATCTAACCTGTGAGCAAGCCGCGGCCGTGCCTTTAGCGGCCTTCACCGCGCTGCAAGGGCTGCGTGATAAAGGGCAACTTCGGCCGGGTCAAAAGGTTCTGATTAACGGCGCTTCGGGTGGGGTGGGAACCTTTGCGGTGCAGATTGCCAAAGCGTTGGGCGCGGCAGAAGTCACTGGCGTCTGTAGCACACGCAATTTGGATCTGGTGCGCTCGCTTGGTGCCGATCACGTCATTGATTACACGCAAACCGATTTCACCAGAACCGGGCAGCGTTATGACCTGATCTTTGATGCGGTGGGCAATCGTTCGGTGGCCGATCTGAAACGGGCCTTAGCGCCCGCTGGCATTGGTTCCGTTGCCGGCTTTACCAGCCTGGCGCTGCTGTTCCAGCATATGTTACTGGGCGGTAAGCAAGTCGGCTTGATGGAGACCGCCAAAGCCAACCAAAAAGATCTGCTGATTCTCAAGGAACTGTTGGAAGCAGGCAAAATCGTCCCGGTCATTGATCGCCGCTACCCCCTGGCCGAGACGGCTGAAGCGATCCGCTATCTGGAAACAGGGCGCGCGCGTGGCAAAGTCGTCATCACGGTCGAGCAGACCGTCGAACAAGTAGAGGAGAAGTAAGCATGAAAACGATCGCTGCCTGGTTTTTTACCATTGTTGCTGCTGGCGTCATCCTTTTTCAACTCGCATTGGCAGCCGGCGCACCATGGGGTGAATGGGCGATGGGGGGTGCATTCCCGGGACAATTCCCGCCGACGTTGCGGGTGGCAGCCGTGGTGCAAGCTGTCTTGCTAACTGGCATGGCGCTGGTCGTATTGACGCGGGCAACGGTTTTCGTCCCGCGTTGGGCGCGACATGCGCGCTGGCTGATCTGGGTCGTGGTCGCCTATAGCGTGATCGGTCTCATCCTTAACCTGATCACACCCAGCGCTGGTGAACGAGCGTTGTGGGCGCCCGTGACCCTAATCATGTTGGTAAGCAGTCTGGTTGTGGCAAGTGGATCTGCCACAGCTAACGCACCTTCAATTCATCCTTCTAAATAGAAAAGGACAAGCAGATGAAAGCAGTTACCTTGACAGAATACGGTGCGCCGGATGTGCTGAAACTGACAGAGGTGGCAACGCCTGTGCCCAAGACCAATGAAATCCTGATCAAAATTCATGCCACCACCGTCAATGTCGGCGATATGTGGGCGCGCAATTTTAGGGCAATTTCGCCCAGTCAATTTTCCATGGCGTTGCCCCTCTGGTTTGCCAGCCGCCTGGTCTTTGGCCTTAACAAACCCAAGATTCAGATACTGGGTGCGGAACTGGCCGGCGAAGTAGCCGCCGTGGGTGACAAGGTGACGCGCTTCAAAACCGGGGATCAAGTCTTTGGCTATCGTGGGCCAGCCTTTGGTGCCAATGCCGAATATCTCGCCATGCCCGAAACCGGCTTGGTGACACACAAACCGGTCAACATGACCTTTGCCGAAGCCGCGACCGTCCCCTATGGTGCGCTGACCGCCTTGAACCTCCTGCGCAAGGTCAATCTCCAGCCGGGACAGAAAATCCTGATCAACGGCGCTTCCGGCGGGATCGGCTCGTATGCCGTGCAACTGGCGAAACACTACGGCGCCGAGGTGACGGGCGTCTGTAGCACCCCACGCCTGGCGTTGGTGAAAACCCTGGGTGCGGATCATGTCATAGATTACACCCAAGCCGATTTCACCCAAAACGGCGAGAAATACGACGTGGTTTTTGACATCATGGGGCGCAGTTCGTTTGCCCGCGTGAGGAACTCACTCACCGCCAACGGGCGCTACCTCCTCGCCAGTTTTAAGACGCCGCAGCTTTGGCAAATGCTCACAACTGCCATGACGAGTGGCCCGAAAGTGATTTGCGCCTTATCAGGGGAAAGCCTTGCCGACCTTACCCACATCAAAGAACTGGTTGAGGCGGGGCAGATCAAAGCGGTGATTGATCGCAGCTTTCCTCTGGCGCAAGTCGCCGAGGCGCACCGCTATGTCGAAGCCGGCGCGAAAAAGGGCAGCATCGTGATTACTGTGGTGTAGGCCATCAAGCCTCTTGCGAACGGTACGCCCGTGGCAAAGTCGTAAATAGACGTTATGTCACCTCCACCCAGACCAGCCGTTCAAAGCCAATCGCGACAACCGCATAGGCGCGCAGCCGCAGTTGGTCGCCATATTTGGCCTGCAATTTCGTCGCATAGAGCCGTAGTTGCGTTTCGGCCTGGGTGATCTCGGTCTGAACCGGATCAAGCTGCTTGAGGGCAGCGGCTGTGTGTGACTTCACCTCCTGCCCACTGAGTTTGAGTTTGACAAGCGGCACATACTTAAACTCGATCAAAATATCGAGCAGCGTAAAGCGACGCATCTCCGGGCGCAGGATCATCGTCAGGTCCGCATACGCGCGTTCCAGCGCCGACTCCGAGTCCATCATGTAGGCAATGTCATTGTAAAGTAGCGTCAAAAAGAGCGTCTTGAAGGTTAGATCATTGGCACCGTGATAGTCGCGGTTGTCAAAAATTTTGAGCTGATTTTGCTCCAAAAAATCACAGAGCGGCTGCATCTTGCCTTGCGCATAGAGGAGCTTGGCGGCATCTTGGCCGGCTTGCTGATCGTGCGGCGGCAGGATCAGCTCGAGTACGCGCTCGGCATAGAGACGTCGTATGACCAAATTAGGGATTTCTAGTACATAGCCGCCATCAGCGGTACGCCCAGCCACCGTCAGCACCCCCAAATAGCAGAGTAGCGACGCCAAGCGGTCGCGCCGTTTATCGGGGAGCAACATTTCCCCGGCTCCAAAGCGTTCACCCACCTCAGGAACGCTCAACACTTCTTGCGCGTTGAGCGCCGCCAGCAGAATCGCCTCGCCGTCGGGATGGTTCGAGATATAGACCAGCTTCTGGTAGTCGCTGGACAGGTTGCCGTCCAGTACCTTTTCGGGATAGAGGCAACTTTCCTGCCATTCGCGCAGAAAATAAAAGACCAGCGTTGGGTTGTAGACTGGTTGCGGATCATTAAAGGCAAACCGGGAGCCATTATAGAAGACGCGGATTAATTCCATTGCCTCCTCCGCTTTGTGGGGCAGTTGACAGGTCGCCGCCACTGCATCAACCAGCGGGCGGATCTCGTCGCCTGTAAAGCCGCAGAGATCGTTGAGGCGCGGTTTCCAGGTCAAATTGGTGGCAATGTTGTAGCCACTGGTTACATCGCTCATCACAATCGGTGAGACGCCGGTAATAAAGGAACGGTCGAGTCCCAGCCCCGCCATGCCGCCTTTGATGGCCTTAAAGAAGCTCTTAAAGATACCTTCCCCGGTGACCAGTGTGGCGTAACGTTCGGGGTTGTTGATGGAGCCGCTCATCAGCACTTCGTTGGCAAAGTTGTCGTATTCGTCAATGAGCAGATAGAGCTTGTGACCGCTCCCCCGCACCAAAGTCAAGAGGTCGAGGAAGGAAATCATGGCGTTTTCCGTCTGCGCTTGCACAGTGTCGGTAAGCAGATGGTCATAGCGAGAGATAAAATCACGAATGCGTTGGTTGATGTACTGATGCAGTGCGCGGTCAATGTCATCCACCGAGCCGTAGGTGCGCACAAAGGAGAAGTCCCATTTCATAACCAGGTATTGATTGTGGAGCGGCGTCGGATTTTTGCCAATCGCCAGATGCCCAAAGAGCCGTTCAAAGTCAGCGGCCTTAGCAATATCATAGTAATTTTCCAACATCGAGACCAGCAGGCTTTTCCCAAAACGGCGCGGACGCAGAAAGAGCAGGCTATCGCCAGCCTCTTCCAGGAAGGGAATGCAGTCGGTCCGGTCGAGATAGAGATAGCCTTCGCTAATAATTTTATAAAAATCGCTGTTGCCGTAGGGGAATTTCATGGTTGTCCTCTTTGTGCTTGTGGTTGCAAACGATTATACCACAACCCCTACTTCAATCCGGTCAACGTAATGCTTTCAAGACTGCCTTTGGGCTGATTGGGGCAGCCACGACTACTATAGTTTTTCAGATAATCATTTGTAGGGGCGCTGCTTGCTGCGCCCGACGCACCAGAGCCGGGCGCAGCACGCAAGCGCCCCTACAGTGCAAATCTTTATCTGAAAAACTATATATAGACTGCGGTTGCAATGAGAACCAGTTTGTTCGACATATTTCGACATAAGGAGAGCCAAATGCAAGCAATTGCCTGGACAGCCTACGGCCCGCCGGAGGCGCTGCAACTGCAAGAGATCGCCAAACCGACACCCACGGCCAATGAGGTGCTGATCAAAGTTCATGCGGCCACCGTCACCACCGGGGATTGTGAGCTGCGCGGCTTAAAGCTCCCCCTTGTCTACAGACTCCCGCTCCGGCTCTACATGGGTTTCAGCAAACCAAAGGGCAAAATTCTCGGCCAGGAGCTTGCCGGGGAGATTGAAGCCATCGGCAGCGCGGTCACCCGCTTCCAGCCCGGTGACCCGATCTTTGCCGTTACGATGCTGCGTTTTGGCGCCTATGCCGAGTACACCTGTCTGCCGGAAAGCTATCCGATTATGGCAAAACCAACGAATATGAGCTATGCCGAGGCCGCCACCATCCCGACCGGCGGCATCAACGCCTTGCATTTTCTGCGCAAAGCCAATCTCCAAGCCGGCGAACGGCTTTTGATCAACGGCGCTGGCGGCAGCATCGGCACTTATGCCGTACAGATCGCCAAATTGTGGGGGGCGCAAGTGACCTGTGTGGACAGTGCGCGCAAATTGGCGATGCTGCGCGGTCTGGGCGCTGACCAGGTAATTGATTACGCGCAAAACGATTTCACCCAAAATGGGGAAAGCTACGATGTCATTATTGACGTAGTGGGCAAAAGCTCGTTTGCGCGCAGCATCCGCGCACTGAAGCCAAAGGGGCGTTACGTTTTAGGCAACCCCAACCTTTCCGGGATGGTGCGCGGGCTATGGACAACAAAAACCAGCGACAAACAAGTCATCTCGGAGACGGCCAGCGCCAAAACCGAAGATCTACGTTTTCTCAAAGAGTTGGTTGAGGCAGGCAAACTAAAAGCGGTTATAGATAAAGTCTATGGGTTGGCACAAACTGCCGAGGCGCATCGCTACGTTGAAAATGGCTACAAAGCGGGCAATGTGGTCATCACGCTGGGGAAAAATTAACGTTTTCCCCCGTCCGCGCCTGATCGAACCAGATTGGGGAGGGGATTGTGACGACTCCTCCCCCTGTCTGGAGGTTGGGTGGGGGTGAGCAGTTACCAGGCGTCATACCAGTACGCATCGTGTTGAAAAAGTTCTCCTCAGACCAGACGGCCAGATCGCCTCCAGGCGTCAAGTTTACCAGGCCACATACCCGCCACAAACTGGAATGCACTGTCCCGTGACATAATCGGACAAATCCGTGACCAAAAACTCAATGACTTTGGCCGCTTCTTCGGGTTGACCCACGCGACGCAGCGCGATCTGGTCTGTTAATTCGCTGCCCACTTTGTCCCAGTAGCGCACCGTGCGCGAGGAGGCAATAAAGCCAGGGGCGATGCAGTTGACGTTGACATTGTGCGGCCCCAATTCGGCGGCCAGAATGCGGGTGTAGTGGGCCACGCCGGCCTTGGCCACCTTGTAGGGCATCCCGCCGCCGTTGCGCCCGCTCCACAACCCCGCCTGCGAGGCGATGTTGACGATCTTGCCGCTGCGCTGTTCCTTCATAGGGCGACTGACGGCCTGCGAACAGAGAATACAACTGGTGAGGTTGAGATCCATAATGTAGTTGAAACGTTCGGGCGGGGAAGATGCGGCGTTGTCGTCGCTGCCTTCGTGGCGCAGGTTGCCCCCGGCGTTGTTGACCAGAATGTCCAGCCGCCCCCAGGCCCCCAGCACCTCCTCCACCATGCCATTGACCGCGTCTTGACGGGTCACATCCAATTCAAAGCCCAGCGCCCGCCGTCCCAGCGCCTCGATCTCGGCCATGACCGTCGGGGCGTTGAGCTTTTCGTCAAACTCCTGCGCCGACTGCAAATTGATGTCGTTGACCACCACATCTGCACCCAAGCTGGCCAAATGGAGCGCATAGGCCCGCCCCAAGCCGCGCCCGGCGCCAGTAACCAGGGCCACTTTACCCAGTAATTTCATCATATTTTGTTTTACCCTAACTTGGCAAAGCCAGAACCAAAGACGGTTGTATACACGGATGGAAAGGAACACAGATCAGAAAAATCTGTGTTCCTTTCCATCCGTGTATACAAAAATTTCTCTTTTCTTGTACAAAAAACAAGAATTTCACTGGTTAGGAATTACAGAATTAATTATTTTGTAAATTTTGTCAGAAAAATTCTTGTACAATGTACAATTATTCTACATTTTAATACAATGCTGAATAATTTACTAAACCAAGTTCGTCCCAAAAAAGGGGAATAAAAATAAAGCCCAGTTGTTGTTTGCAACATGCAGGGTGTACACTGCTATGATTCCTGAAAATCGAAAGTGAGCCAATCCAGGTGCGATAGTAGATGCCTATACCACTTTTAGCGACGAAACTGTATATCCCCCCACCGCGCCCGAAAGCCGTCCCCCGCCCGCGCCTGATCGAGCGGCTGAACGCGGGCCTGCGCCAAGAACAGGGTTTTGGACGCAAACTGACCCTCATCTCGGCCCCCGCCGGCTTTGGCAAAAGCACGCTGGTCAGCGAATGGGTCAATCAAAGGGCTGAAGGCGGCAGAATGAAGGATGAAGCAGGGGAGCCCGCCCTGCAGCCTTCATCCCTCAACCTTCATCCTTCCAGAGTGGCCTGGTTGTCGCTGGACTCAGGGGATAATGACCCCACGCGCTTTCTCATCTATCTCATAGCCGCTTTGCAGACAATTGCGCCGCAGATTGGCGCGGGGGTGTTGGCAGTGCTGCAGTCCCCGGAGCCAACACGGGATACCTCTGGGCGCAAAGCGCTGCTGACCGTCCTGCTCAACGACGTCGCGACTATCCCAGACGCTTTCATCCTTGTCCTGGATGACTACCACCTGATCGATGCCGTAGCAGTTGACGAGGCGCTCACCTTTTTGCTTGATCATCTGCCACCGCAGATGCATCTGGTCATCGCCACACGTGAGGATCCCCAACTGCCCCTGGCCAAATACCGCGCCCGCGGCCAAATGACCGAACTGCGCGTCGCAGATTTGCGTTTTACCCCCGCCGAAGCCGTCGATTTTCTCAACCGTGTGATGGGCCTCAACCTCGCGGCGGAAGAGATCGCCGCACTAGAAAACCGCACCGAAGGCTGGATTGCTGGGCTGCAATTGGCCGCACTTGCTCTACAAGGGACGATTTCCATGCAGGGAAATATGGACCCCACCAGTTTCATCAAATCTTTCACTGGCAGCCACCATTTCGTGCTGGACTATTTGGTTGAGGAAGTCCTGGAACAGCAGTCCGAACGCGTTCAGACTTTCTTGCTACGTACATCGATCCTCGACCGTCTGTGCGCTCCCCTTTGCGATGCCGTTCTGTTCGATGTGTCTGCTTCTGGGAAAGAAACCCTGACCTATCTCGAACGCGCCAACCTCTTCATCGTCCCCCTGGACAACGAGCGGCGTTGGTACCGCTATCACCATCTCTTTGCTGATTTGCTGCGGCAGCGACTACACCAGAATATCGCTTCCTCTACAGGGGATGCGGATAGCCACGTGAACGAATTGCACATCCGTGCCAGCCAGTGGTATGAAGACAATGGCCTTGAACTTGAAGCGTTTCAACATGCCGCCGCCGCCAGTGATGTTGAGCGCGCCGAGCGGCTGATAGATGGAAAGCGAATTCCTCTGCATTTTAGTGGCGGGGTGACTCCCATCCTGGAGTGGTTGGAGTCTCTGCCAACTTCGGTCCTGAATGCCAGACCCTCATTGTGGTGGAGGCATGCCGCGTTGTTGTTGATTGATGGCCAGACGATCGGAGTGGGAGAGAAACTACAGGCGGCTGAGGCTGCCTTAGCTGCCGCCCTGCAAAGGGCCGAGCCGGATGGGGACACCAGAAACCTGATCGGCCAAATTGCCGCAGCCAGGGCAACATTGGCTCTGACCCGGTACGATGTAGAAACCATGCTTGCCCAGTCACGCCGCGCCCTGGAGTATCTCTATTCCAGCAACCTGTTTACCCGCGCTACCGCTAACTGGACGCTAGGGTATGCTTACATTCTCCAGGGAGACCGCGTTGCAGCTCGCCGGGCACTTACCGAAGCTATATCTCTCAGCCAGGCGTCCGGGGCTATCTTCATCACGATATTGGCGACAATCGGAATGGGAGCGGTACTGGAAGGGGACAACGAGTACTATCAGGCAGCCGAGACCTACCGGCGCATCCTGCGATGGGTAGGTGATAGGCCACAAAAAATTATCAGCGAAGCGCATCTTGGCCTGGCCCGCATCCTCTATGAATGGAACGACCTGGATGCCGCGGATGAGCACGCGCAACAGAGCCTCCATCTGGCGCGGCAGTATGAAAGTTTTATTGACAGGTTTGTTATCGTTGAGGTGTTTCTCGCCCGTCTGAGATTGGCCCAGGGAGATGTAGCCGGCGCGGCCGCCATTTTAGCGAAGACCGATCAGTCCATACGCCAGCATAACTTCGTCCATCGGATGCCTGAAGTGGCTGCTGTACAAGTGCTTACGCTTCTTCGTCAGGGCAATCTGCCGGTGGCTGGTCATCTGGCCCAGATACACAACCTTCCGCTCAGTCAGGCTCGTGTACACTTGGCCCGAGGAGACCTGTCCGCGGCGCTGGCGGTGCTGGAGCCATTTCGTCAGCAAGTAGAGGCAAAGGGTTGGAAGGATGAACGGCTCAAAGTCATGGTTCTACAGGCGATCGCTCTGCATGGACGTGGCGAAAAGGACGAGGCTGTGCAAGTGCTGGGGGACGCGCTGGCGTTGGCAGAGCTGGGCGGCTTCATCCGTACCTTTGTTGACGAAGGAATACCGATGGCGCAACTATTGTCCGCAGTAGCTGCTCATGGGACTATGCCGGACTATGTAAGTAGGCTGTTGGCGGCATTTCAGGACGTGACGCAGGACGCAGGACAAATGACAAAACTTTCGTCCTCCGCCATTCGTCCTTCGTCGCTGGTCGAACCATTGAGTCAACGCGAGTTGGAAGTGCTACACCTGATTGCCCAGGGACTCTCGAATCATGAAATTAGCGAGCGGCTTTTCCTCGCCCTGAGCACGGTAAAAGGGCATAATCTGAGAATCTTCGGCAAACTGCAAGTGCAGCGGCGCACCGAAGCCGTCGCCCGCGCCCGCGAGTTGGGACTGTTGTAGCCTCGGCAACAGTTTGCCCGCAAGGTTCCATCACGCCAACGCTTGAGAACTTCTCCTCTCCCAGTATCCCACAACCATACCCCAAACAATACTTTAGTCTCTATATCTTCACACCGCAAATTGCTACACTACGGGTGCATCGAGCAAGTCGTACAAACCGTGATGAGTGAATGGCACGTGAGGAGACTGACCTCGGTCTGCCGAAGGATGCGCTGTGGTTTATGCCGGTGGTCATTCCAATGGGCTACCCACTCGGTAAGTGGCGGGTCGCTCCGCGCAAACCAATTCAGGTCTTGGTCGTCGTGCGGGCCAGACCTGTCAGGTGCGCAGGGGAAGCAGTCTGGAAATCAGCGAGAACTTTATCTGCGCACCTGACAGGTCTGGCCAGTGGCCGAAGCGATGACTATCGCCCCAATTCACGACGTCGCTGCACGCGACAGTGGGAAGTGTCATGTCAAACAAAGCCAACTCACAGATTGACTCAAGTCAAGCCCTGACCTATCAAATCAGAATCGAGGGCCACCTGGGCCTTCCCTGGACTGACTGGTTTGAAGGTCTGACCGTCACACTGGAAGGCAACGGCGATACACTCTTAACCGGCCCGGTGATTGATCAGGCTGCGTTGTATGGGTTGCTCAAAAAAGTGCGTGATTTGGCTATGCCCTTGGTTTCGGTCATTCGCGTTAAGCCCGTCGAGGCAGATGTGCCAGATGTCAAATGGTGAATTGAGGCAAGCTGTTTTGGATTATCGCTCCAAAATACAACCGTCATACCCTTTAGGAGAAAATCAAATGACAACCCGTACCGCCATCACACCACCCCTTGTTATTGCAAGAGTTGCAGGGTTTCTGTATCTCTTAGTAGCTCCGCTCGGCATCTTTGGCTTGTATGTCTCATCTACCCTTATTGTGGCTGGCGATCCCGCCGCAACCGCCAGCAATATCATGGCTTCCGAATCGCTATTCCGCCTCGGTGTTGTGAGTGATATGCTCGCCGCGATAGTTATGCTATTGGTGGTTCTGGTTTTATACCCATTGCTCAAACCCGTCAATCGAAACCTGGCTTTGCTAATGGTCGCATTCCTTTTGGTCGGTGTCCCCATTTCGCTACTCAATAAGGTGAACCAATTTGCCAGCCTGCAGCTATTGAGCGGTGTGGACTACCTGACCGGCTTCACAACGGAACAGTTGCAGACTTTGGCATTCCTGTTTTTGCGTCTGCACAGCCGTGGTGCGAACATCGCCTTCATATTTTGGGGTCTCTGGCTTCTGCCCCTAGGTTATTTGGTTTTCAAGTCAGGCTTCCTGCCCAAAATTCTGGGCGTATTGTTGGTGATTTCCTGTTTTGGCTACCTCATCAATAGTTTTGCGATATTTCTCGGCTACCCGGTGAATATCGGTTTGGTTTCGGCAGTGGGGGAACTGTTGTTCATCTTTTGGCTTCTGATCAAAGGTGTGAACGTCGAGCAATACAATTTGTTTTTATCAAAACAATCAAAGGAAACCATTCTGTGAAAGCAATACTATGCACAAAATACGGTTCACCAGACGTCCTTGAGATTCACGATATTGAAAAACCAACCCCCAAAGATGACGAGGTTCTGGTTAAAGTCCATGCCTCCTCTGTAAATCCTGCAGAGTGGTATAGCATGACAGGTTTATTCCTCGCCCGCATCGGCAATGGGCTGATCAAACCGAAAGATACGAGACTCGGCGTGGATTACGCAGGAATCGTCGAAGCCGTTGGCAAAGATGTGGCCCAATTTAGACCGGGAGATGAAGTCTTCGGGGCACGCAGTGGGGCATTTGCCGAGTATCTATGCGTCAAGAACCATATCTATCCCAAGCCTACCAACATCACCTTTGAACAGGCTGGGAGTGCCGCAGTCGCCGCCGTGACTGCCCTGCAGGGACTGCGCGATCACGGCAAACTGCAAGCCGGGCAAGAGGTGTTGATCAACGGTGCCTCCGGTGGTGTGGGCACCTTTGCCGTGCAGATTGCCAAAGCGCTCGGCGCAGAAGTGACCGCGGTCTGTAGCACCCGCAATGTGGATATGATCCGTTCCCTGGGTGCAGACCATGTCATCGACTACACCAAGCAAGATTTCACCAGCACCGGCAAACGCTATGACATCCTGCTCGACATCGCCGGAAGCCGTCCGTGGCGCGAGTGCAAGCGCGTGCTGAACCCCAATGCCCATTATGTCATCGTGGGTGCGCCGAAGGGCAACCGCGTGATCGGTCCTCTGGGCTTTATCATCAAAACCCGGCTGGCCTCCCTCGGTGCAAGCCAGAAGATGATCTTCTTCGTGGCAAGCTTCAAACGTGAAGACTTCCTTCTCCTGAGCGACATGTTCGAGCGCGGACAAGTTAAGCCGATTGTAGAAAAGATATATCCGTTGCATAGAATCTCCGACGCCATGCGCCATCTGGGAACAGGTCATGCACAAGCCAAAATCGTCATCACTATGGAATCATAGAGGAGAAATCAAGTCATGAATACTTTTGACGCATCACATCGCATATATGCAAGAGTCGCCGGTTTCACCTTCCTCTTCTACATCATAGCCGGCATCTCCAGTATGGCGCTGCCCAATCAGTCGCAGGTCGCCGATCTACTCTCCCTGCTCCTAAACTTCTCGGCGATCGTACTCGGCGTGACACTTTACATGATCACGCGCGAGCAAGGACCCGGTCTCGCATTGCTGGCGCTGACCTGTCGCGCTCTGGAAGCCGTCCATGATGAGAGCGCGATCTTTTTCTCCATAGGCAGTCTGTTTTTCTGCTGGCTTCTTCTCCGTGGCCGGATGATTCCGATCGCACTGGCCTGGCTGGGCTTGGTGGCATCGGTTTTGCTGGTGGTGATCCTTCCCCTGCAACTCGCCGGACTGTTCGGTGGATCTATGAGTTGGTCGTCATCGATCACCTGGATTGTGTGGCTGCCAATGTTGGTGTTCGAAGTGCCATTCGCGCTGTGGCTGCTCGTTAAGGGAGTCGCTTCACCGCGGACTCTCACAGCCTAGTCCATATCCAAAAGACCGCTAATATTAAGGAGATTGTGCTATGAATCGAAACAATCTGTTAATCGAAGCATAGGACATTCTGCGCGCATGGGACTTTTTCCAGGCTGCGGGCAGCCCCTGCGATCCGCGTCTGCTACATCCTTTATGACGCTTCGGGTTATGCGCGACGACTTGGGAGTTCCCGCTACTGAACGTTTCGACAGATCGCTGATAGACTGGTATGATTGATTTGTCCAGCAATTGAACAGACAATCGTCATCTGCGGGTTCAAACCCCGCCCGGGGAATCATTCCTCGGCACGCAAGAAGGAAGCGACGAAACGATGAAAAAGCAACTCGCGACACTGGCTGAGAAGTCCACGCGTGCCGTGCCGCCTTCCGCGGACGCCCCGTCCAACGGGATCATCTCCACCACAACCGATCTGCTCTCTTCCCGCGTGACCGCGCCCTTTGCCGTGCCCGCGCTCCCTCCGGAAACAGTGGCCGAGATGTACCGCCAAACCCTTCTCATCCGCCGCGTGGAGGAGTTTCTGTTGCAAGCCGCCGAACAGGGCAAGATCGGCGGCGCGATGCACAGCGCCATCGGCCACGAAGCCAATGCCGTGGGCGCGGCCGCCGCGTTACAACCCGACGACTATCTCACCTGCACCTACCGCGGCCACCATCACGGCCTGGCGCGGGGGATGGATGTGGGCCGGGCCATTGCCGAAGTCCTCGGTCGCGCCGATGGCTTTGCCGGCGGCAAGGGCGGCTCGATGCACTTTGTCGCCCCGCAGCACGGGATGATGGGATCCAACGGCATTGTGGGCGCACAGGTGCCCCACGCCGCGGGGCTGGCCCTGGCCTCTCAACTGCGCGACGAGGGCCGGGTTGCTATCACCTTTTTTGGCGATGGCGCGCTCTTCCAGGGCGTGATGCACGAAACCTTCAACATCGCCTCCAAATGGAAGCTGCCCCTGATTTTCTACTGCGAAAACAACCGCTACTCTGAAATGACACCCACCTGGCGCACCTCGTCGGTGGGCGAGTTCTATCTCTTTGCCCGCGCCTACGGGATGGAGAGTGCGCAGATTGACGGCAACGACGCCGAAGTAGTCCACGCCGCGGTCTCCCTGGCCGCGCAACGGGCGCGGGCAGGCGACGGCCCCACTTTCATCGAAGGCATCACCTACCGGCTGGCGGGCCACATGGCCGGGGATTTGGAGACCTATCGCAGCGCCGCGGAGATTGAGCAACAGCGCAGCCACGATCCGTTGCTGGTTCTGCGCAACCGGCTGCTGGAACGGGGCGCAAGCGAAGATGCTGTCGCCGCAATCGACGCCGGGGTGGAGAAAGCCGTGGCCGCAGCCGTCGCCTTTGCCGAAGCCAGCCCCTGGCCGGACGCGACGCAGGCGTATACGGATGTCTACCGGACGTAGTGCGTGGTGCGTGGTGCGTGGTGCGAAGTGCGTGAACCAGTAGTGTTACTTTAACGGAGTCAGTAGCACTTGCCGAGGGGTGCAAAATTCGACTTCCCGGCATGTTGGACGAATGTGTTCATTGTCACTACCAGTTGACGCACTACGCACTACGCACCGCGCACCACGCACCACGCACCACGCACCAGAGAATGAGAACAAACACTTATGCGCAAGACTACTTATATTCAAGTCATCAATGAAGCGCTGGGCGAGGAGATGCGCCGGGATGCCAACGTCTTTGTGATGGGCGAGGATGTGGGGCGCTACGGCGGTCTCTTCCGCGTCACACGCAATCTCTTCGACGAGTTCGGCCCCCAGCGGGTGATTGATACGCCCATCAGCGAGCAGGCTTTCTTTGGCATGGCCCTGGGCGCGGCCAGTGTGGGGATGCGCCCGGTGATCGAGTTGATGTATATGGACTTCACTCTCGTGGCCGCCGACCAGATTTTCAACCAGATCGCCAAATACCACTATATGACCGGCGGGCTGGTCAACATTCCCCTCGTCATCCGCGGGCAGCAGGGCGCTGGCAAACGTTACGGCAGCCAGCACAGCCAGAGCTTCGACAGCCTCTACGCCCACTTTCCCGGCATCAAAGTCGTGGCTCCTTCAACGCCGTATGACGCCAAAGGGCTGCTCAAATCGGCCATCCGCGACGACAACCCGGTGGTCTTTTTGGAACACAAGATGCTCTATTTTACCCGGGGCGAAGCGCCCGCCGCGGACGAGGAGTATACGATTCCCATCGGCAAAGCGGATGTGAAGCGGGCAGGCAGTGACCTGACCATCGCCACCTTCAGCTATTGCGTGCTGCAAGCCCTGGAAGCCGCCGCCGAACTCTCGGAAAAACACGGCATCGAAGTGGAAGTGGTAGACCTGCGCTCGGTGGAACCGCTGGACATAGACACTGTGCTGGCGTCGCTGGCAAAGACAGGCCGTCTGCTGGCTGTGCATGAATCCTACGCCAACAGCGGCATCGGCGCGGAGATTGTGGCCCAGGTTTACGAAATTGCGCCCTATCTGCTCAAAAGCCCGGCCCGGCGTCTGGGCATGGCCGCGGTCTCCATTCCCGTCTCCAAACCCCTGGAAGAAGAGGTGCTGCCCTGGCGCGGCCAGATGGTGGCGACGGTGTTGGAGATGATGAAGTAAAAAGTGACCAGTAATCAGTCAATGTCATTAAGTTAAGGATTTGGTTCTCGCAGACCAGGCCATTCTACTCGCAAACTAGGCCATTCTATCGGATAAATTGACCCAAAACTGGTTCAAAATATCCATCTTCGGTTATTTTCGAGGCTTTCACAACCTCGTCAAAACCTTAACTTAATGACATTGAGTAATCAGTGATCGACGCACGCGACTGATTACTGCTTACTGTTCACTGACTCCCTACAGGAGATGACAAATGGCAACCGAAATCAAACTCCCCGATTTGGGGGTGGGTATTGAAGATGTGACGATTGTGCGTTGGCTGGTACACGAGGGCGACGCGGTGGAGGCTGGGGCCACGCTGGTGGAGGTGGCGACGGACAAAGTGGACACAGAAGTGGCCGCGCCGGTCAGCGGCAGCCTGCTCAAACGCAACTTCTCTGACGGGGAGATTGTGGATGTCTCCGCAGTCTTGGGTCTCATCGGCGCGGCCGAGGAGACAGCGGCGGGGGAAACAACGGCGGAGTCCGCGCCCCCACCCCAGGCCGCTCCAGCCAAAACGACGCCCGCAGCCGTCAAAGCAACCGTTGCAGAAGCCGCGGACGAAAGCGTCAAAGCGACCCCTGTGGCCCGCCGCGTGGCCCAGGAAGCAGGCGTCTCTTTGGACACAGTGACCGGCAGCGGCAGCGGCGGCCAGATCACCAAAGACGACGTATTGTCCCACGTGGCCCAGGGCAAACGGGATGAGACACCCACGCCCGCTCTGCCGGAAGCAGAAGCCGCCCACATCAGCCAGCCTGTGCGTCGTCTGGCCGCCACCTACAATGTGGACCTGCGCGCAATGGCCGGGGAGAAAGCGTTGGCAGAAATCACCCGCCACGACGTGCTGCGCTTCGTCGCCCAGCGCGACGGGCTGGATCACCTGCCCAGCGAACCCGACTACCCCGCCGAGTCGCCCGCACCGAAGGCGGCTCCGGCTGCTGCACCCCCGCCAGCGTCAGTCCCGGCTGCCCGTCCCTCTGCGCCCCCGGCCCCCTTTATGGACAGCGATGTGCTGGTGCCCCACACCCGCATTCGCCAGATCATCGCCAAAAATATGGTGCAGAGCGCCTTCAGCGCGCCCCACGTCACAACCCTATGGGACGTGAATATGGCCGCAGTCATCGCCCACCGCACGGCGTACAAAAAGGAGTTCGCCGCGGCCGGGGTGAACCTGACCATCACTGCCTATCTGGTGCAGGCAATTGTGGCCGGTCTAAAGGCTGTGCCCGCGGCCAATGCCAGTTGGAGCGACGAGGGGGTCATCATCCGGCGCAGCTACAATGTGGGGATGGCTGTGGCCCTGCCCCCCGACGAATACGGGCTGGGTGGGCTGATTGTGCCGGTCATCCACAACGCCGACGACCTGAATTTGCAGGGGCTGGCGCGCCGCGTCAACGAACTGGCGGAGAAAGCCCGCGCCAATAAACTCGCGCCCCAGGACTTACAGGGGGGCACTTTCACCCTCACCAATTACGGCACCGGCGGCAGTATTTTCCAGACGCCCGTCATTCTCCAGCCGCAAGTGGGCATTCTCGGCGTGGGTGCGATTGAGAAGCGCCCGGTTGTCGTCAGCCAGGGCCACCCGCTGGAGGCCAACACCGGCGACTACCTCACCTTTGCGCCGATGACAACCCTGGGCTTCAGTTACGACCACCGGGTGCTGGACGGGGCCAGCGCGGATGCCTTCTGCGCGGCGGTGAAAAAGGCGTTGGAGGGGTGGAAGTAGGGGATTGGAGATTGGAGATTGGGTATCTCGTAGTCCGTCTATGTGAGATTGTGTGAGATTATAGGAGAATACGGAGATGGATGCAATCTTCGTCAGACGTGGGGAAGGAAAGGATGCTTCGTAAAATTGCGTGCCGTGCGGGTAAATTGAGTTGACCAGACGAGGGCGTACATCCTCAATCTTCCAGTTGCAACTCTTTGATCAATTCTTCCGCCGTGCCGCGTGTGACCCTGCCTGCCTTGACATCTGCCAACGACGCCAGCACACGGGCCGTGTGTGCCTCCGCCTGGGCTTCGATCAATTCCTTGTAACGCATTTCGGAGAGTACCACATATTGGGGCTGGTTGTTGCGGATGATGTGGACGTCCCCTTTGCTGAGGAGATCGTCTACGGCGGCGATGCCCCTGCGTTTGATTTCCTGTGCTGGAATTGTGTTCATTGGAGTACCCTTTCCGTAGATAATTGTGTACTGAAAATTGTACTAAAATCGCTATGGGTGGTCAAATTATCCAGCACCGTGGAATCTTTATTCCAAAGCGGTTCTCTCTCAAGTGGACGATGGCAAAATGCCAGCTCGGTGAGAGGCAAAAACGCGCAACGCGCTCGCTATTTTTATTCTCCTTGCAGAACTGCCCGCTCTATGCTATCCTCACGCCAGACTCCAATCGGATACAATATCCGTCACACAGTCGGGACTCTCCTGCCACAACGTTTTCTTCCATCGCACGACCGCCGGACGGTCAGCGCCACTCTGTCGTCGTTTTGTCAGGAGTTTTGTTTGCCCTATGGCCGCTTTGCAGATTCAACTCCTGGATGGCTTTGCATTGCACGGGACGGGTGGACCCGTCGTCAGCATCTCCGCGCCCCGCCAGCAGGAGCTTCTGGCCTATCTTCTGCTCCGTTCCGACGTGCCCCAGCGCCGGGAACAGATCGCTTTCCTCCTCTGGCCGGAGACAACCGACAGCCAGGCCCGCAACAACCTGCGCCGGGAACTCTTCCGTCTGCGCAGCCAGTGGCCCGACGTGGAACGCTGGCTGGAGATCGAGGCCCAAACCCTGCGCTGGCGCGCAGACGATGCCCTCGCGTTGGATGTAGCCGATTTTGAGAGCGCTCTGGGCCAGGCAGATCTGGCGCACAGAAGCGCAGACGCCGAGGCGGAGATGGCCGCCCTGCAACGGGCGCTGGATTCCTATCGCGGCCCCCTCTGCCCCGCCTCCTATGCCGAGTGGATGCTGTCTGAACGGGAGCGGCTGGCCCAGGCCCACCTCCGGGCGCTGGAACGGCTGACAACACTCTACGAAAGCCACCGGCGCTACACCGACGCCATCCAGACCGCCCAGCGCCTTCTGCGCGTCGATCCCCTGGCCGAGAACAGCTACCGCCAACTCATGCGCCTCTACGCCGCCGTGGGGGATCGCCCCCAGGCCCTGCGTATCTATCACACCTGCGCCACCACCCTGCGCCGGGAACTGGGCGTAGACCCCGACTTCGAGACCGTTAGCCTCCACCAGCGCTTGCTCAACCGGGAAAAGCAGACCCCGGCAGCGGAGAGCGCAAGCCAGCCGCGAGGCCAGGACGCACTGGTGGGCCGTCAACGCGAGTGGCGGCAGATGCTGGCACTCTGGCGGCAGGCCGCAGCCGGTCAGTCTCGCCTTCTGCTCATCGCCGGGGAAGCGGGCATCGGCAAAAGCCGTCTGGCCGCCGAACTCTACGAATGGGTCAGCCGCCAGGGGATGGCTGCGGCCCGCACCCGGGCCTACGCGGCCGAGGGCGCTCTGGCCTATTTGCCGGTGGTGGAATGGCTGCGCTCCGAGAGCCTGCGCCCCACCCTTGCCCGTCTGCAACCCCTCTGGCTGGGCGAAGTCTGTCGCTTGCTGCCCGAACTCCTGGCCGAGAATCCTCACATCCCGCCGCCCCCACCCTTGACCGAAGGCTGGCAGCGACGGCAAATGCTCGAAGGGCTGTGCCGGGCCTGTACGGTCGATCCCCAGCCCCGGCTGCTCTTGCTGGACGATTTGCAGTGGTGCGACGAGGCGACGCTGGCCTGGCTGCGTTTCTTCCTGCGCTTTGCCGCGGGCAAGCCCGTGCTGCTCCTGTGTACTCTGCGCCCCCAGGAGCTTTCGCCGGGCGATCCCGTGACCGAACTGCTGGATGGGCTGCGGGCAGAAGGCCAGCTTACAGAGATCGGGTTGGCTCCCCTGGACGGGCAAGAGAGCGTAGCTCTGGCCGCGCAGGTGATAGGCCATCCGTTGGAAGCGGATCAGGTCGCGCTGCTTCTTGCGGAGACAGGCGGCAACCCGCTCTTTGTGGTGGAAACAGCCAAATTGGGCCTGACGGGGAAAGTGCGCAGCGGCGCGCACTCCACCGGCGATCTGCTGCCGCCCAGAATTTATGCGGTCATCCACGCCCAGATAGAACGGGTATCGGTCGCGGCCCGCCAGATTATCGGTGTGGCCGCGGCGATGGGCCGATCCTTTCGCTTCCATGAACTGGCGGCAGCCAGCCGTCTGGACGAGGCCAGCCTGGTAGATGGGTTGGACGAACTCTGGCGGCGGGGCATCTTCCGCGAAGCGGGCCGGGATGGCTACGACTTCAGCCACGACCGCATCCGGGATGTTGTCTACGCCGAGATCAGCCCTATCCGGCGGCCGCACATCCACCGGGCCATTGCCCAGGCGCTGGAACGGGTCTACCCGGAGGAGAGGGATGAGATTGTCGCGCGGCTGGCCGCGCATTGGGTTGCGGCAGGGGAGTTGGCAGAGGCGGCGGCCTGCTATCGGCGCGCCGGGGAGGTGGCTCTGCAACGTCTGGCCTACCGCGAGGCGGCTTCTCACTTTCAGGAAGCCCTGGCCGCGCTGGACAAATTGCCCCAGAGTCGAGCGGTCAAAGAGCAGATATTGGATTTACTGCTGCTGGAAAATGGATCGCTGCGTATTATTGACGGTTGGATCAGTGAAAAGATGTCGTCGCACACCGCCCAGGCCGTAGCCCTGAGCCAGGAGGTCGGCGCGCCTCGGCAGCAGATGTTTGCTCTTACTGCGCTCCGGGCGAACTATATGATGCAGGGCCAGCAGCGGATGGCCCTGGCCTGCGCCCAACAGATGAAGCAACTGACCATTGACTTTCCCGGTGATCTGTCTACTCTCGATAGTGTATCTGTCGAGCTTCAGATGGCGGGGGTGTTGTGGCGGATGGGACAACTGGAATCTACCCGAAACTACTTCGCCGGGAAAGAGGACGAAGCGTGGCATCCCTCCTCCCATTGGGAGATTCACCCCCTCTGGCTGATGGGCTATGGGGAGCAGGCCCGGCACCGACTGGCCGCGATTCGCCAGATCGGGGAGCGCCTTCCCTCCGAGTGGATGATCAGCCACACCGTCGCCCTGCAGGTCTGCTACGGGATGCGCACAAACGAATTTGTCGAGGGGCTGGTGGCTGATCTGGTCACCGGGGCAGGGCAGTACGAAGCGGTCTTTTGGGTGGCGACCGGCGCGCTTTATCAGGGCTGGCTGTGGACCCAAACCGGCCAGGTGGCGGCTGGCGTTGCGCAGATGGCGGGCGCCATCCGGCGATTTGCGGAGACCGGCGCGGGTGTGCTAACCCTCTTTCTGGATATGCTGGCGAGCGGCTATGGGCTGGCGGGCCGCTACGCCGACGCCCTGGCTACGCTGGAACAAGCCCTTGCCCACGCGGACGCGGGCGGTGAGCATTTCTGGTACGCCGAGCTGCTACGCCACAAGGGTGAAATTCTGCTGGTGATGGGCGCAAAGCCGGCAGAAGCAGAGTCTCTCTTTCGCCAGGCCCTCGCCACCGCCCACTCCCAGAGCGCTCGAACGCTCGAATTGCGGGCTGCGGTCAGCCTGGGCCGTCTTTGGCTGGGCCAGGGCCGGGGCGACGCAGCCCGTTCCCTCGTTTCTCCTCTCTACAACTGCTTCACCGAAGGCTTCGACACCGCCGATCTGACAGACGCCAGAGAGTTCCTCGACCGCTTGAAGTGAAACCATCGAGTTCTATCGTCGCGCACGAAAGCGGATGTTCTGCTCGGAGGCCACAGCAAAGCTGTCTGGTAGACGTTGCCCGTATTCCTGAAGTATCGCAGCGACCACACGCATTTTGACGCTTGCGTGCTCGTCCGCCAGACGAAGCAGGAGAACGCCGGCGTGAGGATGTCCGTCCCGATATACCCTCTCGCCAAAATCCCGGTCATTGCTGATGAGTACTCGTCGTTCCCGATGGGCATAGACGATCACCTCTTCATCTGGCGCCTGCGGCATCAGTTCAGCCACTGCGGCCACATCGTATCCCAGGGCGCGCAGATGGTTGACCACAGCCTGGCCGGTGGATTCATCGATCAGAAATTTGACCATCAGATGACTTCCATCTGGAGAGGGTACACTTCCTCCTGATTCAGAAGGGAAACCGCATACCAGAGCGCGGCTTGAATGTCGGTAGCTTCCAGATTAGGATAGTCCGCCAGGATCTCATTCGTCGGAATGCCCTGAGCCACCATCTTTACAAGAAGTTCTACGGGAATCCGTGTGCCTCGCAAAACGGGCTTCCCAGCCATCACGTGGGGATCGATCACAATTTTGTCCTGAACAATTTGGCGCATCCTCATTACCTTTCCTTGTATGTCTCGTCGCCTCTACCACAAGCGAAGTAGTGGCTAGCGCTGTGCGGCGAAAACAATCCAGCGGTTGCCATCAAGTCAGTAAGACAGTAACACAGTAACACAGTGGGGAGTAACTGTCCTACTGGCTCACTGCTCTACTGGCTTATTTCCGCCGTCGTGTACTAACCCGGTCAGGTCTATTTTACTACGTCTGTTTGGACAATTCAAGCAATCATTCCGGGAAGCCTCGCTCTCGCATCAGATTTACTCACCGATATATCACCCTCTCTCCAATCGGCCAGATCGCACACCCACACTCACTACACGGATCGCTCTCCCCTCCCCAATGGATCGCCGCCGGATCGCCGGAACGTGTAGACTCCAGCCAGACCCCCACAATCCGTGGGAATCCGCCCAATCCGTGTTATCTGCGTTCTGTCCCCAGAGGACGATCCTATGCCGTCGCCACCCTCCCAACTCTTCCTGGCCCGGGTCTGGAAAGAACCCCGCAACTGGGGAGGAAACGCCGTCCGGGTGCAGATCCGCCACGTCCTCAGCGGCGAGACCCGCTACTTTCGCCGCTGGCGGGATGTGGTGGCTTTTGTGATGGAACGGATGGAGGAAGAAAGCCCAGGGCCGCAGCCGCCGGGGGACGATTCTACGGGCTGAAGGGAGCGCGCCCCCCTGTGGGGAACCCTCAGCCTGGAAAGGAGAAACGCCTATCGATAGTTTCCGAACATCGCCCAGTTTGTCGTTTCTGGTCCGTGGATCGGACCGCCATTCCACAAAGGAGGAGTTCTGTGCAAACCATCCGTTATACCCATCGCTTTCTCTTTGTCTTTCTCTTTCTTTTGCTCGCCGGTGGGGCAGTCCGCGCTGCCGAGCCGGAGGTGTCGCGCGCTGTGGATACAGCCGAGACCCTTCTGAAGTCCGCTGCGGACCCGGAAGCCGTCGCTAAAATTCAGGCGGCTATGAGCGCTGCCCCTCTGGCCATCTCTCTCCACGCCACGATTCTGGACTGGCCTGCTCAACCCGGCGGTGATTTCACCACCCTGCGCGAAGGCAGCAACGGCTACACCTGTCTGCCGCCCCGGGCTGGCCGCCCCACGCCCGACCCTATGTGTCTGGACGAAATCTGGCTGGCGTTTTTCACGGACCGCCGGGCCGGACGGGTTCCCGAAAAGGCAGGGATCGGTGTGGCCTATATGCTGCAAGGGGGCAACTCGGCCAGCACTGACGACCCCTCCCTGGCCCAGCCCCGGCCCGGCGAGGATTGGATGATCGACCCGCCCCACGTGATGCTCCTCTCGCCCGATCCGCTAGACACCGACTACTATCCAGTCACCCCGGAGGCAGGCGGCCCGTGGATTCTCTATGCGGGCACACCCTATGAAATACTGATGGTTCCCGTGGACAGTGACCTGGCCCTGAACGGAGACCGGATCAACGACGCTATGGCTGCCGCGCCTTCCCACGCCTCCCACAGCGCCACTGTGCTGGAATGGCCGGCTGCGCCTGGCGCTGGCACCACCGAACTGCGGGCCGGGGATGTTCGCTACACCTGTCTGCCGCCCAGGCTGAGCCGTCCTACGCCCGATTCTATGTGCCTGGACCCCGTCTGGTTGGCGTTTTTCAAGGCCCGGATGGCGGGAGAAGTGTCGGTAAAGGATGGGATCGGCGTGGCCTATATGCTGCAAGGGGGCAACTCCGCCAGCACAGACGATCCCGCTCTGCCCAAGCCCCGGGAAGGGGAAGATTGGGTACTCGACCCGCCCCACGTGATGGTACTCTCACCCGACACACTGGACAGCGACTACTTCCCCAACGTTCCAGATGCGGGCGGGCCGTGGATTCTCTACGCGGGCACGCCCTATGAGGTTCTGATGATTCCCGTGGAATTGGGACTGACCGATGCCCAGATGCAACGGGCGCTGCTACCTCTGCCCCCCTATCTGCGCGAGACAGCCAATATCGTCGTCTTTGACGCCGACTGGAACCCGGTTGTGGTGCGCGACGGCGGCAGCGACCTAAGCTGTGTGGGCGGCGCGCCCTTTATGGCGGCCCAGTACGCAGTCTGCCAACACAGCAGCACCCAACCCTTCTGGGTGATGGGGATGCAGTTGCTCTCCGGTGGGATGAAGCCTGCGGAGGTCGATCAGACCCGCCTGGACGCGATGACGGAGGGCACGCTGGAGACGCCGGTGGTGGGCGCGGCCCGCTACTTCCTCATCGGCGGCGCAGCGCCGAATCTCCTGCCACTGATGAATGTACAACTTCCCTACGCCACCAGTGAATCCACGGGTTTTTCCAGTTTGCCCGACCCCTACCGGCCCTGGCTGATGGACGCAGGCACGCCCAACGCCCATCTGATGCTGCCGGGCAAGTAAAAAAGCAGACCACTGAGCCACAGAGAGCACTGAGAACTCCCCTTTTCTCAATCCTCTCTGTGAAACTCTGTGCCCTCTGTGGCTCAGTGGTGAGTTTTCTGCGCAAAACACAGGAATTCCGCCGGAATCTTCCCTTCCCGTTCACCCCAAACACCCGCGCAACTGCGCTGGCGAGATATTGCCCCCGCTCAAAATCAGCGCCACTTTCTTGCCCGCTAATTCCTCTTTGATCTGTAAGGCCGCGGCCAGGGGCGACGCGCCCGCTGGTTCCGCCAACGTCTTGGCCTTCTCCAAATAGAGACGCACTGCCTGCATCATCTCTTCATCGCTGACCAGCCGGTAATCGTCCAGATACTTCCACAGCGCCTGCTGGGGGAGCAGAAAGGGTGCGCCTGTCGCCAATCCTTCGGCCGCGGAACGGTTGGGCGATTCGATCCACACCCGCTCCCGCCAAGTGAGATAGGCCGCGGGCGAGGCGCTGGCCGAGACGCCAATCGTCCGTATGGCTGGATTGATCGTCTTTGCCACCAGCGACGCGCCGGCCGCACCGCTCCCCCCGCCCACCGGCACAATCACAACGTCAATGTCGGGCTGCTCCTCCAGGATTTCCAGCGTGTGGGTCGCCACGCCAGCGATCAGCGATGGCTCGTCGCCGGAGGAGACAAAGTAGAGTCCCTCGGCCTGGGCCAGTGCGGCGCATTGCTGCTTGGCCGCCTCGAAATCCGCGCCCAGCAGACGCACCTCCGCGCCGTAGCCGCGCATAGCCGCCACCTTCACCGGGTTGGCCCCCTCCGGCGCAACAATCACCGCTTTAACGCCAAAAAGCCGGGCTGCGTAGGCCACAGACTGGCCGTGGTTGCCGGTAGAGGCCGTTGCCACGCCCAATGCCCGCTGCTCCTCCGGCAGTTGGGCCATAAAATTGATGCCGCCCCGCACTTTGAAAGCGCCGATGGGCTGGTAGTTTTCGTGCTTCACCCAGACTTCAGCGCCCACCAACTCGTCCAGCAGAGGGTAGTTGTGCAGCGGTGTCGGGCGCAGATAGCGGTTGATCACCAGACGCGCAGCCAGCACGTCGGCAAAGGTGGGGAGAGGCGGCAGGGATAGTTGGGACATTGGGAATTCCTTTCAGTGGCGAAATGTCATGCGAGCAGTCTGCGGTCTACCGTCTGCGGTCTACCGTCTGCGGTCTTCGAAGTATAACCCGGAAAGACGCGAGAAAGAGAATTTCTCTTACGGACAAGCCCGGTTTATGTTTGATATTCTGCTCTTTTGCGGTAAAATGGATACGATACTGAACAAATGTTCTTATATTTCCCGACCAGAAATGCGCAGGTTTTTCAAGAAAAGTTTTTGCCTGTAGGGGCGCTGCTTGCTGCGCCCGGTACGCAC
>CAMDEX010000034.1 GCA_945897075.1 Litorilinea aerophila
TGCGACGGCAGAGGAGAGCGACGATGACAACAGCAGAAATGATTGTAGAAAAGGTCAAAGAACTGGTGGCTCCGCTGGGCGCGGAGGATCGGCTGCGCGCTATTCAGGCAATCGCGGTGATGGAAGCCGCCGGCGCTGGAATGAGGGAAAAGCGCAGAACTGCGTCGAAGCAGCGCAGCGATCAAATGCTGCAAGAGCAGGAGGGCTGGTTTGCCCAACCGTCTGACGTTCGCCAGAGCTTTCGAGGGTGTTTTATTGCTGTGCGTAATGGAGAGGTGATCGATCAAGACGCGGATCAGTCGAAACTAATACAGCGGGTGCATACTCAGTTTGGCGATGCACCGATCCCCATTCTGGACGGCGATTGGGACGAAACGCCCGTCTATACGTTCCACAGCATGCATTTGGATCGATAGCGATGTCATTTGCTTACAATCCCACTTTCTATCCGCCATTTCCCGTTCTTCCCGTCGTTCTGCGCGTTTTTGAAGGGCAAAGCAGCGACAAGTTGCCTGCGTTGATTGACACGGGTGCGGACGTTACATTCGTACCAGCCACACTTCTACGACGCTTACGCGCGCAAGATTCCCATGCCGCACGCGTTCGCAGCCACTGGGGCGAGTGGCGGGTTGTAACTATTTTCGTAATTGACATTGAAGTAGCTGGCGAGACATTGCCTGCTGTTGACGTCATTGCCGATGAGCAGGGCGATATGATTCTCCTGGGCCGCAGCGTCTTGAACCGGCTGCTCCTCCTTCTCGACGGCCCTGGCCGGCAGACAGATGTGCTGACACGTCGTCCTGTGCGTTTCTAACGATCTTCCCCCATCCACCCACCACCTGTGAGAAAGAAAGTCCCATGTCCGCAGAATTGCTCAACAAAGTCAACACCCATTCCCGCCCGTCCGACCTGCGCATCACGGATCTGCGCGTGGCCAATCTGGCCGGACTGCCTATGCGGTTGGCGCTGATCCGCATTGACACCAACCAGGGCATCTCCGGCTACGGCGAAGTGCGCGACGGGGCCAGTATGAATTACGCGCTGACTCTCAAACGCCAACTGATCGGCGAGAACCCCTGCAATATAGACAAAATTTTCCGTAAAATCAAACAGTTCGGTTTCCACGCCCGTCAGGCCGGCGGTGTCTGCGCCGTGGATATGGCTCTCTTCGATCTGACAGGCCGGGCCTACGGCGTGCCCGCCTACCAGCTTGCGGGCGGCAAATTCCGCGACAAAGTACTCTGCTACTCGGACACGCCCAGCGTCCCTGACGGCAAAGAGATGGGTCAGCGGCTCAAAGAGCGTATGCAGATGGGCTTCAAATTCCTCAAGATGGATGTGGGCATTGACCTGCTGCGTCAAGTACCCGGCAGCCTGATTGCCCCGCCGGAGATGCTGGAGAGCCGCAACGTCATGCACCAGTTCACGGGCATTCAGATCACCGACATCGGCATTGAGCACCTTTGCCAGTACGTGGCGGATGTGCGCAGTATCATCGGCTACGAGATTCCCCTGGCCGTAGACCACTTCGGCCACATCGGCCTGAAATCTTGCATCCGCCTGGGCAAGGCGCTGGACAAATTCACCCTGGCCTGGTACGAGGATATGATTCCCTGGCAGTTTGCCGAGCAGTGGGCCGAGCTGACCGCGGCTGTGGACACCCCCACCTGCACCGGCGAGGACATCTACCTAAAGGAGGGCTTCCTGCCCTTGCTGCAAAACCGGGCGGTCAATATCATCCACCCGGACCTGGCCTCCTCCGGCGGCATTCTGGAGACGAAGAAGATCGGCGATCTGGCCCAGGACTACGGCATTGCGATGGCGATGCACATGGCCGGTTCGCCCATCAGCGCGCTGGCCAATATGCACTGCGCCGCAGCCACCGAAAATTTCTTGGTGCTGGAAAACCATTCGGTGGACCACCCCCAGTGGAACCAGCTCGTCACCGGTCTGCCCGACCCGCTGATTCAGGACGGCTTTATGGCAGTGACCGAAAAGCCGGGGCTGGGCTTCGACGACATCAACGAAGAGGTGGCGCGCCGTTACCTCAACCCGCGCAACCCGGTCTACTTCGACCAGCCCACCGACGCCTGGGACAACGATTGGTCGTGGGATCGCCTGTGGAGTTGAGAGAAGCAGCGGTTCTCATTCAAAGGCGTAACTCATCGCGCGGCCCAAAGACCAGTTGTAGACGTTGGGCATGGGAATACTCCTTGTGAGGCTTGGGCACTTGTGCTATACTGCCGGTATGTTCACATTCACAGGTCTGATTATTAAAGAAGAAGACGGCTACACTGCGCTTTGCCCTGAACTGGACGTGGCTTCGTGGGGCGACACACCCGCAAATGCCCAGACGATGCTGCTGGAAGCCGCTACCCTCCATCTGGAAGGCGCATTTGAAGATGACCTTCCTTACCTGCGCCCCGTGCCACAGAATGCGGATCCCCGCCAGACAGAGCCTGACTTAATTCAGCAGATATTTCAATTCCAGACAGCAACGATTTCTGCAAAGGGTTGGATTGTCATTCCTGTTGATATGCGCCGTCAATACGGTTTGAATCCAGGGGAGCGTGTCGTGTCGGTCGCTTACGGAGGCGTGCTGTCAATCATCCCCCGACTGTCTAACCCAATTGGGCAAGCGGCAGGTCGCTTCAAGGGAAAGAGGTCTCTCATAGACGCACTCTTGGCCGAACGGAGGCGGGAGCGCGCCCGTGAATAGAAATTGTTGGCGTCGATCATCTGAGAATTACCGAAAATATCGTCTCCATACTTTAGTTGCCACAATAGAAGACGGATAACAGAATTTGCGGATTTGATTCCGCGCAATCAGCGTTTGTCTGCGTAAATCTGCGTCCAAAGACTTTCTTGGAATCATTCCGAACCGTATTCAAAAGGATATGCCAATGGGCATTCTCAGCGCAGAAGATCGAGCTTTTTGGGAAGAGCAGGGCTATATCGTCGTTCCCAACGCAGTGCCGCAGGAGAATCTCGACCGGGTGATCGACGCCCTGTGGGAGTTCCTGGCGATGGATCGCAACAACCCGCAGGAGTGGTACAGCCGCCCGGATTGGCATCGCCCAACCGGAATGGTGGAGCTTTACCACCACCAGGCCCTGTGGGACAACCGCCAGCACCCCCGCATCCACCAGATTTTCGCCGAACTCTTTGGCGACGAGAAGCTGTGGGTCAGTTTGGACCGGGTGAATATGAACCCGCCCGCCCGCCCTGATTGGGACTATCACGGCTTTATCCACTGGGATTTCGACCCGACCACCTGGCCGATTGGTCTGCGCGTGCAGGGGGTGTTGAATCTGACCGACACGGACGAAGCCCAGGGCGGTTTTCAGTGTGTGCCCGCTTCACACCGCCAGGTGGCGGAGATTGTGGCTCGCCAGAAAGAGGGCGCTAACCTGCGCAGCCCGGACATCAGCGGTCTGACCGTCAAACCCATTCCAGCCAAAGCAGGCGATCTGGTCATCTGGCATACGGGTCTGCTCCACGGCAACGGGCGCAACCGCACGGATCGCCCGCGGCTGGCCCAGTACATCACAATGTATCCTGCCCAGCCAGAGAACGAGGAAGCCCGGCGTCAACGCATCGAACAGTGGCAGCAACGCCGCCCGCCCGCCAACAGCCGTGCCTTTCCCGGCGACCCGCGCAAGCTGGAAGAGTTACACGGCCAACCCGCACAGCTAACCGATCTGGGCAAAAAGTTGCTTGGATTGGAGCTTTGGTAATACAAAAGGAGACGCGCAATGTCAACCGTCCAATTCGGCCTGCGTGTGCCCGCCTTCCCGGTAGACGGCAGCCGGGGGCACAACTTCACCGCGCAGATCGAGGCCGCTTTGACCGCGGCGTCGGGCAAATTTCACTCGGCCTGGGTGGCCGATCACTTCATCCCCTGGGCGGGCTGGCAGGCCGCCGAGACCGACACGCTGGAATGTCTGGCCTCCATCTGCTATCTGGCCGGGAAGTTTCCCCTGCTTCACTTTGGCACAATCGTCCTCTGCCAGTCCTACCGCAATCCGGCCCTGCTGGCCAAGATGGGGGCTACCCTGCAACTGCTCAGCGGCGGGCGCTTCATTTTTGGCATCGGCGCGGGCTGGAAAGCCGACGAATACAAAGCCTACGGCTACGATTTTCCCTCGCCAGCCGTGCGTATCCGTCAGTTGGAAGAGACGGTGGAGATTGTCAAACGGATGTGGACGGAGACGCCTGCCAGCTACGCGGGTAAATACTACCGCATAGACAACGCGCTGTGCGAGCCAAAGCCCAACCCGCTCCCGCCCATTTTGATCGGCGGCGGCGGTGAACAGTTGACCCTGCGTGTGGTGGCGAAGCACGCGGACTGGTGGAACATCCCCGGCGGCGACGCGGCCCGCTATGCGCAGAAGCTGGGCGTGTTGCGCAGCCACTGCGACGCGGTAGGCCGGGATTTCGACAGCATCCGCAAAACCTGGGCGTGCGAGACAATCTCGGTTGCCCCCACCCGCGCACTGGCGCAACGCTACGCCGACGCCTCCCCCTTTGCCGTAGGCGGCGGTATCCTGGGCACGCCGGAAGAGGTGGCGGATCAGTTGCGCGCCTTCACCGCCCTCGGCGTGGACTATTTCATCCTGCGCTTCACCGACTTTCCCAGCACCGACGGCCCATTGCTCTTTGCCGAAGAAGTGATGCCGCTGTTGTAAGGCGAACGGGGATTGGCGAACGGGGATCGGCGAACGGGGATCGGCGAACGGGGATCGGTCAGGACGAACCCCAGTCGCCAGTCCCTAATCGCCAGTCTCTAATCCCCAATCCCCAATCCCCAATCCCCGTTCGCTACTCCCCACCCCCCGCCGCCCGGCGTTTCGATGCGTAGCCGGCTGCCCGCGGCCAGACGGCGGCTGAACTTGCTGGGCAATTCCTCTTCACGCCCGTCCGGGTGGATGAGCGTATTGCGCCCAGTTGCGCCCGCCCCGCCGCCCGCCAATCCCCAGGGACCGACCACCCGTCGCTCGCTGAGGACGGTGACAGTCGTCTCCCCCAGCAATTCGTACTCCCGGATCAGCCCGTCGCCGCCCCGGTGTTGACCCGCGCCGCCGCTGCCCCGGCGCAATTGGTAGCGCAGCAGGCGTAGCGGATAGGCCATTTCCAGCGCTTCGACGGGTGTGTTCAGTGTGTTGGACATGTGGACGTGCGCACCGCTCAGCCCGTCGCCCGCGGGGTGCGCGCCCATCCCGCCGCCCAGCGTCTCGTAGTAGGCCCAGGGCGAACCGTCGGCCCGTTTGCCCCCCATTGTGCAATTGTTCATTGTGCCCTGGCCGGCCGCGGCCACCCGATCCGGCAGAGCCTGGGCCAGCGCGCCCAGCACCACATCCGTCACCCGCTGGGAGGTCTCCACATTGCCCCCGGCCACGGCGGAGGGCGGCTGGGCGTTGACCAGACAGCCAGGGGGAGCAGAGACTGTTACCGGCGCAAAACAGCCCGAATTGACGGGAATTTCACCGGCCAGCGCCCGCACGACGTAATAGCAGGCGGATTGGGTCACGGCCAGGGGCGCGTTGAGGGACGATTGGATGGCGTCCGCCGTGCCCGCAAAGTCAAAGTTAATCGTCTCGCCCGCAATCGTCGCCGTTACCCGAATCGGCGTCAGCGTCACCCCTTGCGGCTGGACAAACTCGATCACATCCTCGAAGGTGTACGCGCCGTCGGGCCAGCCCCGGATGGCAGCGCGGGTCAGCCGTTCGCTGTAGGCCAGCAGATGATCGGCGTAGGCATTCACCTCCTCCGTGCCGAAACGTTCCACCAACTCCAGCAGACGCGTTTCGCCCACCGCGTGCGCGGCCCGTTGCGCGGCCAGATCGCCGCGTCGCTCGTCTGGTGTGCGCACATTGCGCAGGATCAGCGCCAACACCCCCTCCACAAGCTGCCCGGCCGCGTATACTTTCACGGGCGGGATGATAATCCCCTCCTGATAAATTTCTGTGGAAAGGGGCAAAGAACCGGGGGACATACCACCCACATCGGCGTGGTGGGCGCGGCTGGCGATGAAGAAGGAAGGGGGCTGGGGATTAGAGACAAGGGATCGGGGATCGGGGATCGGGGATCGCGCCCCAGTCTCCAATCCCCAATCCCCAGTCTCCAATCCCCAATCCCCGATAAACACCGGCGAAATCATCGTAATGTCGGGCAAATGTGAGCCGCCGGCATAGGGGTCGTTGAGGAGAACCAGATCGCCCGCGGCCCAGTGCGGGAAGGCGGCGAGGGCGGCGGCCACGCTGGCGGGCATCGCGCCCAGGTGGACGGGGATGTGCGCGGCCTGGGCCACCATCCGCCCCTCCCCGTCAAAGAGCGCGCAGGAATAGTCAAGCCGCTCTTTGATATTGGGCGAGTAGCTGGTGCGGCGCAGAGTCACGCCCATCTCCTCGGCAATCCCGGCGAAGCGATGGCGGTAGAGTTCGAGGGTGATGGGGTCTGGTCTGGTCATTGATAAACACCTTTCTTTCTGACGGCAGACGACGGACCGCGGACCGCGCAGCATCTGTCAAACAGTAGACCGCAGACAGCAGACGGCGGACCATTGGTATCGTCTCTGGTACGTCAATTGGCGACTGCATCTGTTGCGGTCTACTGTCAACAGATTAAAAGGGAATGCCCGTATCCGCCTGATACTCTTCAGATTCGTCGCGTAGGGTTTCTGAGCGTAGGGAGCGACGAAAGGATTGTAGCTTTGCGAATAAAGTTTGGCTGGCTCGATAGGCGGTGCGTAGCTGCTCAATATCCTTCAAGTAGCCGCGACGGTGAATAATGTGAAGGCAGGCAACCGTTTCTACAAGCGAACGAATCGCTATACCCAAAAATCGTGACTGCTCCGCGTCACTTTGGCCGGTCGAACCCTCTGCGATATTCAGGGAGATACTGGTAGCGGCGCGTACGATCTGACTTTTCAAGTTGTACTCTTCCGATCTGGGAAGTTCACTTGCGATCGCATAAATAGAGGTCAAGATAGTCCAGCGCCAGTTTCCACACATCCAACTGCTCAAATTTGTACGCCATACCCATCTCCTTTGGAATATGCCTCAATTTGCTGTAGACGGCAGACGGTAGACCGTAGACGGTAGACCGCGGTCCGCCGTCTGCCGTCTGCGGTCCGCCGTCCGCCGTCTGCCGTCTGCCGTCCGCGGTCCGCGGTCCACCGTCCGCCGTCCGCCGTCCGCCGTCATCTCTCCACCCACAAATTGCCCCAGCCGTCCATCCTGGCACCCCAGCCAGGCGGGATGACTGTCGTCGTGTCGAATTGGTAGACGACGGCGGGGCCGGGAAAACGGTTGCCGGGGGCGAGACGGCTGCGGTCATACGTTGCAGTGGCGGTGGGCGCGTCGGCCTGAAACCAGACGAGTTTTTCGCCCAGAAAGGCCGGGGAAGCATCCGCCACGCCCAGTGGCCGCCGCTGGACTTCCGGCTGCGCGCCCGGCGCACTGCCGCGCAGCCGCAAAGTGACCACTTCCACCGGCTCGTCGCGGCGGGCATAGCCGTAGCGCTGCTCGTGTAAAATGTGGAACCCGGCCACGGCTTCCGCCAGCCCGACATGGCTGACGGGCGTCGCCAGGGGGACGGTGAGTTCGTAGCTCTGTCCCCGGTAGCGCAGATCCAGCGCGGCGTCCAGCCGGGGATCGGCCACCCCTTCCCCAGCCAGCACAGCCCGGCTCTCCGCGGCCAGCCGGGCAAAGTGGCCGGCGAGGAAGCCGATCTCCGCCTGTAGCGCCCCAGCCTCGCGCAAAATGGCCTGGGCGTTTTCGTGTACCACATCGGCCATCAGCAGCCCCAGCGCGCTGAGTACGCCGGGGCTGGGTGGGATGAGGATGCGCTGCACGCCCAACGCCGCGGCCAGATCGCAGGCGTGCAGAGGCCCCGCGCCGCCAAAGGGGACGAGTACGAAGCCGCGCGGGTCGTGCCCCCGTTCCACCGAGACCCGGCGCAGCGCGCGTTCCATTGTGGCGTTGGCAATGCGGATGACGCCCAAAGCGGCTGCCTGCGCTGAATAACCGCCCAACGCTTCGCCCAGGCGGGTGAGCGCGCCCAGCGCGGCCTCTGCATCCAGCGCCACCGCACCCGTGCCGCCCAGAAAGTTGCCGCCGTCCAGCCGCCCCAACACCAGATTGGCGTCGGTGACAGTCGGTTGCACGCCGCCCCGTCCGTAGCAGACCGGGCCAGGCAGCGCGCCCGCGCTCTGCGGGCCGACACGCATCCCGCCCCCCGCATCCACAAAGGCCAGACTGCCGCCCCCCGCGCCCACAGTGTGGATGTCAATGACGGGCAGACGCAGGGGCAGCCCGGCAATTTCACTCTCCCCGCTGCGCGGAATCTGGCCGGGGCAGAGCGCCACATCGGTGCTGGTGCCGCCCATATCGAAGCTGATGATGGCGGGCCGTTCGCTTTCCAGCGCCTGGGCTGCCACGGCGAATGCGCCAACAACCCCGCCCGCTGGCCCGCTGAGGACGAGGCGCGCCGGTTCCGCGCTGGCCTGTTCAACCCCAATCGCGCCGCCGTTGGATTGCATCACCCGCACGGGTACGCCGTCCAGGGCTGCGGAAAGACGGCGCAAATAGCGGTCAGCCAGGGGTTGCAGATAGGCGTTGATGACTGTCGTGGCCGTGCGCTCGTACTCCCGGTATTCGGGCAGGAGGTGGCTGCTGATAGAAAGGAGGGCGTCGGGCAGGTAGCGGCGCAGAATGGCCGCGGCCTGTTCTTCGTGGGCCGGGTTGCGGTAGGAGAAGAGGAAGACGACGGCGACGCTCTCCGGCTGGGTCGCGGCCATCTGGCGGGCTACTGCTTCGAGCGCGGCTTCGTCCAGGCGCGTGAGGATATTGCCGTCTACGTCCAGCCGCTCCACCGCCTCGAAACGCAACTCAGCCGGCACCAGTTGGGGCGGGCGCTGCTGGTGCAGGGCGTAGAGATGGGGGCGGTTCTGGCGGCCAATTTCGATCACATCGGCAAAGCCGGCGCTGGTGAGGAGAGCGGTGGCCGCCCCTTTGCGTTCGAGGAGAGCATTGGTGGCGGCGGTAGTGCCGTGGACAACCAGACCCCCAGCCCAAGCACCCCCACCCCCACTGTGGGGGAGGGGGGAAGGGGCTTTTGCAAGTTCAGGGAAGTTCAAAAGTTCTGACAGTCCGGTCACAATGCCCCGGCTCTGGTCGTCCGGCGTGGTGGGGGATTTGTGGATGCGTATCTGCCCGTTTTCCAGCAGGACAAAATCGGTGAATGTGCCGCCGACGTCAATGCCGATCAGTTTCACAAGTTGTTGATCCCTACGCATTTTGGTTATTCCTGGTAACTACCTGGCCAGGCTGGCGACTCCCCGGCACTTTTTATCCAAACGGGTCAAAGGTAGTTACCCCGCTTTGACCAGGGCGACAAGCTGGTCGAGACATTTCCCCCAACCGGCATGAAAGCCCATCTCCTCGTGGGTCTTGCGTCCTGCCTCGTCTCTGTGCATGGCCCGCGCCGTGTATTTCGTACCGCTGCCGTGGGCCGCAAAGGTGATGACCGCTGTGAAAAATCCGTTCTCTACAGGCCGAAAGCCGGGACCCAGCGCGTCGGTGAAAACGATCTTTTCGTTCTCGATCAGCTCCAGATAACAGCCCATGTTGGGAAACTCCTCTCCCTCCGGGGAACGCATGACAGTGCGGCACATCCCACCCGGACGCAGATCGAGTTCACACTCCGAGACAGTCCAGGGCGCAGGCGCGAACCATTTTTTGAGATGTTCGGGCTGGGTCCACGCCGCCCAGACCAGTTCACGGGGAACATCAATCACGCGTTCCAGGACGAGATCGGTTTGGGGGTTGAATTGGTCGTACTCTGCTCGGTTCATTCTTCTCTCTCCTTGTTGCTCAGGTTGATTAAATAATCGTCAAGCTGGTCGAGGCGTCGCTCCCACAGCGTGCGTTGCTCCGCCAGCCAGCGTTCCGTCATCGCCAGCGCCTGGGGTTCGATCTGGCAGGTGCGCACCCGCCCCACTTTGTGGGAACGCAGCAGGCCGCTCTCTTCCAGCACTTTCAGATGTTGCAGGAAGGAGGGCAGCGCCATCGCAAAAGGCCGCGCCAATTCGCCTACCGACGCCGGCCCAGTCGAGAGGCGTTCCATCACCGAGCGCCGGGTGGGGTCGGCCAGGGCGTGAAAAATTTTGTCCAGAGGGTGCGCTTGGTTAGGCATGTGGCTAACTATAGCACAAGGAAATAGCTATGTCAATACCTAACTGTTGCGGGTTGCGGATTACGAGTTATGAGTTGCGGGCAAATAGTGCCATTTTAGTCCAAAAAGAGCCACCCCCGGCGCATGACGCTGGGGGTGGAAGGTGGAAGGTGGAAGGTGGAAGGTGGAAGGTGGCAGGTGGAAGGTGGAAAGTGGGAACGGCAGGGAGGAGTAGAGAAACGACTTAAGCGGGAGTAAGCTCGGCCAGTGTATTCATCTCTGGTATCCGAAAGGCTAGGACGATTTGATTGCGGAGTATGCCGGCGTCAAGTGGCTCGTTCCCATCGCTCCCGCGTGGGAACGGCTGTGCGACGCTCTGCGTCAGGGTTGCCGGTCGGTGGGGCGACAGTCTGGACGCTGAGCGTCCGGGGAAGTGCCCACGCAGGAGCGTGGGCACGAGAGAACCCCACCCACCCGCCAATCAGTCCCTCCCCCGCTGCGGGGGAGGTTAGGTGGGGGTTTTGTAGTTCAATTCAATCCCAACCGCTTCTTTACATCGGCCAGCGGGATTCGTTTTCCATTGGAGCGCCGCTCGGCCAGAAAGCGCAGCAATACCTGATTTTCCCCGGTGACCTGTACTTCCTGGGCAAAGTCGTCGCTGTCGCCGACGGGAAAGCCGGTCCAGCCATCGAGAGACATCAGGACAAACTGTTGCCCATCAGCGGTCTGTAGAATCAAATCGTCCTGACGCACATCGTTAAGCAGGTCAAACAGAAACTTTTCTTGTGTTGGTACTGTAATAACTCTCATAGATCCCTCCGTTTGCCACGCACGTACAACTGGTTGCCAATCTTAAGCCCGATGACCTCAATGCTGACAATCTGTACTGTTGTCTCGACGTTATAGAAGACCCGATACCTCTCGATACGCAGTTCCCATTCGGCCACATCATTGGGACGCATCCGAAAACGATTGTGTGTCTCCATCATCGGCTCATACGTGAGTTGGGCTTCGATACTTGCGACGATTTTCTGTTGCTCGAATTTTCGGAATGCTTCCAAGTCATCGAGCGCTTCTGAAGAGAATTCGATCTCGTACATTGTTTTCCCGTGTATCTGTGAAGATGAATTCTTCTATCAAGAGTATAGCACAAAATTCAGGCGACGCTCTTTCGCCAAATTATACGGTACACCCAACAAACTCAGCCCGCCAATCAATCCCTCCCCCGCTGCGGGGGAGGTTAGGTGGGGGTTCTTCAAAAAATTGATCGCCTGACGGCGATACACGCTGGGGGCTATGCCCCCAGACCCCCGCCCGGTGCTGCTGCGCAGCAGCCGGGCAAAGCACAGAGTGCCATCGTTTTTCAGAGTCCAGAGAAGACCAGAGTCCATCGGTTCAACTGCCGGGGGAAAGGAGGCGAAACCCGAGGTCCCTGACCCTGTAGTCAGGGTTGTACCTGTACCGATAGGCGCAACGCACGTTGTTACGGTAGTAGGGGAACGACCCCCCACGCAACACACGACGGTCATTCTCCTTACGGTTCAAATTTTCTCTCCAGTCCTCCAGTTTATACGGATAACTCCCCCAAGCACTTCGCGTCCATTCCCATACATTCCCCGCCATATCCAACACCCCGTATGGACTGGCCCCCGCGGGATACGCGCCGACCGGCGTCGTGTCGCCCACATTGTTGTCGAAATTGCAATGGCTCTTGTCCGGCGGCTGGTTGCCCCAGGGCCAGATGCGCCCATCCGTTCCCCGCGCCGCCTTCTCCCATTCAGCCTCGCTGGGCAGTTGAGCGCCTGCCCAAGCGCAGAAGGCGATGGCATCGTGCCAGGAGACATTGACAACCGGATGCTCTTGCTTGCCGTCAGGAATCCGCCCGCCTTTCCAGTGTTCAGGAGTCTTGTACTTCGTGGCCTGCACAAAGCGTAAATATTGGGCGTTCGTCACCGGCACGCGGGCAATCCGATATTCCGGCAGATAGAGCGTGTGCTGCGGCATTTCGTCGTCGGAAGCCATCGAATCCTTTTTCTTATCACTGCCCATCGTAAACTCCCCGGCGGGGATCGTCACCCAATCGAAATCAATAGGAGATTTGCGAACGGGGACTGGAGATTGGGGTGTGGGAGCTACAGCAGGCGTTTTTACCGGCGCAGTCGCTTCTCCACCTGCCACCTGCGACCTGCCACCTGCCGCCTTTGCCTTTTGCTGTTCTTCCTCTTCTCTGCGCCTTTGCGCCTCTGCAGGAGAACTCTCCCACTCAAATAGCCGTCCATCCGTGGCCCGCATATACAGCACCGGCGTGCCCCACTCTACCGAATTGGGACGGGCGAAACTGAGAGATCGTCGGGCTTCGGTCACGGCAGCGTCCACCGGTAAGCCGTCGGCCAGGGCTTCGTAGAAGGAGCGGCTGAATTCCAGCGCGGCTGCGTCGCTGATCTCGTATTGCATCGCCAGCACCGCGGGCACGCTGCGCCGGGCCAGGGCAGCGGCCGTGCTGGAGAAGATGTCTAGCTGCCCCGCCTTTGCGCCGTCGCAGGCATTGAGCAGGGCCAGACGCAGGGATTGCTTATCCAACAGCCGGGCCAACTGACCGGCGTAGATACGCTCGGCCTCGCCCCGTTCGTCGGCAAAAGCCAAAAAGCCCTCGTCCCGGCTTTTATCAAATCCGCCGTGGCCGATAAAATGGAAGATATGCCAGTCGGAACGGCGCATCTCCCGCTGCAAAACGCGCCAGCTTCCCCCGTCCAGCCAGGTCAGTTCCAACAATCCCTGTGCTTGCAGAACAGCGAGCGCCTGCTCCAACTGCTTCTGCTCCGTCGCCACGTCCAGCGCTTCGTAGCTGCGCGGACTGGCCACCATCCCCAGAATGCGCAGGGGCGGCGTCACCATCAACGGTCGGAGCGGCTGGGCCACGGGCAGATAGCGCACCAGCGGGGTGTCGCTGGCCAGGCAGAGGTAATCGTCGTTGCGCGGGTCGTGCAGGAATTCCCAGGGCAACGCGGCCAGTTCCGCCGCGTCCATACGCAGTTTCAGGCGCAGACCGTGCCCGCCGCGTTCGGCTTCGCGCCGGCTCTCGTAGAAGAGGGCGCGCACCTCCCCGACCAGCAGAAAGTCGAAGAAGGCGCTACCCAACGCCTTGACCGACGTTTCTTCTTTCGTCAACGCTTTGCGCCGGGGTCCACCACTGGAACGGAGCAGGGCGATCTCCAAATCCTTCAGCCGGAGTTCCAATTGGGATTCACTGAACGGAAAAGCGACCGACTCTTTCGCCACACCCATTGGCGAACGCACGACCGTCACTGTATAGCCATAACCGTTGAGAACTGACTCAATGCTCAGTTCGAAGTCAAGATAGTCGTGCGCCATTGGGAACCTTCCTGCGCCTGAAGCCGATGCAATCGGGATGAGGGGCAGCTTTGCTAATCCTTTATCTGAAGTTAACTTTTCCGTGTAGTATACTCGCCGTTTGTGCGCAACGCAAACGGAAATTACAGCCCACTGCTTCTCTTGTGGCAATGCTGATTGGCCGCCCTGACGCAGAGCGTCGCAGAGCCGTTCCCACGCGGGAGCGCTGGGAACGAGGAACGAGGAAAACGCACCTGCCACTTTCCACCTGCAACTTTCCACTTTCCACCCGCCACCACCCGCTACCGCGGCCAGCCGTTGTCAAAATTGTAGTAGAAATCCTGCAAGGGCAGCCGGAACGCCTCGACATCCTTGCGCACGGCATCGGTATCTTTCTTGTCGATCAGCACCCGTTGGAAGAAGTCGGCGATGCGAGCCATATCGGCCTCCATCAGCCCCAGGCGCGTCACTTCGATTGTGCCAATGCGCAGACCGCTGGGACGATCCCAATCCGCCGCGGTGTCGCCGGGGATCAGATTCTTGTTGGTGATCAGATTGGCCGCGGCCAACCGGTGCGCCACATCCAGCCCGCCGCCAAAACGCCGCACGTTGGCGATGATCTGGTGGCTCTCCGAATAGCCCCGCTCCGCAGCCAAAACCGGGATGCCCCGCTCGTCCAGCGCCTTGCCCAACGCCTTCGAATTCTTGACGATCTGGGCCATATAGACGCTGCCGAATTCCAGCATCTCCGCCGCGGCCACCGCCAGCGCCGCCACCCGGTTGACCTGATGGGTCGCCACCAGCGCCGGGAAGATGGCTTCTGTGATCGGCACAGTCAGCGCCGGGTCGTTCCAGAGGATCATACCGCTCTGCGGGCCGCTGAAAGTCTTGCCCGCGGAGCCGGTCAGAATCACCGCGCCCTCACGCAGCGGGTCTTGAAACTGCCCGCCCGCGATCAGACCGGCCTGGTGCGCGCCGTCATAGACAAACTTGCCGCCCCAGGGCGCAATGATCTCCGCCATCTGGCGCACGGGCAGGGGAAAGAGCGTCATTGACATCCCCATCACCACCAGCTTGGGCTGAATGCGCTGGGCTTCTTCGGCGAAGCGGTCCAAATCCACTTCCAGCCGCTGCGGGTCAAAGGCAATGTCGTGGATTTGCAAGCCGCGTGTGCCTGCAGGGCCGTCCTGTCGGTTGCTGGAATGGCCGCCGTAGGGCTGCGCGGCGCTCATCACAGCGTCACCCGGCTGGACGAGGGAATGGTAGACGGCCAGGTTGCCCAGCATACTGCCCATCAGCCGGTGGTCGGCGTAGTGGCAGCGGAAGGCTTTTTTGAGCAGTTCCACGCAGAGCGACTCTACTTCATCAATGTATTGGGTGCCGGCAAACCAGCGGTTGACGCGCCCGATGTGGCCTTCGGCGGCCCGGATGCCGATCTCGGCGGCGAGCAGGCGGCGCACAGTCGGGCTGGTGGGCGCTTCGGGGGCCAGGAGATTGAGACAGCGCTTGCCGCGCCACTCTTCGTTGGCTGCCACCGCCTCCACCACCCGTTGCGCCATCCCGGCTGGCCCGCCCGCATTCTCCAGAATCGCGCGGGCCTGGGCCAGGACATCTGCATCGTGTACTTCAAACTGAGCCATTGCTCTTTCCTTCCTGGATTTCAGTGGTTTCTGTCGGTGGTTGCCAAATTTTACCGCCCTTCGGGGTATCTGTCAACGAGTTGCGGGTTGCGGGTTGCGACCTGCCACCTGCGACTTTCCACCTGCCACCTGCCATCTCTGGGAGATCCTTCATTTCTTCGTCTCCCTTCGTCCCTTCGCGATCATTCACCCGCAACTTGCCACTTTCCCCCCTTCCAGCGACAATAGAAAGAGTTGCCTTTCACCCTTGCCAACGGATTGCCCTTGTCTACGCACAACGAATCATCTGCCCGCTCGTTTCTGCCCGCCTATCTGCGCGCCGCGCTGCCCGGCGTGCGCCGCAATGCCCTCCTGGACCTGTGGGGTGCAGTGGCTTACGGCTTCTTCTTCGGTGCGGCCCTCCAGTTTATCCCCGTTGTTCTGCGCAATCTGGGCGCGTCGACGGAGATGCTGGCGCTCTACACCTCACAGACCTATCTGGGGTCGATCCTCACCTCCTTCAGTATCGTCCTTATGCGCCGCCGCCGCACAAAGAGCTTTGCCGTGGCCTGCTGGTATGCGGCCCGGGCCATCTTTCTCTTCGTGGGTCTGGTCAAGCAGGTACCCTGGCTCGTCCTGCTCACCGCGCTTTTCTGGTTTCTGGAAGCCTTCCCCTCGCCCGCCTATACCCGCATCGTCCAGGTCATCTACCCGGAAGCGATCCGGGGCAAAATTCTCGCGCTCACCCGTCTGGGCATGACAGTGGCGGTCGTCGCCATCACGCCTCTGGCCGGCTGGGCGCTGGACGAATGGGGCTACCGGATTCTCTTTCCCCTGGCCGGGCTGATGGGCATTCTTTCGACGGTCTTCTTCAACCGCATAGAAGTCAACGAAGGCCCTCTGCCGCCGCGCCAGACAAAGACGCTGGCCGGGCTGCTGGCGATTGTACGCACCAACCGCCCTTTTGCCCTGCACCTGCTCAGTTTCACCGTCTATGGCTTGGGCGCGCTGCTTGGCTACGCTCTCTACCCGGTGGTGCAGGTGGATCGCCTGCATCTCTCTTACACCCAAATCGGGCTGCTCGGTCTGGCCCAATCCGCCTTCTGGCTGCTGGGTTTTCTCTATTGGGGCGGCGCAGTGGACAAGCGGGGCGGGCTGTGGGTGATGCGGGTCAATCTACTCATCGCCTTCTTTGTGCCTTTCTCCTACATCTGGGCGACAAACGGCTGGATGCTGCTGCCCGCCTTTATCGCCCAGGGCATCATCTCCGCCGGGGTGGATTTGGGGCTGATCAACACCTCCATCTCCCTGGCCGAGCCGGACAAAGTGGTGGAGTACGCGGCGGTACAGGCGACGGTCATTGGTCTGCGCGGGCTGATTACCCCTTTCATCGGGGCCTGGCTCTACCGCGTCGACGTGCCAGAAGCGGTCATCTTTGCCATCGGCAGCCTGCTCATCCTCGTCTCCTGGTGGATCACCGGTCTGATCCGCGTGCATCCCACCCCCGCCGGCGCGGCCCTGCGCTACCGCTGGCCGCTGCGTTTTCGCTTCCCGCGCTTCTGACCCCGTAACGCAAGCTGTCAGCTTGCGTTACCTTATTTTTCAGATTAAGCTGGCACAGTCTCGGTCACCAGGCGGCGCGCCCAAATTGTGGCCCGCTCCGCTTCACCCTCCAGCAGCGGCCCTTCCGTATCACCCACATAGAAGCCTTCGGGCAGGAGCGCCAGCGTGCCCCCCTTCTTCACGAGCTGGTCGGAGATGGACCGGGCTGCATAGCCGAAAAGACCGACGAGGGCGTTAAGAAACCAGCCGATGGCGCGAATCTTTTCCGCAGTGAAACGGGTGTCGAAGGCGGCCACGCGCACACCGCGCAGAGAATTGTTGGGGATTCCCTTGAGAAACTCGGTTGTCGTTGGCATCGGCCGGAAGCCGCGCGTGGGGGAGCCGACGACAAGCAGATCCACGCCTGCCAGTTGCTGGGCTTTCACGTCAGCCACCGGGTAGACGTCCACATCCCCGACGCTACCCAATGCGGCGCGCACTCCGTCGCCGATGGCCTGGGCGATTTTGGCTGTGTTGCCAAAGCCCGAATCATACACAATCATCGCTTTCATGGGTGTCAACCTCCTGTGAGTTGGATTGAAATTGAAAACACCACCCTTCAGTTTATCGGGGTTGTTTTGACAACACACTACCCGGCTGGCGGGTTTCCGTTGTACTCCCAGAACAACCGCAGTCTGACAGCCCACCCCCAATCGGGTATACTATCGCAAGTGGCAGGTGGCAAGTCGCAAGTGGCAAGTGGCAGGTCGCAAGTCGCAAGTGGCAGGTCGCAAGTGGCAAGTGGCAAGTGGCAGGTCGCCAATCGCCAATTGTTAGTCGCCAATCGCCAGTCGCCAGTCGCCAATCGCCAATCGCCAACCCGCCATGCACCTCACCGCCGATCTCCACATCCACTCCCACTACAGCCGGGCCACCAGCCCCGACCTGACCTTTGAGCATCTCTGGAAATGGGCGCAGTTGAAGGGGGTCAACGTCGTCGGCACGGGCGACATCGCGCACCCCGGCTGGCTGGCGGAGATGCGCGCCAAGCTGCAACCCGCCGAGGAGGGACTCTTTCGGCTGAAGGATGAGTACGCGGCGGCGCTGGCCGACGATGTGCCCGCGGCCTGCCGGGGCACTGTGCGCTTTCTGCTGGCCGGGGAAATCTCCAACATCTACAAAAAGTACGACAAGACGCGCAAAGTCCACAACGTCGTCTGCGCTCCGTCGTTGGATGCGCTGGCCCGTTTGCAGGCCGCATTGGAGAAGATCGGCAACATCCGCGCCGATGGCCGCCCGATTCTGGGGTTGGACAGCCGCGACCTGCTGGAGATCGCGCTGGAAGTAGACCCCCGCTGCCACCTGATCCCCGCCCACATCTGGACGCCCTGGTTTTCCATGCTCGGCTCCAAATCCGGCTTTGATTCGGTGCAAGAGTGCTTCGGCGACCTGACGCCCCACATCTTCGCCCTGGAAACCGGTCTCTCCTCCGATCCGCCGATGAACTGGCGCGTCTCCCAATTGGACGGCTACACACTCGTCTCCAACTCCGACGCCCATTCGCCGCCCAAACTGGGCCGCGAAGCGACGCTTTTCAACACCGAATTGGGCTACGACGCGCTCTTTGCCGCGCTCAAAAGCGGCGACCCGGCCCAATTTCTGGGCACAATCGAGTTCTTCCCGGAGGAGGGCAAATACCACAACGACGGCCACCGCAAGTGTGGCATCGCCTGGCAGCCGCCCACAACTATCGAACACAACGGGCTGTGCAGTGTCTGCGGCAAACCGGTGACAGTCGGCGTCCTGCACCGGGTGGAGGAGCTGGCCGACCGTCCCCCCGGCGGCAGACCGCCACGCACCCACAACTATCACAGCCTCGTCCCCCTGCCGGAACTATTGGGGGAGATGCAGGGGGTGGGCGCGGGCAGCAAACGGGTGCAGGCTGAATACTTCCGCCTGTTGGAGGAGTTGGGGCCGGAGCTGGCGATCCTGCGTGAGATTCCCGTGGAGGAGATCGCCGCCGCGGGTGGCCCCCTCCTGGCCGAGGGGATTCGCCGTATGCGCGCCGGGGAAGTGGTGGCCGAGGCGGGTTACGACGGGGAGTACGGCGTCATCCGCCTCTTCCGCGACGAGGCCGACCGGCTGGCGACGGTGCAAGGCGGGCTGTTCCGCGAGAGGGAAAGTCTCCCGCAGAGACGCAGAGACGCAGAGGAGAAGGGAGGAAGGGAGGAAGGGAAGAGAGTAACCGATGCGCCCGCGTCAGCCATCCCTTCTTCCCGTCCTCTTGTCCTCCCTTCCTCCCTTCCTCCTGTCCTCCCTTCCTCCCGTCCTCCTGTCCTCCCTTCCTCCCTTCCTCCCGTCTCCGTTGCCCGGTGGTTGAATGCGCTCAACGATGCCCAGCGAGCCGCTGCCACCCACACCACAGGTCCGCTGGTGATTGTGGCGGGGCCGGGCACGGGCAAGACGCGCACCCTGGCTGTGCGCCTGGCCTGGCTGGTGCGCGAGCGGGGCGTCGCTCCGGAATCCCTGCTGGCGATTACGTTTACGAATAAAGCCGCCGTTGAGATGGGGCAACGGTTGGCCGCTCTGCTGGGAGAAGCGACCGCGGCACAGGCGACAGTCTGCACCTTCCACGCCCTGGGCGCACTGCTCCTGCGGGAATACGGCCACACCATCGGTCTGGCCGAAGATTTTGTGATTCTGGACGAGGAGGCGCGCCGGGTACTCGCCAAAAGCGCGTGGCCAGAATTGAAGGAGCGGGAGATCGACGAGAGATTGGAAGCAATCTCTGGAGTGAAGAACCGGCTGGAAGAGTTCACCGCAGAGGTGCGGAGTACGCGGAGAGAAGAAGGAGAGGAAGGAGAAGATGAGGAGAAAGAAAAAAATCTGCGGTCATCTGCGCAATCTGCCGGGTACCCTTTGGGTGCTGCGTTCCTCCCCTCTTCTATTTTCCAACGCTATGCAGCCGCGCTGACCGAGAGCCATGCGCTCGATTTTGACGATCTGATTGCCCGCACGCTGGAATTGCTGGAAGGCAACGCCGAAATTTTGGCTGCGCTGCGCGCCCGTTTTCACTGGATCGCGGTGGACGAGTATCAGGACGTGAACCCGGCCCAACACCAGCTATTGAAGTTGTTGGCGGACGACGGCCAGCGGCTCACCGCTATCGGCGACCCCGACCAGGCCATCTACGGCTTTCGCGGCGCGGACTACCGCTACTTCGCCTCCTTCCCTGCCGACTATCCGGGCGCGACGACGCTCCATCTGCGCCGCAACTACCGCTCGGCCCAGGCCATTCTGGACGCGGCCCAGCAGGTCATCGCCCGCAACCCGGAGCGGGCCAGCCTGGAGATTTTCTCCGAATTTACCGAACAGGTGAAGCTGGACATCCACCGCGCAGCCACAGACAAAGCCGAGGCCGAATTTGTCGTCCATCAGATTGAGCAGTTGGTAGGCGGTACCAGCTACTTCTCTCTCGATTCGGGCCGGGTGGAGGACGACACAAAGTCGGTCAACTGGGCCTTCGGCGATTTCGCCGTCCTCTACCGGCTCAACAGCCAGAGCCGCCTGCTGGTCGAAGCCTTCGAGCGATCCGGCATCCCCTTTCAGGCGGTGGGGCAGACTTCTCTCTATGCGCAATCGCCCGTGCGCGAGATTCTGGCCCATCTCTGGCTGCTGCACACGCCGACCAGTCAGGTGCATTGGGAGCGGGTAGTGGGGAAGAGTCTTGCGCAGAGGCGCAGAGGCGCAGAGGGGGGATGGGATGATGGGATGATGGGGTCAGAGACATCTTCCCTCATCTCATCATCCCGCCATCCCCTGCTCGCTGCTCTTTTCGAGGAATTGAGCGCAATTTCGTCTGTCACTTCCCAAATCGAACGGGTAGCGGCTTTTCTGGCCGGGCAGCAGAAGAATGGTTTTTCCGCGCAAGAGCAGGAACGGGTCGAGCGGTTGCTGCGCCGCGCCGTGCCTTACGACGGTCATCTGCGCCGCTTTTTGGAAGCAACCGCGCTGCATTCGGAAGCCGACTATTACGACCCGCGCGCCGACCGCGTGGCGCTGATGACGCTGCACGCGGCCAAAGGGCTGGAGTTCCCGGTGGTCTTTGTGGTGGGCTGCGAGGAGGGGCTGCTGCCCTATCTGCCGCCGGGCAAGAAGGCCGATATCGAGGAGGAGCGGCGGCTCTTTTATGTGGGGATGACCCGCGCCCGGCAGAAGCTGGCCCTCGTCCACGCCGGGCGGCGCTTTCTCTACGGCCAGGCGCTGGAAAACCCCAGCTCCCGTTTTGTGGGTGACATCGAGAGCGCCCTCCTGGAAGTGCAGATCGCGCGCCGGCGGGAGCGTGTGCCAGAGCCAGCGCAGGTGCAGTTGTCGCTGCTGTAAGATATTGGGGTATTGGGTATTTCGTGAAGCGCCGAGGATTTTTTTGAGGAGGAGATTTGGAGCAACCCATCACTGGCTTTCGGCTGGATGAGATAGGCGATTGGGTGGCTGTGTTGGCCTGTGGACACGGCCAGCATGTGCGCCACGACCCACCGCTGACCTTCCGTTCTTGGGTTCTCAGCCCGGAAGGGCGGGACGCCAAGCTCGGCTGGACGCTTAACTGTGTGCGTTGTGATCGGGGAGAACCGCCCACATTGACAAGGCATCAATAGCAAAGTTACTTTGAAGCAGGTGTGCAGAACCCCCACAAGTTCGGGCCGATGGGTCTGGCCCTGGGACGTACGCCCACGCCCCAGCGTTATCAGTTCAGGGGCTGTGTCCAGCGACAGGTATTCACGGCGGCGTAAATGACTTCGTGTTTTTTAATCGTCTCTCGATTTGACAAAAATGGACAGAACCTTTATAGTTGATTGTTGCGAAGCGACGATCTCTTTGCCCGCCACATTTTGACACGTTGCACGGTTCAAACCCTGGAGGCAAAGCATTACCCAACCCGAATGAACTGAGGCGTTGGGTTTTTTGTTTCTTGCGCGATCCGATTCCGGGAATCGTGCCCAAGTGGTAGGTAGCTTCCAGATTTCAGACGACGTAGAGAATATACTTTCAAAATCGTTTTGGCGAGTTAAGACAAGTTGCTACGTCGAAAATGACAAACAGGTTTTTATAAGGCACTCCAACGAATTTTCCACGGCAATGCTGCTTCAGTGGGTGGAAAGCTCGTAGAGTGCCCTATTTTGCTTTGAAGCCCAATTGCGCGGACTGACAGCAATTGTGGCGACCGTGGACCGGGTACACCCGCCTTTTGGGTGACAATGTGAAGGAGTGACTATGGTTCAGTCTGTTGCCAGTATGTCCACCGCGGTGCGAACTACGCGCAAAAGCTACGCTCGCACACCCAATGTGGTTGAGTTGCCGCGCCTGATCGAGATTCAACTCAACAGCTTCGAATGGTTCCGCAAGGAGGGGCTGAAAGAATTATTTGAAGAAGTGTCGCCGATTGTCAGCTTCAACAAGAATTTGGAAATGCACTTTGGCGATTTCCACTTTGGCGAACCCAAGTACCCCGAAGACGAATGCCGTGTGCGGGATATCACCTATTCGGCCCCCTTGTGGGTCAAAGTCAGTCTGCGCAACACCGATACCGGCGAAATCAGCGAGCAGGAAGTCTTTATGGGCGACTTCCCGTTGATGACCGAATCGGGCACATTTATCATCAATGGCAGCGAGCGTGTGGTCGTCAGCCAGTTGATCCGCTCACCCGGTGTCTATTTCACTGTGGAAGAAGACCGCAGCACGGGCCGCGACCTGACCGGTGCCAAAATGATCCCCAGCCGGGGGGCCTGGCTGGAATTTGAGACCGCGCGCCGGGATATTATCAGCGTCAAAGTGGACCGCAAGCGCAAGCTGCCGGTGACGATTCTGCTGCGCGCCATCGGCTATGGCACAGACGACGAGATCCGCGAGCTTTTCGCCGACATTGACGACGACGTGGATCACCCTTACATCGAATCCACCCTGGAGCGGGACACCACCAGCAACCCCACCGACGACCGGCAAAAGGGTGTGGACGACGCTCTGCTGGAATTTTACAAGAAGCTACGCCCCGGCGATCCGCCCACGCTGGACAACGCCAAGAGTTTTATGCAGAATCTCTTCTTCACCCCCCGCCGCTATGATCTGGGCCGGGTTGGGCGATACAAATTTAACCGCCGTCTGGCCCTGGACACGCCCCTCTCCACGCGCACGCTGACCAGCCGCGAAGCGGACGACGTCGAAGCCAACCGCAAAACCGACATTGTATCTGTCATCCGCCGCATCATTGACATCAACAATGGCCGCGAAAAGGCCGACGACATTGACCACCTGGGCAACCGGCGCATCAAAACCGTCGGCGAGCTGATCCAGAACCAGTTGCGCATCGGTCTGCTGCGTATGGAGCGCGTCGTGCGCGAGCGTATGTCCATCCGCGACCCCGAACAGGTCACGCCGCTCAGCCTGCTCAACATCCGCCCTGTGGTCGCCGCCACGCGTGAATTCTTTGGCGGCAGCCAACTGAGCCAGTTTATGGATCAGACGAATCCCCTGGCCGAGCTGACCCACAAACGGCGTCTGAGCGCGCTGGGGCCAGGCGGTCTGCGCCGCGAACGGGCGGGCTTTGATGTGCGCGACGTGCATTACAGCCACTACGGGCGCATCTGCCCCATCGAGACACCCGAAGGTCCCAACATCGGGCTGATCGGCTCTCTCGCCTCTTATGGCCGGGTCAACGATTACGGTTTTATCGAAACGCCTTACCGTAAGGTCAAGAAGATGGTGGACAACCGGCTGGACGCGCTCTTGGGCCACATCCTCAACCAGGAGATCAGCGACCCGACCAGCGGGGAAGTGATCGCCGAAAAGGGCGTAGAAGTGACGCCGGAGGTGGCCGCGCGCATCATCGCCGTGGCTGGCCTGAGCGAAGTGCGGGTGAAACCATACGTCAGCACAGAAGTTGTCTACCTGAATGCAGATTCCGAGGAGCGCACTTCGATTGCCCAGGCTTCGTCTACATTGGACAAAGTGGGTCAATTTCTGATTGACCGTCCTTCGGCCCGCCGCGCCGAAGAGTTCCGCTTCGAGGATCCGGAACGCATTGATTATATGGATGTGTCGCCCAAGCAGATTGTCAGCGTTTCCGCGGCGCTCATCCCCTTCCTGGAACACGACGACGCCAACCGGGCGCTGATGGGTTCCAATATGCAGCGCCAGGCCGTGCCGCTGGTGCGCCCGGAAGCGCCGATTGTGGGCACGGGCATGGAATACCAGGCCGCGGTTGATTCGGGCCAGGTCGTCGTCGCCAAAAACGCCGGCGAAGTGGTCAGCGTCATCAGCTCCGAAGTGGTGGTGCAAGAGACCGACGGCACCCTGCGCACCTATACCCTGCGCAAGTACAACCGCAGCAACCAGAGCACCTGTATTGACCAGCGCCCCACCGTCTTTAAGGGCGACATTGTGGAAAAGGGCGCGGTGCTGGCCGACAGCTCCAGCACCGAAAACGGCGAGTTGGCCCTGGGCCAGAATGTCCTCGTCGCCTACATGAGTTGGGAGGGCGGCAACTACGAAGACGCCATCCTCATCAGCGAGCGGCTGATACAGGACGACAAATATACCTCCATCCATGTCGAGAAGTACGAGATCGAAGCGCGTGAGACAAAGCTCGGCCCGGAGGAGATCACCCGTGACATTCCCAACGTGGGCGAGGACGCGCTCAAAGACCTCGACGAAGAGGGCATCATCCGCATCGGCGCAGAGGTGACGCCCGGCGATATTCTGGTCGGCAAGATCACGCCCAAGGGCGAGACCGAACTGACGCCGGAAGAGAAGCTGCTGCGCGCCATCTTTGGCGAGAAGGCCCGCGAAGTAAAGGACAGCTCCCTGCGTCTGCCCCACGGCTCGCGGGGCAAAATCGTGGACGTGCGCGTCTTCACGCGTGAAGACCACCAGGACATGGCGGCCGGTGTCGAAATGATGGTGCGCGTCAGTGTGGCCCAGCGCCGCCGCCTCACCGAGGGCGACAAGATGGCCGGTCGCCACGGCAACAAAGGCGTTATCTCGAAGGTTGTGCCGGTGGAGGATATGCCCTTCCTGGCCGATGGCACGCCGGTTGACATTATCTTGAACCCACTGGGCGTGCCGGGCCGTATGAACATCGGCCAGATTTTGGAGACGCATCTGGGCTGGGCCGCTGGTCGCCTCGGCTTCCTGGCCGAGACACCCGTCTTTGATGGGGCCAAAGAGGACGAGATCGACGCTGAGTTGGGCCGTGCCTGGCTGATTGACCGCGCCTGGCAGGTCGTTTCGGAGCGGGCCTGGAAATATGTGCATAGTCTGGGCATGGCTGGGGAGGAGTTGGTGGACGACGCCGACGCCCGCCGCATCTATCTGCTCCAATGGCTGGAACCCCTGGGCTACGATGCGCAACAGATTTTCTACGATCAAAAGTACGCACGCCTGGCCGTGTTGCGCGAATGGCTGCGCGAGAGGGGTTACGAACCGGATACCGTTCTGCCTGCGCTCCACGCTACTTCGCGCACAACGGGCGCAAGCGACAACGCTGCCCGCGAGACAGTTTTGCGGGAGTGGATGCTCTACTACGGGGGCGATCCGGGCGGGCTATCGGGTGATGCCTTGGCAAAAGCCGCCGAGGCGCTCAGCCGGAAAGTTGACTGGCCGTTGCCTTCGACCGGCAAGCAGAAGCTCTACAATGGCAAGACGGGCGATGCCTACGATTCCCCGGTGACAGTCGGCATTGTGCAGATGCTCAAACTCCATCACCTGGTGGAAGACAAAGTACACGCACGCAGCACCGGCCCCTACAGCCTTGTCACCCAGCAACCCTTGGGCGGCAAGGCCCAGTTTGGCGGCCAGCGTTTTGGCGAGATGGAGGTCTGGGCGCTGGAAGCCTATGGCGCGGCCTACACCCTGCAGGAGATGTTGACGATCAAGTCGGACGACACAACCGGGCGTGTCAAGACCTACGAATCCATTGTCAAGGGCGAAGAGATCCAAAGCCCTGGCGTACCGGCCAGCTTCCGTGTGCTGGTGAAGGAGTTGCAAAGCCTGGCCCTTTCGGTCGAGGTGATCAACAACAAGAATGAGGTTGTCCAATTTGGCAAAGACGAAGAGACCGAACGTCTGCCCAGATTGGGTTTCAGCCTGAACGTTCCCAGCCCAATGAGCCGCAGCAGCGAATAAATCGGGGATCGGCGATCAGCGACTGGCGACTAGGAAGATGGATTCCCAGTCGCCAGTCGCCGTTCCCCAGTTGCCAGTCGCCAATCGATAGGAGAACCACAAATGGAAGTACGCGATTTCGAAGCAATCCGCATTTCCCTGGCCTCGCCCGAACAGATCCGTGAGTGGAGTTACGGCGAAGTCACCAAACCAGAGACGATCAATTACCGCACCCTGCGGCCTGAGCGCGACGGTCTCTTTTGTGAGCGCATCTTTGGCCCGACCAAAGATTGGGAGTGTGCCTGTGGCAAATACAAGCGGGTGCGCTACAAAGGCATTGTGTGTGACAAGTGTGGTGTGGAGGTGGCCCCCAGCCGTGTGCGCCGGGAACGGATGGGCCACATCGAATTGGCCTCGCCTGTCAGCCATATCTGGTATGTGAAGGGTGTGCCCAGCCGTCTGGGTCTGCTGCTCAACATCAGCCCGCGCTATTTGGAGCGCGTGCTCTACTTCGCGCAATTTATCGTCACCGAAGTGAGCGAAGACGCGCGCAGCCGGGCCATCCAGCGCCACGAAAAAGAGCTGCAAATGCGCGTGACGCGTATGGAGAGCGAGATGCAGGCCCAGGTTGGTATTCTGGAGGGCCAGGCCGAAGCAGCTCTCGGCGAATTGGCGGCGCAGGAAGAGAAAGAGATCCATACGCTGGATGCCCGTATCAACGAGCTTTCGTCTACGGCGATCAGCCAGGCCCAATCCTTGCAGATGTGGATTCAACGCACGCTGGGCAAGAAGGCGGGGGAAGCGCAGCGGCTGGAGTGGGTAGACGACCCGGTGATCAGCGCGGGCGAGACTGTGACCGCAGATCACGACCGCATGGTCAATGATTTTGTGCAGGAGCGTCTCAACTCCTTGCAATCCGAATCGGACGCGGAAAAGAGCGACATCCGGGAGGTTATCCAGGCCAAGCGCGAACACATCCAGCAGGAGTTGGACGCGATGGCTGGCAAACTGCGCGATGATCTGGCTGCGCGCCGCGGCCGCCTGGAAGCCGCTATGGAGGGCGATCTGAGCGAACTCAAGGGTCTGGCCGAGCAGCAGTTGCTCACCGAAACGCGCTACCGGGAGTTGGCCGACCGCTGGAGCAGTGTCTTTAAGGCGGGGATGGGGGCCGAAGCCATCCGGGATATTGTGGCGAAGATCAATTTAGAGAAGTTGACGCGGGAGCTGCGCCGGGAGATTCGCACAACGCGCAGCAAGCAGCGACGGCGCAAAGCGGCCAAGCGGCTGCGCGTCGTGGAAAACTTCCGCAAGAGCGGCAACCGGCCAGAGTGGATGATTTTGACGTCGCTACCGGTCATCCCCCCGGAGCTGCGCCCGATGGTGCAGTTGGATGGCGGACGTTTTGCGACGAGCGATCTCAATGATCTCTACCGCAGGGTGATCAACCGCAACAACCGTCTGCGCCGCCTCCTCGAACTGGGCGCACCGGATGTCATCGTGCGCAACGAAAAGCGCATGTTGCAGGAGGCCGTGGACAGTCTTGTTGACAACGGACGTCGCGGCCGCGCGGTCAGCCGCAGCGGTAAGCGCAAGCTGAAGAGTCTGAGCGATATGTTGAAGGGCAAGCAGGGCCGTTTCCGCCGCAACCTGCTCGGCAAACGCGTCGACTACTCCGGGCGTTCCGTGATTGTGGTTGGGCCTACGCTGAAGCTACACCAGTGCGGTCTACCCAAAAAGATGGCGTTGGAGCTTTTCAAGCCCTTTGTCATGCGCCAGTTGGTGGAGCAGAACTTTGCGCACAATATCAAGAGTGCCAAGCGCATGGTGGATCGGCAGAGCGCCGAGGTGTGGGATGTGCTGGAGGAGATCTGCAAAGAGCGCCCCGTCCTCCTCAACCGTGCGCCGACACTGCACCGTCTGGGTATCCAGGCCTTTGAAGTAACATTGGTAGAAGGGAGTGCGATCAACCTGCACCCGCTCGTCTGCACCGCCTTCAACGCCGACTTTGACGGCGATCAGATGGCTGTACATGTGCCCCTGAGCACGCAGGCTGTGGAAGAGGCGCGCACGTTGATGCTCGCCAGCCACAATCTGCTCAAGCCGAGCAGCGGTGAACCTGTCGTTGGCCCGTCCAAAGATATGGTGATGGGCGTCTATTACATGACGGTGGAAGAAAATCCGGATCGCCCGGATGTGGAGCTGCCCGTCTTCAGCAGCATGGACGAGGCGGAATATGTGCATAGCCTGGGCAAAATTCGTCTGCGCCAACCAATCCGCGTGCTCTTTACCTCCAAACTGGATACCGAGTCTATAGACGGGCTGGGTTTGAGCGAACGCGTACACAACGCACTGGTTGCGTATGGGATTCTGACTGTTGGGCAATTGATGGATGCCTATGCACAGGGTGACCGCCAGATGGTGCAGGCCATTCCTGCGTTTGGTCAAGCGGCCATGAATGAGGTGCGGGATGTTCTGCGTCAGCGCCACCTCCTGGGCGCTGTGTGGCCGAAAGAGCGCATCCTGCGGACAACCGTGGGGCGGATTCTCTTCAATCGCGCGCTGCCGGAAGAGCTCTGGTTTGTCAATGATCTGCTCGACAAGAAGGGTGTCAATGATGTCGTGGAGCTTTGCCACAAGCACCTGGGGCAGGCTGTCACGGCGGTGGTTGTAGACAACATCAAGGAGATCGGTTTTGTCTATGCGACGCAGTCGGGGATTACGATTGCCGTGAGTGATATTCAGGTGCCTACTTCTAAGGAGGCCATTCTGGAGCGGGCCACCAACGAAGTCAATGAGGCCGAACGCCAATACCGCCGCGGTCTCATCACCGAAGAAGAGCTCTATGAGAAGACGGTCGAGCTGTGGACGCGGGCGACGGATGAGGTGACGGAGGCTGTGCGCGCGCTGCTCAGCCCGGTGGAGGGGCTGGGGGCGATGGCGCGTTCCGGGGCTACAAAGGGCGGTGTCAACACCGTGCGCCAGTTGGCCGGTATGCGCGGTCTGATGGCGGACCCGAATGGTCGCATCATCCCGCTCCCCATCCGCTCGAATTTCCGCGAGGGTTTGACCGCGCTGGAATACTTCCTGAGTACGCACGGGTCACGCAAGGGTCTTGCTGACACTGCGTTGCGCACGGCGGATGCGGGCTATCTGACCCGGCGTCTTGTGGATGTGGCGCAGGATGTGATTGTGACGGAAGTAGATTGTGGCACAAACACCGGTATCTGGGTGCGTGCGGCGGAGTCAAAAGGCTTGGGCGAATCCTTCCTGGAGCGGGTGGCGACGCGTGTCCTCGCCGCTGATGTGAGCGATCCGGCCAACGGCGATCTGATTCTAGAACGGGGGGCCGTGTTGGACGATGCGGCGTTGAGCGCTTTGGATCGCTACGCGGTGACGCAGGTCTTTGTGCGCAGCCCGTTGACCTGTGAAACGCGCTTCGGCATCTGTGAGAAGTGCTACGGCCATGATCTGGCCCGCGGCGGTAATGTGCGCCAGGGCGAGGCTGTGGGCATCATCGCCGCCCAGTCCATCGGTGAGCCAGGGACACAGCTCACGCTGCGCACCTTCCACACCGGCGGTGTGGCTGGCAGCGACGACATCACACAGGGTCTGCCCCGTGTGGAGGAGCTCTTCGAGGTACGCAATCCCAAAGGCGAGGCGGTCATCAGCGAGATTGACGGTAAGGCGGAAATCTACTGGGACGGCGATCAGCGCATGTTGAAAGTCAGTCGCACTGAATTGAAACGCCGCGAGCTTGCCATTCCAGACGGTTATGAGATTGTTGTGGACAGCGACGACCGCGTGCAGGAAGATACAATCGTGGCTCGTCACCCTGCATCCGCCGAAGCACAGACGGTTGTGGCGGGTATGGATGGGCTTGTCTTTGTGGAGAACGGCCAGATCATCATCCGCCGCGAGGAGACAGATGTGTGGGAGAAGGACATTCCCGCTAACGCCCGTCTGCGCGTGGAAAACGGCGACGAGGTGCGTGCTGGTGAGCAGTTGACCGAAGGCTCGAAGAACCCCAAGGAGATTCTACGCATCCAGGGGCGGGAAGCCTGTCAGCTCTATCTTTTGGAGCAGGTGCAGTTGGTCTACCGCAGCCAGGGTGTGGCCATTCACGACAAGCACATCGAAGTCATTCTGCGCCAGCTTCTGCGCCGGGTGATGATCCGAGCAACGGGTGACACAGAGTTCCTGCCCGGTGAACTGGTGGACCGCTTCGAGTTTGATGATATGAACGAGGCGGTGGCTGGGCAGGGTGGTCGCCCGGTCAAAGCCGAATCGGTCGTGCTGGGCTTGACAAAAGCGGCCCTCAACACCGAAAGCTTCCTCGCCGCGGCCAGTTTCCAGGAGACAACCCGTGTGCTGACCGAAGCCGCCATCCGCGGCCAACGCGATGAGTTGCGCGGTCTAAAGGAAAATGTGATCATCGGTAAACTGATTCCGGTGGGCACTGGCTTCCGTGCCCGGCGTATCTGGGCCGAGGAGAAGCAAGAGGCCATGGAACTCGCCGCCCGCCAGCGCGAAGAAGAGATGGATGGCGAGTTGGACGAGCTGGAGATGATGGACCTCGACGATACCGAGCTGGACATGACCGATCTGGCCGGCCTGGCCGAGATGGGCATCGGGCCGCTGGGTATGCTGGGCAGCTTTGGCGGCGGTCTGGATGACGACGAGGATGATATGGACCTCGACTTCGACAGTCTGAAGGACGAAGAGAACGAAGAGTTGGATGTGGATATGCGTTAGGGAGTGGCGGCTGGGGGTGTTTCTTCTCCGATTGCCGTTCGCTGTTTAGGGCTTGGTCATCGTGCGGGCCAGACCTGTCAGGTGCGCAGGTAAAGCAGTCTGGAAGTCCGCGAGAACTTTATCTGCGCACCTGACAGGTCTGGCAAGTGGCCGAAGCGATGACCATTAGCTATTCAAGGGGCGATACTCGCACAGAGTATCGCTCCTTTTCTATATCTCCGGGCACTGACGCTGCCGGTTCAGGGGGAGTCTCTCTCATGCGATTACACAACAAAATTGCGATTGTCACCGGCGGCGGTGCGGGGATGGGGTTGGCCGTGGCCCTGGCCTATGCCCGTGAAGGGGCGCAGGTGGTGGTGGCCGAGATCAATGCGGCCAACGGCGAGGCCGCGGTGCAGACGATCCGCGCTGCGGGCGGCCAAGCCATCTTCACCCAGACTGACGTAGCCGACAGCAGACAAGTGGCGGCTATGGTGGATGCTGCGTTGAACGCCTTCGGGGGGGTGGACATTCTCTACGCCAACGCTGCGGTACAACTGGTGGGCCAAGACGCCCGCGCCCACGAATTGAGCGAGGCAGCTTGGGATCGCACCTACAGCATCAACATTCGGGGCGTCTGGCTCTGCGCCAAATATGCGATCCCCGCCTTGCTGGCGCGGGGCGGCGGTTCAATCATCAACGTGGCCTCGCCCACCGGTCTGTTGGGCTGCGCGCCGGGGTTCACCGCTTATAGCTCGGCCAAAGGCGCGGTCTATGGGCTGACGCGGGTGATGGCCGCCGATTATGCGCGCGACAACATCCGCGTCAACGCGCTCATCCCCGGTGCCACCGAGACACCTCTTACCCGTGAACTTTTTGCCAACGCTGCGACGCGCAACTCGTTGATCGCGGCCACGCCGCTGGGTCGTCTGGGTCAGGCCGAGGATGTGGTTGGTCTCGCAGTTTTCCTCGCCTCGGACGAATCGGCCTATTGCACAGGCGGCTTCTTCCCCGTGGACGGGGGGCTGACCGCTATTTAGGGAAGGAAGGGAGGAAGGGAGGACAGGAGGAAGGGAGGACAAGAGGATACTCTCCGCATCTCTTCCTCCCAATCGCCAGTCGCCGTTCCCCAGTCGCCAATCGCCGTTCCCCAGTCGCCAATCACAGGATGTTGCGGCACTCGGAGACGATTTCCCGGCTGGCTTTCAGCGCGGCGAAGGGGTCGGGCAGGCGGGGGCTGAGTTCCAGGCTGACGCCGCCGTCGTAGCCGATTTCGTCCAGCGCAGCGAAGATGCCGCGCAGGGAGTCTGCGGTCATCACCCCGTCCAGCAGAGACCAGTGGAGATCGCCCACGCCGTCGTTGTCGTCCAAGTGTACGTAGCCCAGACGTTCCCCGGCCTGGCGGATGATAGCCGCCGGGTCTTCCCCGCGCATCTGAATGTGGCCACTGTCGAAAAGCAGGTAGAAGTTCGGGTGGGCCACGGCCCGCACAAAATCCAGCGTGGCCGCGGCCGTGTCCAGGGCGCGTCCGGGGAAGTGTTCGATGCCGAGTTTTAGCCCGCGGCCCTGGGCTACCTGCGCCGCGACAGCCACCGAGTCGGCGTAGCGGCGCAGGGCGTCTGCGCTTCCATCCGGCCCCGGAACGATATAGGCGGCAGTCGCTCCGAGGGAGGCGGCGTGGGCCAGTGCGCTGCTCGTGTGGGCCAGGGCCGCGGCCCGCGCGTCTGCGTCGGGGCTGTCCAGCGCCGCGCCCTCTGGCATTCCGAAGGAGACGCCCACGCAAGAGACAGCCAGACCCAACGCTTTGGCCTGGGCCTGGCTCTCTGCCGTCGCCAGCATTGACGGTTGGATGTCGATCCACGCAAAGCCCAACTCGGCCATCCGTTTGAGATTGTCTTCTTCCGGGCCGGTCAGCGCCCAGATGCAGCAGGAAAAGCGCATGGCTGTCTATCCTTTGGGTTGGGGCGGGCGCAGGGGAGCGATGGGTTGCAGAATCTTGCGCCGTTCGGGGGTCAGACGGTCGAGCAGTTCTTGGGAATAGTCGTAGCCATAACGGGTGCGGCCCCAGCTTACGCCATAGCGAAAAATTGTCACCCGCCGCTGGCCGGGATTGGTGCGGCTGCCACCGCCGTGCATCACGCCGTCCACAAAGAGCAAGGCATCGCCTTTCTTCAGATAGAGTTCGACCGCGCCCTCCAGATTGTCCATCCGCTCCAGTTTGGCGTAGTCGCCTGCGTTGGGATGGGTAAAGTTGGATTTGTGGCTGCCCGGAACCACCATTGTGGAGCCGTCGCCCGGCCCCACATCGGTCAGCGCCAGGATGATATTGCATTGGCCGCAGCGGAAGACGCCGTGGTTGTAGTGGTAGGCCCCACGCAGCGCGCCGCGGAAGCCGCCGGAATGGACCGGATGATGGCCGCCCGCCTCGCGCACAGAGAGCATACACTCGTCAATAAAGAGTCCCTGCACGTAGGATTGCTCTTCGCCGCAGTAGTGGCGCACATACTCGATCCAGCCGGGGTGGTCAATCAGTTGCTCGAAGGGGCCGCCCAGTTCGACGCAGTTGTGAATTTCCAGACCGGTGGACGCCGTATAGTCCCGGCGCTGGGCATTGCCGAGCCACTCGCCGTAGCCCAGGGGTGGCAGCGCATCAATCGCGCGGTTGAGTTCGTCAAGCAGTGCCGGCTCGACGGCGTTTTCCAAAACCAGATAGCCGCGCAGGTCGAAAAGAAAATCGTCCAGCGGGGTGGGGGTGCGTTTTTCCACGAACAATATCTCCTATTGATTGATGAGTTACAGCGGTTGAGGGATGCTGGCGTATCAGGATATTCGTCTATGACACGACTTACGCAGTTACTCCTGGGAACGCCAGCATCCTGCTGGCTGCCGCCAGGGATGGCGGCGTTCCCGGCTGCGTAAGTCCTGTATGCTATTCGTCTATGTGGGGAGGAATGGACGGGTTGGGTTATTCCGCCACCAATAGGCACTCCAATTTGTGAACCAGACAGTCTGGTCTCTCTTTGCGCCAACGGTCGAAGAGCGCGTAGAGGTCGGTTTCGTCCTGGGCAGCCATGCCGTAGCGCACCAGTGGCCCATCGCCGGCTGGCTGGGGGTGGTGGTCTTCGTGGGGTTTGCCTTCGCTGCACAATTTGCACAGCATCCGCATCGCCGACCAGTTGTCCAGACCGATCCCCCGCGCTTCGGCCAGATGGGCGAGGGCTGTGCGATCTTCTTTGCTGGGCGCTTCCACAGTCGCTTCGTAGGTGCTGAAGGGGGAGGCGTAGAGCAGCTCCAGTTCATTGAAGACGGGCACTTCGATTCCGCCCAAATCCCGAAAGCCCACCGGCTCGCCGTCGTGCAGCACAATGTCCTGGTAGCGGCGTCCAGACGCGGGCGTGGGCACATTCTGAATCTGGGCGCGCGCGGGGTCGAGACGTTTTGTCCAGACCACTTCCGGGTTGCCCTTTGGATCGATGCGGATGGGCGTTGGCCCCAATTTCAGCAGGGGTGGATCGTCGCCGTCGGCGATCTCGATGCCGTAGCCACGCCACGCCCGGCGCGCTTCGCGCCAGTCTCCCAGCGCGGTGGCGGCGATGCCCAGATTCCACCACGCGCCGGAGTCGGACCTGTCCAACGCCACGGCCTTCTGGTTATAGCGCAGACATTCCGGCCAACTGTGCTGGAATTTGTAGGCCAGGCCGAGATTGAACCAGGGCACCGACCAGTCGGGCGCGGCTTTGATCGCTTTGCGAAAGTCCTCCATCGCCGCGGCCAGCTTGCCCTGGTCCATCAGGCGTGTGCCCCGTTCGTTGAATTTGACCGCTGGGGTTTTCATTGGGTTCGCCTTGTCTCAGTAGCTGCTGTAGATGTTCAGATGCTGTTTTTCGTAGGGGCGCTGCTTGCTGCGCCCGTCTCGTCTGTGCCGGGCGCAGCAAGCA
>CAMDEX010000035.1 GCA_945897075.1 Litorilinea aerophila
ACGCAATATCCACTTGATCGCCACAGGCGGCGACCTGCACTGGGAGAACCAGGTCTTTCTCGGCCCATTGGCAGTCGCCACCTTGCGCAAGATCAATGCCAACTTGACGATCCTGGCGACAACCGGCCTCTCACTGAGCAAAGGGCTAAGTAACCGCAACATCAGCGAGGCCGAAGTCAAGCGCGCCATGATTGAGGCCAGCGATAGGGTCATCCTGGTCATGGACAGCAGCAAGATGAACAAACACACGCTGGCCACCGTGGGGCCGGTAGAGGCGATCCAGATGTTAGTCACCGATGCTGGCCTCTCCGCTGACGACCGTACAGCGATTGTCGCGCGCGGTGTCGAAGTTGTGATTGCCAACGAGCGTTGAAAGTGCTGCAGCGAAAATCGTATATTTTCTTGCAGGGGTTGGCAATGCTCTTTCAAGGCAATTCTCGGCTACAGGGAATTGCCACCAGAGCAGATATACACTCCAGAACGAAAGATCGGGCTGGGGTTGCTTGAGAGATAGGGTATAATTCTTGCACGCATTTTTGGGCGTGGGTTTAGTGCGGTTGCCAAGTGGGAGGGAAAGATCATGCTCAAATTACCCTATGGGGTTAGCAATTTTACCAAATTAGCCAAAGAAGAGTACTACTTTGTTGACCGCACTGCGTTTATCGCCCAATTAGAGCAGATGAACGAACCCTATCTCTTCTATCTGCGCCCGCGCCGCTTTGGCAAGACGCTCTTTGTTTCCATGTTGCAAACTTATTATGGGCAAGAATATGCGGCACAGTTTGCCGATATCTTTGGCAACTATGCTATCGGGCAGAAGCCAACGCCACTGGCCAATCGCTATTTGGTCTTGAAACTAGATTTTAGCCGCATCAATACGCAAACCAGCGAAAGCACCTATCAGGAATTCCAAAATAACGTCAAGTTTGGTATTAAAGATTTTTTGACTGCGTATCCTTTCTGCTTTGCGCCAGAGGATGAAGCCTATATTTTAGCCGGTGAGAGTCCGACCGATCTCTTGAGCCGGCTTTTTAGCCAATTAAGACGGCGGCAGAGCGAAAAACAAACCGATCATAAAATTTACTTGTTGATTGATGAATATGACCACTTTGCCAACGAACTGGTGGCTTTTCGTTTGGAAGAATTCAAAACCAGCGTCAGTCGTAATGGCTTTGTCCGCAAATTTTATGAAAACATCAAAACCGCCACGGGCGATGGCGTGGTGGATCGCATCTTCATCACCGGTGTTTCGCCCTTGACGCTCGACAGCTTGACCAGCGGCTTTAACATTGGCAAACATCTCAGCCTTGATATTCAGTTTCACAACATGCTGGGTTTTAGCGAACAAGAAGTCGCCGCGATTCTCACGGGTGTTGGGGTGGAAGAGAGCCGCTTGCCGGCTACACTGGCGGATCTGCGCCGCTGGTACAATGGCTATCTCTTCAACAGCAAAGCCCAAGCCAAGCTGTATAACCCCGATATGGCGCTTTATTTTGCTTCTGAATTTAGCCGCACCGGCGAATATCCCGAAGAATTGCTCGATACCAACATCGCCAGCGACTATGGCAAGCTGCGCGAACTCTTCCGGGTGGAGGGTCAGGAGGTGCAAAATCTGGCGGTACTCAACGAATTGATCACCGAAGGGCAGGTCTCGGCCCAGTTGACACGCCAATTTAGCTTTGAAAAGGATTTTACGCGTGATGACCTGATCAGCCTCCTTTTTTACCTGGGCATCGTCACGATCAAAGCTGCCGAGCTGTCACGCTTTATCTTCGAGCCACCCAACTTTGTCATCACGCAGTTGTATTTCACCTACTTTCAACAAATCGTCCTGCGCCGCGCCGCTTTGCGCGCCGATGACCTGCGCATTTACGACCGCGTGCTCAAATTAGCACAAGAAAACGATATCGCCCCGTTGATCGAAGCGGTCGAATCAATTTTATTGCAGCTCTCCAACCGCTATGCCGTCGGCTTTGATGAGAAGTACGTCAAAGCTGTCTTTGCTTCGCTGCTCTATCCCACCCAGATTTACACGATATTCAGCGAATACGAAACTGAGCGCCGCTATGTTGATCTCCTGCTCACCCGCCGTCCACCGATTGACCCCAATTATCAGTTCGCCTTTGAGCTAAAATATCTCAAACAGCAAGCTGCCGATCAACTGGAAACAGTGAAGGCGGCAGGGCTGACCCAGCTACAAAATTATCTGCGCCATGAAAAACTACAGGAACTCACTGACCTGCGCGCGTGGCTGGTGGTCTTTGTCGGGCCAAAGGCAGAGGTGGTAATGGCGGTGGAGACGGGCGAGTAACTTTGTTGAATAAACCTGGCTGACCCGCACGATTTGAAAGCGCCAAGCCGTAGGAAGGCCCAGGAACGAAAGAAAAAAGTGAATAGGAGGCTACCGTGACCACCCAACCCATCCCCAACCGCACATCCCTCGTCCCCCACTACACCTTTGCCGAAACGCTGGCCGAGCAGGAAGCCCAACTCAGGGTCAACCCGCTCATGCAGCGGCTGCACGCGGCCCGGCAAGGCTACGCCGACGACCCGCATCGCCCGATCTATCACTACGTCAACCCCGAAAACACCCTCAACGACCCCAACGGGCTTTGCTTCTGGCAGGGGCGCTGGCATCTCTTCTACCAGGCCTATCCCCCCGAAGATCCCCGCCAGCACTGGGGCCACGCGGTGAGCGACGACCTCATCCACTGGCGCGACCTGCCCTACGCCATCTACCCCAACCCCGAAGAGTGCTGCTTCTCCGGCGCAACATTGGTCGAAGTGGAGCGGGTGATTGCCATCTACCACGGCACCAAAGTGGGCAATATGGTCGCCCTCTCCCATGACCCCCTGCTGCTCAACTGGGAAAAGTTGACCGGGCAGGCGGTGATCCCCAGCACCAACCCCGACGGCTCCGCCCTGCCCTACCGGGTCTTTGACCCCTGTATCTGGCAGAAGGAGGGCGTCTACTACTCACTTTCGGGCGGAACTCTGCCGCATGAAGCATCGGGCAAACGGCGCGCCGCCGACTTTCTGCTCAAGTCACACGATCTGGTGACGTGGGAGTATCTGCATCCCTTTGTCGAGGGCGATGTCTTTACGCTGACCGGCGACGACGGCGCTTGCCCCTATTTCTGGCCGATTGGCGACCGCCATCTCTTGCTCTTCTTCAGCCACATGAGCGGTGGACAGGCGTTGCTAGGCGACTACGACAAGGCACGCGACAAATTTGTCGTCACCGCCCAGCACAAGTTCAACTTTGGCGCCTTTCCGCCCGGCGGCGTCCATGCCCCGTCGGCCACACCCGACGGCAAAGGCGGCATCATCGCCATCTTCAACATGAACCCGGCCAAGCCAACCGTCGGCTGGGATCAGATCATGACCTTGCCGCGGCGGTTGACGCTGCTGGGGGACGACAAATTCGGGCGCGATGCGCTGGCGATAGAGCCGGCAGGCGACATTGAGTCCTTGCGCGGCGCGCAGCAGATTGTAGACGAAATGACGCTGCCCGCCAACCAGGAGATTGTGCTGGAAGGCATTGAGGGCAATGCCATCGAGATCAGCGCCGAGATCGAGACCAACGATGCACCGCTGGTCGAAATCAACGTACTGCGTTCGCCGGGCAAGGAAGAGTTCACGCGCGTTGCCTTTTACCGCACGCGCGGCTACCGCAACTGGGAGCGCTACACGGGCTGGGAACGTGACCAACTGGCCGCGGCCACCGACAGCCTGATTACCCTCGACTCGTCCTATTCATCAACCTTGCCCGATGTTCGTTCGCGTGCGCCAGAGACAGCGCCTGTCTATCTGGCCCCCGGCGAGCCACTGCATCTGCGCATCTTTGTGGACAAGAGTGTGGTCGAAGTTTTTGTCAACGGCAAGCAGTGCGTGGCGGTGCGCGTCTACCCTGGGCGCAGCGACAGCGTTGGGATCTCGTTGCGCGCCCAGGGCAAGGATGCGCTGCTGAAGGGGCTGGCTGTTTGGCAGATGCGGAATATCTATCAATAAGGGGCAGGGGCAGGCTCGCTTATTCATTCGAGTTGTTTGACCCTATTTGCCATGTTACAATGACCGTCATGCTGCAAAAACTGCCCATCGGCGAACAATTCTTCGCCAATTTGCGCCAAAAAAATATGATCTACGTGGACAAAACCCGGCTCATCCACGAAATGATGAATGTCGGTAGTTTTGTCTTTTTGTCGCGCCCGCGCCGCTTCGGCAAATCGTTGTTAACCACGACGATCAAGGAGATTTGCCAGGGAAACCGCTCACTCTTTCAAGGATTGTGGATCGAAGACAAAATCACTTGGCAGCCGTCGCCTGTCGTCTTAATCAATTTCAATGATGTCAGTTATCGGACACAATCGCTTGCGCAGGGTCTGATCGAGTATATAGATGAATTAGCCAAAAATTTTGGTTTTGGGCTAGGTGAGGGGGATCATAAACAGAAGTTTCGTGAATTGCTACAGCGTCTTTCGGCGCAAGGGAAGATCACTCTCTTGATCGATGAATACGATAAGCCGATTACAGACCTGTTGGAAAAGAGCGCGGCGGTGCAAGAAAATGTTGACACGCTCAAGGATTTCTATTCCGTTCTTAAATCCTCGGTTGCTGAATATCTGCAATTCACCTTAATTACGGGTGTCTCGAAATATGGCAAAGTCTCCATCTTTTCCGAACTCAACAACCTGACTGACATTACGCTCGATCCACGCTTTGCCACCCTCTTGGGCTACACACAGACGGAATTGGAGCATTCTTTTGCCGGTTATATCGAGCGTCTGACGCAAACCTATCAGGTGAGCCGAGCGGAGCTCTTGGCGCAGATCGCCCTCTGGTACGATGGCTACTCGTGGGATGGTGCGCAGCGCGTCTATGCGCCTTTTTCAACCTTACTCTTTTTCGACCTGCAAAGCTTTGAAAATCACTGGTTTACCACGGGTACGCCTTCTTTCCTGATTAAACTTCTGCGACAAAAAAAGATCGCAGCCTACGAGTTAGAAAAGGTGACCGCCGACAGCACGCTGCTCAACAGCGCCGATGTCAATCAACTCAGCGCGCTCTCTCTGCTTTTTCAAACCGGCTATCTCACCGTAAAAAAGAGCGAGTCAGCCGTGACTGGAAGGACATTTGAGCTGGGGTATCCGAATTATGAGGTGACCCAAGCCTTCCAGCAACACCTGCTGGCCGACTATCTGGAAACCGACCTCGACCGCATCCAATCCAGTTTGCTGGTTGATTTTCAACAAACGCTGCGCACCAGAGATATTGACGGCTTTATCACCCTCCTCAAAGCAGTTTTCGCCACCATCCCCAGCCACCTCTTTTTGCCGCAAGAAGCCTACTATCACTCGATTGTCTATCTCATCCTGCGGCTGTTGGGCTTTACGATTGTGGCCGAACGCCTGACCAACATCGGGCGCATTGATGCGGTGCTGGAATTGAGCGATGTCGTCTATATTCTCGAATTTAAGATGAGCAGTGGAGAAGTGGCGTTGGAGCAAATCCGCACAATGCAGTACGCCCAAGCCTATCTGGGCGGCAGCAAAAACGTGATTCTGCTCGGCATTGCCTTTGACAAGGCCAGTCGCTCGATTGGCGATTGGCAGCACGAGGTGCTCCAGCGGCAGTAAGCTAAGGGGAACTACAGTCTCAGGGTCTCGTTGCGCGGCCAGGGGAGGATTGCGTTTTTCAAGGGCCGGTTTTTTGGCAGATGTGGGGTGGCCATCAGACAAGCGACCTTCTTCTCTCTATTTGAAGCAGGCCGAAATTTGCGCTAAGAGGTGAATTAATTTAGAATATGACCGGTCACGTGACCGGTCATATTCTACTCCACACAGTTGAATCTCACAGATACTGCTTGTAACCCGCCCTGAAAAGTCCCCGATACTTTACGTATTGGCATGGCTGGAGCTTCGTCTACAGGCCCGCTGGGATAGAAAGTGCCGGGGACTTTTTCACCCCCCGTGGCGCAATCAGTTGCATGAAGAACTATTCTGAAGAGTAGATGCGAATTTGTTGCCTTAGTAAGGAGAAAACACCCAAATGAGTAATGCACTGTCGCTGATCGCCTACCCTACCCTCGCCAGCCAGGTGCAGGCAATGGAAGAGGATGGCTATGCCTTTTTGCCGGGTCTGCTCAACGCGACGGAGATTGCGGAGCTGCGCGCAGCCATGGATCGCCTGGTGGCCATTCCAGCCAGCTATGATCGCGATGGCACCAGTGGCGGCTTTCTCAACAAGAGCATCAACAATGCCTTTAACCATGACCCGCTCTTTCTCTCCTATGTGGATCGACCTGGCGTGGTCGAGATTGCCGAGACGATCCACGGCAACGATTGTCACATCATTGGCATGACCGCCTGGATGACTGGCCCCGGCCGCCCCGACCAGCAGCTACACGCCGATTGGCAGCCGCTTACTTTGCCCGCCGAGGTGATGAGCAACCCAGAGGTAAAAATCCCCATTTATATTTCTACGGCGCACTTCTACTTGGACGATCTGGACGAAGAACTTGGCCCCACCCAATTTATCCCAGGCAGCCATCGCGCCGGGCGTGCACCAAAGGGTGATATGGAATATAAAGGGGTCGGCCCCAAGAACATCCTGTGCAAAGCTGGCGATGTGGTCATCTTCCGTTCGGAGGTCTGGCACCGCGGCACCGCCAACCGCAGCCAACGGGTGCGCTATCTGTTACAGGTGCATTATGCCCAGCGCATGATCACGCAGAAATTCCCGCCCTATTTCAACCGCTTTCAATTTGATGAGACGATCCTGGCGCAGGCTACGCCACGCCAACGCCGTTTGCTGGGCGATCACAAACAGTCGAACTACGATTGATGGTCAAGGCAAAGCGTAGCTTGGCCACCATGCGCGATGTGGCGGAACTGGCTGGCGTCTCGAAACAGACGGTTTCAGCGGTGCTAAACGGCAAACCAGGCATTACGGCTGAAACACAAGCGCGTATTTGGCAAGCCGTCGCTACGCTTGGCTACCAGCTCGACAATGTTGCCAGCAGTCTGCGCACCGGGCATACACGTACGATTGCGCTTCTGGTTTCCGACATTTCCAGCCCCTTTATTGGTCGGTTGGCAGTTGCTGTGGAGGAATATGCCTCTGCGGCCGGTTACAGTTTGGTACTGCACAACACCCATGACGATGTAGCGAGAGAGAGCAGGTATTTCACGGTTGCCGTCGAACGCAAAGTAGAGGGCGTGATCTTTATTGCGAGTGCTGACCAGAGCCCGGGGCTGGAACTGCTACGGGTACACGGCATCCCGGCGGTGGCGATTGACCGCATCCCCGACTCGTACAGCGGCCCGGCGGTCATGCTGGACAATGTTAAAACAGGACGTATAGCCGCCGAACACCTGCTGGGGCTGGGGCATGTACATCTGGCCCACATCAGTGCCCCTGCCAGCGTGCGCATGGCGCGTGATCGGTGGCAGGGCTTTCAAGAGGCGGTAGCTGCCCAGAGCGATCTGCCTTCACCCCTCATCGAGATAGCCACTGGCTGGGATTATGCCGATGGCTTTCAGGCCATGCAGCATCTGCTGGCCGCTGGGAATCCGCTGACAGCTCTCTTTGCGGCTGGTGATGCGCTGGCGATTGGCGCTATGCGCGCCATTCAGAGCGCTGGGTTGCACGTCCCGCAGCAGATCTCAGTCGTAGGGGTGGATGACATTGACAGCGCTGCCTATCAAAACCCGTCGCTGACAACGGTGCGCCAATCGATCACGGAATTGGCACAACTCAGCGTGCAGTTGTTGTTCGATCTGCTGGCTGGCAAAGAGCCAATGCCATCAACAATTGTGATGGAGCCTGTTCTTGTTGTGCGCGCGTCTACGGCACTGGCGAGAGCAGGTTGAACGAGAGGATTTTGTATTTAGTGTGCTTTTTTGCTAAAGGAGAAATAAAATGGTAAACGCAAGAATGTCAAGGCGGTCCTTCTTAAGGACAGTGAGCATGGTGGCGATTGGTACGGGGATTGGCGGTATGGTGGCGGCGTGCCAACCAGCGGTAACACCCACTACGAAAGGTGGAGAACCTGCCGCTGCGCCCAAGCAGTTGGTCACCTATTGGGGTGGCTGGACGCCCAGCGAAGATATGGAGAAGAGCGAAGACAACCCAACGCCCCATGACAACCTCACCGAGGTACTCGCCGCCTATATGGCGCAAAAGCCGGGGGTCGAGGTCGAGTGGATTCGTGTGCCGCAGGGAACAGATAGTCGTGAATGGACGATTGCCCAACAGACCGCCGGCACCATTCCGCATATTGTGCCGCAAGCCACCTGGCACACCAAAGATGATACGGATAAGAGTTGGTGGGTGGATTTGACCCCCCATTTTGAACAACCCAATCCCTATATCCCCAGCGGTGCCGAAGGTAGCCAACATTGGATCGATCAATTCTTCCCCATTCCCACGGGTGAAACGCTGATCCGGGGCAAATACTACAATCTTGTTTTTGGCCTGGTCACGACCTTTTTCTACTACAATGTGGATTGGTTTAACAAACTGGGGCTGAAGGCTCCGGAGAGCTATGCCCAATTCTTGGAGGTGTGTGCCGCCTTCAAAAAAGAGGGGGTCAATGCCTACGGTGGCTGGACTGGGTCGGCAGCGGACACAGACCATTGGTATCGTATCCAGTTGGGCGGTATGTTGATGGCCAAGGACATTGAACCCTTGGTCAACCCGGACCGCAACACGGCGACTTTTGACGAAGTGGCCTGTGCCATCAAGACCGGCGTTTATAGCCCGCGCTTGCCACAATATCGCGAGTGGATGGAGCTGTGGAAGCTAAATGTGCCCTACCGCACCCCCGATTGGCCCACACCAGCCACCGACAGCCACGCCAATTTCCTCAAAAAAGTGGAACCGATCATGGAGAATGGCACCTGGTCGCTGGCCCGTTTGCAAAATGATTCGCTGATGGATTTTGAGTGGAGTGCCTTCTTTGCGCCAACGTTGACCAAAGAGAGCAGCCAATTTGTCAGCGATCCACCCAATTCGGCCTGGCCGATTGGTGGGGCAGTGGGTGATCAGTTTGCTCTCTCCAGGCGCAGCGAAACGGATGGCTTGCTCGATGTCGCGATTGATCTCATGCACTGGATTTCGGTGCCGGAAAATCTGAATACCATTCAGTCGGAGATCGGTGAGAACATCCCCAATATTAAGAATGTCAAGGTCAATGAAGCGTTCAAAGATTCCTATGACAAACTGACCTCCAAGATCGGTGAAAGCCAAATGTTTGCCTATGAACAGGTAAAAATGGATGATGAGGCTTCAACGCCGATTGGCCAAGCCTGGCGCGCCTATATGCTCGATCAGATGGATATCGAGGACGCCCTGACAATCGTGGAAGAGAGTTTTAACAGCTACGCTGACCGCTACACAGAAAAGACTGGGTTGAAGTGTGGGTAGTGGGTAGCCCGTAGGTGCGGTTTTGAACCGCACGTTCTCAAATAGAGAAACAATGTGCAGTTCAAAACCGCACCTACGTTATAGCAGCACTACACATCATGCGGAGAAAGGCAGGGGGGATGCACAAACGATCATTGGGGGCGCGGCTGTGGCGGGGACGCATCGCCTATGCAATGCTTCTGCCCAGCTTTGTCATGCTTTTCATCTTTCTCTACTACCCAGCCACTATGGGGCTTTATCGTTCACTCTTCAAATGGAGCGCGGGTGCCGAGGCAAAATTTGTCGGATTGGACAATTTTGTCACCCTCTTTACCAAAGATAGGGTCTTCCAGGCCTCACTCGGTCACATGGTGCAGTTGGCCGCCTGGTATCTTTTCTCAACGCTGGTAATTTCGATTGGCATGGCGATTTTAATCCATCGCTTGCGCCGGCAAGATGTCAAATATTTCTTTCGTCTTTTTGCCGTCTTGCCGGTCATCATTCCGGGCATTGTCATTTTGATGCTTTGGAAGTTTATCTACGACGCCTCGATTGGCCCGCTCAATGCCCTGCTGATTGCTGCCGGGCTGCAAGAGTGGACACACGCCTGGCTATCGGACCCCAACACCGCTCTCTTTGCTGTGATGTTGCGCAATTTTCCGTGGACAGACGGCATTGCCACACTGATCTTTCTGGCGGGATTTCAGGCCATCTCAGCCGAGGTGGTGGAGAGTTCCATGCTTGACGGTGCCGGTGGGTTGCGCCGTCTGTGGTCCATTGAATTGCCCTTGATCGCAGGTCAGATTAAGTTGATCTCGGTGCTGACCATTATCTGGGGGGTGCAGGAGTTCACTGCCATCTTCGCCATGACCCAGGGTGGGCCGATCAACGCCACTATGGTGCCTGGCATGTGGATGTATTGGAATGCCTTCTCGATCAACAAGATGGGGTACGCCTCGGCGATTGGCGTGGTTATGTTTGTCATCACCATGATCCTGACATTGATCAACATGCGCTATATTACTACAAGCCACGATAAGTAAGGGGGATCGGGTGAGAAATGCAGTGGTGACAAGGCGACACGGTGACAAGGTAACACTACAGATATCCAAGCTAGTGCGCGGTGACTGGTGGCGCATTTTCGTCCTGGCCGTGATCTGTATGTTAACCCTGGTTCCTTTGATCATGGCCTTCTTTATCTCCCTCAAGACGATCCCGCAATTCGCGCGCGATCCATTTATTCTTACCTTTCCACTGCATTGGGAGAATTATAGTCTGGCTTGGGTCATCGTACGCAGGTTTATGCTCAACAGTGTCATCGTCAGCGGTGTCACCGTGATTGGCGTGTTGACCCTGGCTTCGCTTTCCGCCTACGCCTTTGCGATTCTGGACTTCCCCGGTCGGAAATTTCTGTTCTATCTGGTGTTGGCGCTGCTGATGGTGCCTTCGGCGCTTACGCTCATCCCTTCCTTTGTGCTGATCAAGGACTTGGGTTTGATCAACACCTATTGGGCCATGATCCTACCGTGGATCGCCGGCGGTCAAATTTTCGCCATCTTTATGCTGCGCACCTTTTTTGAAGGTTTGCCACACGAACTCTTTGACGCCGCCCGCATGGATGGAGCCAGCGAATGGCAAGGCTACTGGCGCATTGCCCTCCCCCTGAGTAAGTCAATTCTCGGTGTAGCCGCCATTCTGGATGTATTAGGCACCTGGAACAACCTGATCTGGCCGGCGTTGACTGTCACCGAACAAAACCTATTGACCCTCACCCCTGGCTTGATGACCTACCAGAGCGCCTACTACACCCGCTATGGCTTTATGATGGCTGGCCTTTTACTGGGTTCGATCCCATTGGTGATCCTCTTTTTCTTTACCAGCCGCTGGTTCGTCGACGGGCTGACGTCCGGGGCCATCAAAATGTAAATCGCCAACCTGGCAAATCAGTGTCATACGAATCACAATACGAACGGTGAACCGGAGAAACCCATGAAGATCAAGACGATTCAGGCCTTCCCGCTGGCCTATCCAGAGCCACACTACAAAAACATTCAACGCTATATCACGCTGGCCCGTGTCGAGAGCGAAGATGGGTTGGTCGGGTGGGGCGAGTGCATTTCCCAATTCCGTGAAGCGACACTGGCAACCAAGATCATCATCGAGCAGGGGCTGGCACCCTTGTTGATCGGCGAGGAGGCGCGCGATGTCGAGCGCGCCTGGCACAAAATGATGGCCCACATCTGGTGGTATGGGCCCGAGGGGATCGCCGCCTTTGCGGTCAGCGCCGTTGACATGGCCCTGTGGGATCTCAAAGGCAAGGCACTGGGCTTGCCCGTCTGCCAACTGTTGGGCGGCAAACTGCGCGACAAGGTGGCGGCTATGGCCTCCTTTATCTTCGACATGGAAGATCTGGAGTGGACGCTCAACGAATTTCGCTGGCTGCGCGAGCAGGGCTATCAGATCGTCAAAGCCGGTTGGGGTATGCGGCCCGAGGCGGTCTTCGGGCAAAACCGGGCGCGTGATCTCGAAGTTGTGCGCCGTGTGCGCGAAGTCATTGGCGATGATCTGGAACTGGTTGTGGACACGCCGGGCGCGCGTAACTTGTGGGATGTGCCCACGGCCATCCAGCGTTTCCAAGATCTGGCCCCCTATCGCCTGCGCTGGATCGAGCAGCCCTTGCTGCCGCGTGACCTGGCCGGTCATGCGCGGCTGCGCGCCGCGGTCTCCACCCCCATCGGCACCGGTGAAGATGAGTGGGATATGGAAAGTTACCGGCGGCTGATTCAATCGGGTGGCGTTGATGTGGTTCAGATCGACCCCGGTCGCTGCCACGGTATCACCGGCAGCCGTGAGATCATCCGCCTGATCGAGGCGGAAAACTTGCAGTATAGTCTGCATACCTGGAGCAGCGCCCTCAACAGCGCGGCCAGCGTCCACCTGCTCGCCATCTCACCCCAGGGCATCAGCATGGATCTCAAGCCGCACGAATCGCCCATGCAACACGAGCTGGTCAGCGATCCGTGGGTGCAAAAGGATGGCTATCTAAGCGTGCGCGCCACCCCCGGCCTGGGCGTACATGTGCGCGAAGAGATTGTGCAGAAGTATCTGTTTGGGTGATAGGAGTTAGGAGTTAGGAGTTACGATTGTCAGTGGACCGCAATACTAAGTATGCATCCTGCGCCCTAGCGCGTAACGCAAGAGAGAATAGACGATGACGCCAGGCAACCAAACGCTGCCGCGGCGGGCGCTGATCACTGGCGGTGCCAGCGGTTTTGGCTGGGCGATTGCCCAGGCACTGCTCGCCCAGGGCGCGCAGGTGGCGATTGGCGACAACCATCCCGACCGGCTGGCCGCGGCAACGGCCAGCCTGCCCCATGCCAATCTGTTGGCGCTGGAATTGGATGTAACGTCACCGGTCTCGGCGCGCGCCGCAGTAACAGCCTGTGCAGCGCGCTTTGGCGGGCTGGACACGCTGGTCAACTCGGCTGGGATCATCTATTTCACTCCGCTGGCTGCCATCAGCGAAGCAGAATGGGATCGGGTCATTGATGTGGATTTGAAGGGGCCGTTTCTCTGCGCGCAAGCCGCGGCAGCACTGCTCTCTGCCAGCGGGCGCGGGCGTATTGTCAATATTGGCTCCGACGCTTCCAAAGTGGGCTTTCCCATGCTGGCCCACTATTGCGCGGCCAAGGCCGGCGTTGTCGGCCTGACCAAAGTGCTGGCCGGGGAACTGGCACCGCACCAAGTCACAGTCAACTGTGTCTGCCCGGTAGGTGTATCGGGCACCCAGATGGGGCAGGAAGTGCTCAACTGGAAAATCAGCGCCACTGGTCAAAAAGCCGAGGATATCCTGGCCGCCACGGCCAACAGCATCCCCCTCAAGCGCAACCCCACCGTTGCCGATATTGTCCACGCCGTACTCTTTTTCCTGTCGGATGGGGCGGCCTTTCTTACCGGCCTGGCCCTGGATGTGGATGGCGGGATGCTCAGCACGATTCCGTTGCCAGGTGTGGCCGAGTAATCGCCTGGGATTCACCGATGTCACAAAACCAAACGCAAGCAAGCGCTTCTGCCCCAAATCCCATCCGAGCCATACCGGATAAGCTCGTGGTGCTGACCTTTGACGATGGCGTCAAGTCGCAGTGGACGTTTGCCGCGCCGCTGCTCCAGCACTATGGCTTTGGTGCTACCTTTTACATTACAGAGGGGCTGCGCTTTTTGGAGGACAAGGAGCGCTATCTGACCTGGGCCGAAGTGCGGGCGTTGCATGACCTCGGCTTTGAAATTGGCAACCATACGCGCCAGCACAAAAATGTGGCGACCCAGACCGCGGCTGAATTGCGCGCCGACCTGGATCACATTGATCAGCGTTGCGCCGAACATGGCATCCCGCGCCCCACCACCTTCTGTTATCCCGGCTACCATACCAGCCCAGAAGCGGTGCAGGTGATCGCCGAACACGGCTTTCAGTTTGCCCGCTGTGGCACAATGCCGGACTACCCCTACAATCGCGAGGGCAGTCGCGGGCCGGCCTACGATCCCCAACGACATCCGCCGCTGCTTGTCCCAACAACCGGTGCGTCCGGCCCCAACTGGGACTTTGCCGATCTGGTTTGGGCGGTTGAACAGGCCAACGACGGCAAAATCGCGGTGCTGACCTTTCATGGCGTACCCGATCTCGATCATCCCTGGGTGCATACGGAGCCGGCGGTCTTTGCCAGCTATCTCCAATACCTGCACGAGCGCGGCTGCACGGTGATTGCCCTGCGCGATTTGGCGCGCTATGTGTATTGAAAACAGTCGTTTTTAGCTGTTTCAAAACGATTGTTTTCAAACAGAGTCGGCAACATAGCCGCTGGGGATCAGGGTTTCAGGATTCATGGGAAAAAGCCAAGCGCGCCGCGCCGATCACGCCGGCATGATCCCCTAATTGGGCGCGCACGAATTCGACCGCAATATAGCCTCTGGCGATGAGGTAACAACGTCGCGCCATTGCTTGTTGCATGGGCTTGAGGATCAAGTCGCCAACATCAGCCATGCCACCACCAACGATAATCTTCTCCGGTTCGCACAGCGAGACCAGCGTCGCCAGACCAAAGCCAATCAGTTCCCCGGCCCGGTTTACAATGGACTGCGCAACCGGATCGCCACGCTCGGCGGCGCAAAATACAGTGGCGGCGGTTATGCAATCGGCGCGTCCCTGAACCAGGTCGCCGATCAGCGTGACGGTGCCACTTTCAACAGCCGCCCGCCCTTGCTGAGCAATGGCCGGGCCGGCAGCCTGCGTTTCCAGGCAGCCGGTCAGCCCACAGTCGCAGAGCACCGCCCCATCGTCGTTGACAATGATATGCCCAAATTCCCCAGCCATGCCGTGCCGACCAACATAGAGCTTGCCATCGACAACGATACCGCAGCCGAGGCCGGTTCCCAAGGTGATCATGATCAGGTGACGGCTACCCCGCCCGGCACCCACCCATAACTCACCCAGGGTGGCGACATGGGGATCCGACTCCACATAAATGGGTAGAGCCAACTCTTGCTGTAACCGATCCAGGTCAAAAATCTGCTGCCAGTGTGCCATTTTGGGTGCGAATGCCAAGCGTCCGCTGAGCCGATCCAGCCAGCCAGGGATGCCGAGACCAACACCTTGTAATTGGCTCAGTTGCACGTTCGCTTGTGTCGCAACTGTGCGAATGGCTTGCACCAGCAGATCGTGACCTTGCATCGGATCAGCGATTGGCGACCTGGTGCGCGTGAACGCCAGGATCTTCCCGCTTTGATCGACCACCGCCGCCCGCAGATTGGTGCCGCCAATATCGACGCCAATCGCAACACCGCTCTCTTCTATAGAATCCATGCGCTTTCTCCTTCCGCCAAGAGAGCCAAATAGTAGCGCTACGACCAGCCGATTGCGGCCAGACTCTCGCATCCCTCTAGACGGTCCACGCCGGATCAAACTGGGTTGGATCGACCAGGAAGTGGAACGCCTCGGCATGTTGGACAAACCAGGTGTAGAGCAGATCGCCCCAGTGCGCTTCCCACGGCTTCAGATCGGCGCTGCTGATTTGGCGTAGGCTGGGAAGATCAGCGTAGCGCTCATTGCGTATCAGCGCGGGGCCGCCGGCTTCCTGGATCAGATAGTGTGTTCCCCCGCGTCTGGCGCGATACGGCTCGGTGACGGGTGTCAGGTTGGTCGAGAGAAATGCCTCAAAAACCAGCGGTTCATCGCCCGGATTGATGGTCAAGTGGCCGTAGTTGGGCGCAACGTGAAACACATCGCCGGGGCCGGCATCGAGCAGGACAATATCGTCAATATGGGCGAAGGGGGGCGCTGCATGTTGTAGCAAAAAACGACCACGCCCATGCAGCACCTTGTATAGCTCAGGGGTAGAGGCGTTTGTGCCGGGAACGGGTGGGTGGTAGTGGCCCTGGGTCTTGTTATACTCGCCATTGTAAATCCCAGGAAGCAAGACAACATAGGCATGATCTAGCCCATTATTTTCAAAGATCGACTGATCAGCAGCACGGCGCGCGCTCCAATAGACGCGGTAGATGTCGGTCAGCCCCTGCACAGTCGGATCCCGCCAGACTGCCGCCAGACTGTCCACCTGGCGTACACTCTCTACTATGTCACTCATCGGTTCGCCAAAGCGCAATTGCCCGTCGTCTGTGAGCGACAGCTTCACCCCGGCTATCTTGCTTAGATCAATCATGCTCGTCACCTTTTCAAAACGCGGTTCTCAAATTAACAAATAGGGATTTTCCAGCAGTTGTTTGACCCGCGCCAGACAGGCTGCTGCTGGCGCGCCGTCGATGGCACGGTGGTCAAAGACCAGACAAAGGGTGGCCTGGGGGCGCACGCTTGGCTGGCCCTGGACCGCCACCACCCGATCCCCCACGCGCCCAACCCCCAGAATAGCGGTCTGCGGCAGGTTAATGATCGGCACAAAGGCATCGATGCCCACATTACCGAGATTGGTCACAGTGAAGGTGCCGCTGGTTAGCTGCGCCGGGGTAAGCCGTCTGCTGCGCGCCAATTCGATTAATTGGCCGATCTCGGCCTGAATCTCGATCAACTGCTTCCGATCCGCCTGCTGGATGGCCGGTACGAGCAGACCCTCTTCTACCTGCATCGCCAGACCGATGTTGATGTCGTCGATGGCGCGCACGCCTTTTTCCGTCCATTGACCGTTGAGGGCGGGAAAGTGGGGCAAGGTTCTGGCAATGGCGCACAGGACGAGGGCGTTGTAGGAGCAAGCGGTGCCAAAGTGTTGGGTATATTCGGCCCGCGTCGCTTCCCGCAAGCGCTGCGCCTCGCTCATATCGACATCAATGAAGAGCGGCACCGCAACGGTGGCGCGTGCCGAGGCGGTCAGTCGTTCGACGGTGACGCGACGCACAGCAGTTAATGGCAGCAACTCGCCAGTGGTTCCGGGTTTGGCGGCGATAGCGGCAACTGTGGGCGGAAGGGAGACGACAGTTGTTTCGGGTTCGGGCGGGACGGCGACAGTGGCGGGCAGCGCAGGGATTGTTGCCACCGCACGCGCTTGCATGATTGCGTGGAGATCCGCCTCTACAATTCGACCGTTTGGCCCACTGCCTTGAACGGCGCGCAGGTCGATCCCCTCTTCGCTGGCGATACGCCGGGCGATGGGCGATGCCTTGATGCGCTCCGCTGTGCCGGCTGCCAGATCGGGCGGTGTTGATGGGGCTACCGGCTCGTCAGCGACCAGCAGTGCGGCCACGCTACTTTGTTGGCCGGCAGAAATCAGTTCACCCAGCGCACCGATCCAGGCGACAGGTGCTTGCAGCGCGGCCGCCTGCCCTTCGGCAACGAGGATACGCAGTAGTACGCCGTCATGGGGCGCGGGCACTTCCAGGGTAGCCTTTTCATTTTCCGTTTCAAAGAGTGGCTCATCGGCCTGGACTGTGTCGCCTACGGCTTTCAGCCAGCGCATAATGATCGCCTCACCCTCGGTTAGACCGAAGGATGGCATGCGTACTTCAAACGCCATAACGGCCCCCTTTACATCAGTATGGTTTGAATGGCCTGCTTGATGCGGGCTTCGTTGGGCAGGACAAAGGCTTCACAGGTGTAGTTAAAGGGGTGCGGGGTGTGCAGGGCGTTGACCCGCATCACCGGTGCATCCAGGTTGTCGAAGGAATCCTCACTAATCTGGGCGGCGATCTCCGCCGAGACGCCCGCAAAACCGCTCTCCTCTGCCACCACCAAACAGCGATGGGTCTTGGCGACTGAACGGTGGATGGTCGCCATATCCAGCGGGTAGATCGTGCGCGGATCGACCACTTCGATGCTGATCCCGTGTGCGCTCTGCCATTCTTCGGCGATTTTGAGGAGGCGATGTACCATCAGCGAGGTCGCCACAATGGTAAGGTCTTTGCCTTCGCGTTTGATATCCGCCACACCAAACGGCACTTCGTAATCATCTTCGGGCGCGGGGGTCATCGATTGGGCAAACTCGCCCACCGCGCTGGCTGCCGCGCCGCCTGGCGAGGTCGCGCCATACAGCATCTTATGTTCCAGGAAGATCACGGGGTTGAGGTCTTGAAAAGCCGCCCGCATCAAGCCGCGCGCGTCATAGGGCGTGGCCGGCATGACCACCTTCAGCCCCGGCGTGTGGGCGAACCAGGCCTCCAAGCTTTGGGAATGCTGGGCCGCGCGGCCCGTGGCCCCAAAGGGTGCGCGCATGATCACCGGCACCGTGACCCGCCCGCCGGACATCAAGCGAAATTTTGCCATGTGGTTACAGATCTGATCCATGGCATTGGTCATAAAATCGACAAATTGGAACTCGGCCACCGGACGCAGCCCCGTCAGCGCCGCACCCATCGCCAGACCGGCGATGGCGATCTCGGAGATAGCGGTGTCGCGCACCCGTGCCGGGCCGAACTTTTCGTATAAGCCTTCGGTGACGCGAAAAGCGCCGCCGAAGATGCCGACATCCTGGCCGAGAACGAAGACGCGCTCGTCACGCACCATCTGTTGGTATAAGGTCTCGCGCAATGCCTGCGCAATCGTCGTGTAGGCCATAAATTCTCCTAAACTCAGGCGTCCCTATGGGACGGGGGAACTCGTCAAGGCTTCATTGACGGAATACTACGCACCCGGTTAAGGACTGTGTGGATCCCGGTCCGTGGCAAACATGTAATGCAGGGCGGCGTCAGGCGGCGGCTCTGGGCTTTGACGCGCAAAGCTGACAGCGTCCACCAGTTCAGCCAACACCGCTTGGCGGATCTGTTTGGCTTCCTCTTCGGTCAAGACCGCTTGCTCGATGAGGAACTGACGGAAGCGCGGGATCGGGTCGCGGGCGATCCATGCCTTGACTTCTTCCTCGCTACGATAGTTGGCCTTCTCGAAGCGGGAATGGCCGCGCTGCCGATAGGTTTTACATTCGATGAGTGTGGGGCCTTCCTGGCGGCGCGCCCGTTCCACCGCTTCGCGTGCGGCGGCGTAGACAGCCAACACGTCGTTGCCATCCACCGCAATCCCTGGGAAGCCGTAAGCCGCCGCCCGCTCGGCTAAATTGGTGATCGCCGATGCTCGTTCGACCGCCACTGAGAATGCGTAAAAGTTGTTCTCACAGACGTAGATTACGGGCAATTTCCAGACACCGGCCTGGTTTAGACTTTCATGAAAACCACCGATGTTGATCGCCCCCTCGCCAAAAAAGCTGACCGCCACCTGGTCGGAGCCGCGCATTTGCGCGGAAAGCGCCGCCCCCGTCGCGATGGGGATGCCACCGCCCACGATGCCCGTGGCCCCCAACATGCCAACGTCGGGATCGGTGATGTGCATCGAACCGCCCATGCCGCGGCAGCAACCACCATCCTTGGCAAACATCTCAGCCATCATGCCGCGCAACGGCACCCCTTTGGCGACCGCATGGCCGTGACCCCGGTGGGTGCTGGTAATGTAATCATCGGGGCGCAGGGCGGCGCAGATGCCCACCGCCACCGCCTCCTGGCCAGTATACTGGTGCATGGTGCCGGGCATGCTTTCGGTGAGAAAGAGGTTATAGAGCCGATCCTCGAATTCCCGGCAAGCCACCAGCATCCGATAGATGGTCTTAAGTTTGTCTGGGGTCGGCATCGGGTCAATCGGGGTAATCGAGCATCCCCCTAACGTAGTTGTCATGCGATTTTCTCCCTTTGCGTTACAGATACTTACCACGAAGGCACGAAGTTCACGAAGAAAGCAGAAAACGCTTCGTGGGCTTTGCGTCTTCGTGGTTAATTTTCATCCTCGATTGCCAGCAAGCGGATCGGGCAACTGTCCAAGCCGTGCATCTTCAACGGCAGGATCCAGACCCAGAAGCGTTTGCTGCGCAATCGGCTCATATCGCCAATACCCTCGACCAAGGCCCGCCTGCTCTCCTTGAGCAGAATCGTATGGTTCGGGTGGTAGTCGGTGCCTTTCACCTCAATGCCGGTGGCATCGATGCCTAGCACAGGAATATCCTTCGCTTCAACCAACCAACGCGTCGCTTCCGGCGCTAGATAGGGGCGACCGTGGGCAGCCGGTTGATTGTGGTTGATAAAGCGGCCCGTTTGCAGAAAGACAATATCCCCCTTCTCGATCAGATCGTCGTACGCCTGTAGATCAGCCAGCATAATCGCTTCGTTGTCCGCCTTGTGGCGAAAGTCCAGAACACAGGCCGGGCCAATCAGCCGTTCCAGCGGAAAGGTGGCCGCGTCTATCCCATGCTCATCAAAGTGGCGGGGAAACTCGATGTGCGTGCCGATATGGCTCGACATGTTGACTGTCTGGAGGATATACCAAATGTCCGCACGGCGTTTGTAGTTCGGGTATATCTCGTCCACAAAGCGCGATTCCAACGTCAGACCATACTCCTCCTGGCCGGGATAAATGTCATGGCTCAAGTCTACGATGCGTTTGCCCTCAAGCATGTAAAAGATTCCTTTAAGCTATTGCTTTTCAATCAAGCGGTGGACTGCCCCATAAGTCGGCAGTTTCACTGTAATTGGGGGGTAGCCGCGCGCCGTCACCGTCACGTCCCAATCGTAGCCGGAGCGGTTGATGATAAAGAGCAAATTCCCTTGCTCGCTCTCGATGACTCGCGCCTCAACCAGTGAGAGATACTCATCCGGCGGCCCCTCGATCACAATGTCGGGCGGCAAGGTGGCGAGTAGCCAGTCGCGCAGTAAGCGGCGCACGCCGCGATGGAACGAAGAGTAGTAAGATCGTCCGAGCGCAAAGGTCGGGATCAGCAGACGACCGCCGGGGCCGGTGGCAAGCAGCGCCGGGAACTGGTTGTCGCGATAGGTAGCGATGGCTTCAGCGGTAGACGGCTCGACCAAGACCCGATCATGAAAGGCAAAACCACCAAAACGCCCCTGAGCGTCATTCATGCTCCAACCGGAGACCAGAAAATAGATCGGGCGGATCCACTCCTGGCAGTGCAGACCAAACCACTCGCCCACGCTTTGGCAATCGGCCAGGTTGGTCATGGGCAGCTCGGCAATCACCCGCCCACCCCGTTCCATATAGCTTTGCAGGGCTTGGCGTTCGGCGGCAGAGACGGCCAGCATAAACGGGATGACGACGACCGCCAGATCACAGGCGGCGCTGAAGGGCTGCGTGACAAAATCGACCGCATAGCCCAAATCCAGCAAGAGCGCATAGAGGCCGTTGACCGTTTCCGGCAACGGCGCGTGGCGGGCATTCGCCGCCCAGACCATTTCGCGTGTCAGGTAAATCCCCACGCGTGGCTTGACGGTTTGTCCCGTGGCGATGATCCCTTCATAGGGGCGCAGATTGGCGATCACCCGCTTAGTGGCCAGGCGGCGTTCAGTGTCATAGGTGTCAGCGTCCACCATGCCGTTGATCCAGGGTTCGGGCCCGACCATCAACGGTTCCCAGCGATAGAAATAAAGCGCCCGGCAGCCGTGGCTGAAAATTTTATTGACCTCAGCCTCAATATGCTTGCCTGTCCAGAGTAGATAATCCCAGAAGGGTCCACCCTGGAACTCAGTCACCCAGACCTCTTTGCCGCCGGCCAGCGCTTTGAGCAACTCGATGCGCACGCCGGTAGTCGCCGCCTGCTCCGGGGCCTTGCTTGGATAGTTGCTGTGCGAGGCATAATCGACTTGGTTGGCAACCCACCAATCCTGGCCGTTGTGTTCCAGATGAAACGGTGTTGTATAGTTGAAGCTAGCCGCCACGTCGGGCAGCTGTTGCTTGATTAGCTGGATGCCGCCCAACAAGAATTCATTGAGCGTGCGCACCGTGAACTCGCGCCAATCGCGCCAGAAACTGGTCGGCTGCGGGTCGGCGCTGCGCGGTGGATCGACGGTGGCAAAATCGGCAAAATCGGTGCCCAACTGCTGGTTCATAGCAGCAATTGAGCCGAAACGATCGGCTAAATCCTGGCAGTATTTGGCGAGGGTGTGCGGGTTGTAACAGGGATGATCACCGGGGCCGACGCTTGGCTCGTTGTGAATATCCCAGGCAAAGACGGTCGGGTGGTCGCCAAAACGGGTGACACAGTCGCGCACCAACTGATCACGCTGTTGCCGGTAGACGGGGTGGCTGATACAGGCGCGCTGCCAGCGGTAGTCATATTGATGGAGCGGATAGGCTTGTCCCTGGCGATCCACCACTTTGGCGTCGGGATATTCAGCCAGAAAGCGGTCGCTTACGTAAAAGGTCGCAAAGCCAAAGAGGACAGCAATGTCAAGCTCCTGGCAGATGTCCAACAACTGGGCTACTTCATCCAAGGTGCTATCAAAGCCAATGCGAATGCGGATCGAGTCAAAGCCGGTCTCCTTGATCATCGCCAGATCGCGCCGCCAATCGTCCGGGCCTTGCGGCAACCATTCGACACGGGTTGCCATACCGCCAAAGGGGTATTCATAGTGGGTGCCAATGCGCAGGCGTTTGTCTTGAGTACTCATGCGAAATTTTTCCTTTTTTGCTCGTCATGCTCGTTGCTCGTTCCCACGCTCAGCGTGGGAATGCAGGCTGGAAGCTCGGCGTAGTAATGAATAAATTTTCGATTGCTCCGTGCGCGCTGTATCCTATTTTCAGTAGACCGCAATGCTCCCCGCCGGTCACGGACCGACGGGGAGCATCTGTTGCGGTCTACTGATTTTTTACTGAGTGGTTTGCACCCAACAGCCAGGGGTGTATGGCTCACGTTGGAAGAGCATTTTCCGGTGGGGATTGGCGTTCGCTAGCCATTCCGACGGGATGGACTGGCTCCAGCGATGGGGTGGTCCAGCTTCCTTGAAGATGTAATTCAAGAAGATGCGATAGGGCTGCGGCGAATCGAACGGTTTGGACGCAACGGCGTGAAAGGTGCGCGCATTTAAAAAGATCATGCTGCCCGGCGGCAGTTCCAACGCTTCCGCCTTGAGTGGCCGACCCGCTACGTCATCATACTCGCCGGCCAACAGCTTCTCAACCGTGACATCGGGCGTGGGCGAGACACGATGGCTGCCGGGGATCACCGATAAGTTACGATCACCGCGCGTAAAGCCGTTGGGATAGTAGAGCATCTGAATATACCAGCGCTCTCTTTCGGCCAGGTTGATCGGGTTCTCGTGCTTCCAGTGATGGTGGTCTTGATGAAAATGGAGGGCAGGCGTGCCGCGCAGCGATACATGCAGGGTCGAATGACAAAAGTGATACTTGTCGTTGATGACGGCTTGCAGCAGCGCCTTGACCAACGGTGCGTCAAAGAGTTGATCGGACCAGAAGCCCTTGTTGTTCCAGTCGCGAATCAGCAGTTGGTAGGGCTGCGGCAGCGCGCTGCGCCCGTCGTCGCTTTTGCCGATAAAATCGACGATTTGCGGGTGGCTGACGCACTCGGCCATCAGCCCCTCAATGCCTTCGGCGGTAAAAACGCCAGGGAAAGCCACATAGCCATCCTGGTAAAAGGCGGTCAGGTCGGCGGCGGTGGGTGCGTCAATGGTAAAGATCGGATTTTGCATGGGAAGTTCCTTGTCTAAAATTCGAAAATAACATCCTGATCAGCCCTTGATCCCGGTGAGCGCAATCCCTTGGATGAAGGTGCGTTGCGTAAAGAAGAAGAGGATCACAACCGGCACAGTAAGGACGGTGGTGACTGCCATCATCCATCCCCATTGAACACCGACGGTGCTGACAAAGACCTGAATGCCCAAAGACAACGTATATTTGCTTGGATCGTTCAGATAGATCAATGGCCCTAAAAAGTCGTTCCAACTCCCCAAGAATTGAAAGAGCGCGACCGTTGCCAGTGCCGGTTTGGAGAGGGGCAGGATAATGCGCCACAGAACGCCCAGTTCTGAACAGCCGTCAATGGTGGCGGCATCGTCCAGCTCCTTCGGCAGGCTCAGGAAAAACTGGCGCAGGAGAAAGATAAAGAAAGGCACCCCAAACGCATGGGGAACGATCAACGGCAAGAGCGTGTTGACCCAGCCTAATTGCCGGAAGATGATAAAAAGCGGGATCATCGTCACCTGATAAGGCAGCATCAACGTGGACAACATGAGAAAGAAGAGCAGATCGCGACCGTACCAGCGTAGCCGTGAGAAGCTATAGGCAACCAGGGTACTCGATAGCACCGTCAACCCCACCGCGGAGATGGCGATCTTCAAGGTATTGCCCAGTTGCTGCAAAAACGGGAAGTAAGTAAGTGCTTCTGGATAGTTTTGCCAGCGGATTGGGTCGGGGATCCAGATGGGCGGGAAGGTGAAGATCTGGTCTAATTCCTTCAGCGAAGTGGAAATCAGCCAGAAGAAGGGCAGAAAATAGAGGATGCCCGCCGTAAAGAGAATGAGATGGCTGATCGCCCGCCCGATTGCTTGTTGCTGCGACCAGGAACCTTGCTTTAGCGCCTGTGTCAAAGGCGGTTGCTTATTTGCCGGCGGCGCGGCTATTTGCTCTACGCTCTTCATGTTGTTAGCGCCCCTCGCCTTCATAGTAGACAAAACGGGCTGAACTGCGGAAGATTACGAGCGTCGTTGCCATAACAAGCAAAAAGAGAATCCAAGCCATCGCCGAAGCGTAGGGCATCTTGAAATATTGAAAGGCATTGCGGTAGAGGTACAAGGCGTAGAAGAGCGTCGTGTCCAGCGGCCCGCCATTGGTCATGATGAAGGATTGGGTAAAGACCTGGAAGCCCACGATCACGCCCAAGATCACATTGTAGAAGATGACTGGGGATAGCATGGGCAGGGTGACATGGCGCGCCTGTTGCAGGGTGCCGGCGCCGTCAATCATGGCCGCCTCATAGAGTTGCTGCGGGACATCTTGCAGCCCGGCCAGAAAGATCATCAACGTGCCGCCAATCGTCCACGAACCCATCAGTATCAGCGAGGGCTTGGAGAGCGCCGGGTCGGTCAGCCAACCGGGACCGCGCATGCCCAATTGGCCCAGGGTGGCATTGATCAGACCAAATTCCGGGTTGAAGACCCACATCCAAAGTACCGATGTGGCCACCACCGGCACAATCGTGGGCAGATAGTAGATCGTGCGATAGAGGGAGATGCCGCGCAATTTCTGATTGAGCAGGAAGGCCAACAACAGCGCCAGTGCGACGTGGTAAGAGATGCCAAAGAGTACGTAATACAGGGTATTGTAAAGAGAAACCCAGAAGAGTTCGTCTTGGAATAGATCCAGATAGTTGGCGAACCCAACCCAGCGCATGGGTTCACCAAAGGTGGTGTAGACATTCAAGCTGTAATAGAAGGACGCAATCACCGGATAGACCGTGAAACCAAGAAAACCGACGATCCACGGCAGGGCGAATAAGAGCCCTACGCGTAACCGCCGTCGCTCCTGGCGGCTCAAGCCAAGTGTCATGGTTGGCATCTCCTGGGGTCTGGCGGGTGAGCGAGATCATCGATGCAACTGCTCACCCATCAGGTAATCATCAATTGGTATCTTCTCAGTATTTTGGGGCAAAAGGTGACTGTCACCTTGTATCGTCACCGCTACTTATTGAGAAGATACATCAATTGGTTAAAAAACTTATAGACAAGTCACTTAAACATCACACAATTGATTGTGCGATGTCTAAATCATGTGCCCATTAGATAGAACAGACTTCATCACTTTGCGCGCTCCAAGACCAGCACCCAGTCCTGCGGGGAGGGAACATTCTTCTTGAAGAGGACGCCAGGATCTGATTTGTCTTTCGCTACAGCCTTCGTTGTTCCTTGGTCGAACTTCCGCCCAGTAGCCGGGTCAAAATAGTACACGTGCCACTCCAGATCAGGATCAAGACCCCGAATCTCTGGACCATCCCAGGTGTAAATATCGCGGCGCGGCAGATAGACAAAGCACACCTCACCTGGAATTCCCGCCGCCAGGCAGCCGGGTGCCCACTCCGGGTGCGGCTCAAACCGCCACCACGGATACCGCTCCAGCAGTTTCCTGGCGATGCCAAGTTGGGTGGCGCCCGAATAGTTCATGCCTTCGGTCCATGTTGTCCAGTCATACTGGCTGCCCCATGCGCCAGTATGACCGGGATCGTCTTCTACACCGACATGCCAAATCCCGGCTGCACCATAGGTGTGGCCGGCGGCACCGCTAAGCACATTCATCCAGAAGATGTGACGTTGGGTGTCCCCGAAACCCTGCTGCATATGCCCCTCATAGCAGGTCTCACCCACCAGAACCGGCATGGCAGGATTCCTAGAGTAGGCCTCGGTCAAAATGGCGAGTGTTGCCGGCTGCACCGCAACTTTCTCGTCGTGATTGCCGCCTACCATGTCGAAGTCAATCACATTGACATCGACAGCGTTGCCGCGACGCCCCTGGCCCGTGTGACAGGTCAATAACCGGTGGTAGGGATCGATATTGCGAAGATAGTTCGCCACCTCGGCCCATTGACCCTCGCCCCATTTCGTGTTGTCAGGGATCTCACCGGCCAGGATCCAGAACACCGGATAGGCACCGTAGCGTGCTACCAGGTATCGCCAGTGACGCTTCAGTCCTTCGACGCCGATCGCCTCCATGCTGTTGCAGTCGCTCCGCCCCCATGCGCCGACAATGGCGGGAGAGATTCCGGCATCGATCAGGTGGCTGATGCGGCGGTCTGCGAAGTCAAAGTACTTCGGGTTGATGACAGTGAAGTCGCGTGTCTCGTAGGGCATGCCGCCCTCGTTCGCAAGTCGTGGATCCAAGAACCTCTCATCGGGATATGGTCCGCAAACGATCTGGACCACCGTGAAGCCCTTGACCACGCGGTCCACGGTCAGTTCCTGAAAACCTTCCCAGGTCATCCGTTTGCACAGACATTTCCACCAGGTGTCCGCCAACCAGAAGAAGGGCGTGCCGTCAGCGTGCTCAAAGTGCCGACCACCCTTGGCTACCCGAATCGGACCGTGCCGATAGAGATCGTTCTGCCCGCCATACGCAACCACTTTGATCGTTCCTGCCCTACCGTGTAGTTTCGAGTTGTTCGTATCCGAACAGTCGAGCGTCCACGTGAACAGCCCCACCTTGTTGGAAGCGAAGCGGAATGCCCAGCGGTTCTCTCCTGCCCAGAACGCTGGCACGCGCAGCTTTTCTCCGTCCGCCGCGATCACGACCGCGTCCAACGTCACATCGAGAAACGGGTTTGGATAGCTCTTGTCAGAGACGACAATGATTTCGGCAATGGTGTTGACCGCGACCTTCTGAACATTCTCTGTTGCAGCAGATAACGCCGACATCCCGGCAAGCATAAGCACACCACCATTCTCGAATGAATCAAGCGCATGCGATTCCATGCCCCTACGTATCCTGTTTAACATGAATTACTAAATGACAACCGCCAGTATCAGTAGATCACGAAGCTCGCGAAGTGAGACATTCCCTACTGCCGAACGCTATCCGCAGTAGAGAATGCGGGCTCCACTTTCGTGATCTACTGAGTATAGGTGTCGTGGCTACTTTACTTGTTTGCGGAATTCATCCAACTCTTTCTGCACCTTGGCGTTCAGCTCGGCCAGCCCTTGGTCGGGTGCCACTTTGCCATGCAAAACCTCATCTTGTAGCCGGTTCATCTCGGTCTTGTACAATTCGAGAACCGGGATGCGTGGCCATGCTCGACCCCCTGTCGATTCGGTCAATTCAACGAACAGTTCATTGAAGGGCAAGCTGTTGAGAAATTCGGGGTCGCGGGCGGCTTCATTCAGTGGCGGAATATCGCCTACCTGATTACCAAACTCGATTTGCTGTTGCTTCTCAGCCATGAATTTCGCCAGTTGCCAGCCACCTTCGGGATTGTTAGCACCTTTGGGGACACAAAACATCGCTCCGATTTCGACAAGGCTGGTCGGTTCTGTGCCGCCGGGTCCATAGGGCGATTTGATCACGGTGTATTTTAGCTCTGGGGCGTAACGAGGAATCCAACTCCGTTTCCAACTGCCATCCATTTGCATGCCAATCTTATCCACATACCAGGGATCTGCAGTCAATGCACTCACTTTGCCAAAGCCCGACACATAGCGGTCGATCTTCTCAATATCATACTTCTGGGCGTAGGAAGCCATCCACTCCAAGGCTTGGAGCAGCTTTTCGTCGCTGCCAGCCGTGATGACGTCCGCGACTTCATCATAGAAGCTGGCGCCATTGGCCCAACCCCAATGCCAAAGGCTGCCGGTGTTGAGCCAGGGCAGAAAGCCGAGACGGGTCAGGTTGCCACCGTCGTCATAGGTGGTCAACTTCTCCGCCATTACATCCAGTTCGGCAAAGTCCTTGGGTGGGCTATCCACGCTGAAGCCGGCTTCTTCATAAAGGGTTTGGTTGGCGTGTAAAGCAAAGACATTAAGGGTGTGGGCTGTTCCCCATAGATGCCCTTCAGACCAGAGCGCATCCCATGCCGGTTTCGACCAGCCCTTACCATCAAACCCATCACGCTCAGCATAGTCCTCCAGGGGGAGCAGCAGCCCACGCGGCCCCCAGGTATAGGGTTGCGACCAGAGCGTGACCATATCCGGCGGATTGCCGCCTTCGATGGCGACCTGGGCCTTCTGCTCAACATTGCCCCAGCCGATCGACATGAAAATCGCATTCTTGCCAGTCTCTTCATTGAAGCGCTCTACCTGCTTTTGGGCTTGTTCTGCTTCCTGCAAACCGAACATCGACCAGTAGATAATGGGCGCATTCTCAGCCGCCGGTGCTTGTGCCCCGCCGGTGGCTGGTTGTACTGGTGGGGCCGGCGGCACACAAGCCGCCAACAGCGTACCGCCTACCCCCAAGGCGGCAACCGTTAGGAACGAACGCCGCGACAACTGTTGTGCTTTCCCGATTTGGTTTGACATGGCTCTCCTTCTTTCTTTGCTTGGATACAATGAACGATGAACAAAAAGCCGCAAACGAAGCCGCTGTCGGTGTTCCGGCAGGAACGCCGCTTGCGCTGTAACAACGTAATACACACAGAAAATTCAGGTGCGCATGTACACCCTGGCAATTCTGTTTTTGACGGAGTATAAGGCAGAAGCAAGAGAATCAATCTAAATCAATCACGCTCAATCACAATGTATCATGTCGTTTTATCCTTGTCAAATCCCATATTTCCTGATTTTCTAAATAGATATGGTATGATGTATGGGAAAAATAACGCTTGTGTAACTATGTAAACAAAATTGATCGACAGGAGAAGCGCAGAGGTAAAACGTTTGCGTAGAAGCGGTGAAGTGGGAACAAATAATGGTTGCCAATCGGTAAGCTAATTTTGGTATGGGGTAAGCTGATTGCCTCTTGTTATAATCTGATGATGATTGAATTTGATTGTTATTGATTTTTGATGATTTGGTAAATTATAATGACAGCAATCCTTTCTAACTATGAACGACAAGAACAACTGCGTGTGTTGATCGAACAACAACATCGCCTGAGCATTGCCCAAATCTGTTCCCATTTTTCGATCAGTGAAGCCACGGCGCGGCGCGATCTGGATGCGTTGGTCGAGCTTGGTGTAATCCGCCGTGTGCATGGCGCCGCCATCGCTGTTCACAAGGCGCCGCCGGAACCGCCGGTCGCCCAACGCTCAACCGAACAGGCCGAACTGAAAGCGCGCATTGGCCAGTTGGCGGCAACCCTGGTCGGCAACCGCGAAACAGTCTTTCTGGGCAGCGGCACCACGGTGCTGGAGGTGGCGCGCCACCTTAATGGTCATGAGAACTTGACCATTATCACCAACTCCTTGCCTGTGATGACAGAGCTGAGTGATAAACCGGGCATTAATTTGATTGGGCTGGGTGGCGTCTTTCGCCCGGGCGAATTGTCCTTTATCGGCCACATTACAATCCAATCGCTGGCCGAACTGCGACCGGACAAGGTGATCATGGGTATTCGTGCGCTGGACCCCGACGAGGGTTTGACCAACGATTATGTGCCAGAGACCACGACGGCGCGCGCCATTCTGGCCGCCGGCAAAGAGGTCATCATTGTTGCCGATCATACAAAATGCGGGCGTGCTTCGGTGGCTTTCGTGGCGTCGATCACAGTTGTGAATACCCTGATCACCGATTCAGAAATCGCACCGGAGCTGCGTAATGACTTTACTCTCAAGGGAATCCGCGTCCTGACGGCGTAGATACGAAGAATCAATGCACCAACTAATCAATCCCTAACTGGCGATCACTTGCCTATGTCATCGGCAACGTCACGCTTACCCAGCCAACACAACTGCGGGTGCATGTGGATCATCCGCCGTCTGATCTCCAACAGGTGATCTACACCCACTTTGGCTTCCCCTGGATGGGCATGATTGCGCTCGCTTATGATCCTGCGCTGGCCTGCTGGGTAGCGGAAGTCAACCCTGGGGCGCGGGCGGCGATCCAGGAGAATGAACTGATCTACGCCTGGGCGGTGGGTTGCGATGGGCTGCACAGAGACTACTATCCGGTCAAAGTGGGTTGGGATTTTGCCGGTTGACCCGATCAGCCGACGCGTTGGTTGGTGCCTGGGAGAGACAAGGCAGCCGCTTCCTAGGTGGTAGTCTAGTCGTTATCGGGTTCAACGCTATGGTATAATAGGGCGTAACCAAAGGTAGGAAGTTGGCAAGTGAAACGAGGTGGGAATGCGGAAATTTTCGTCATATGGGCCGATCAATACCAAAATACATTATTATGTCCCGCGTCAGACATTGGTTGACCAGGCTGTCACGCATCTAATTGGGGAGACCCCGGCGGAAGGCGGCCATTACATCACCGTTTGGGCACCGCGCCAACGGGGTAAAAGCTGGCTCCTGCAACAGGCGCTGTGGCAGTTGCGCCGTGATCCGCGCTATGCCGGCTTTGATGTGCTGAAAATCAACTTGGAACATCTCAAGATGACACCGGATGTGGTGCGGATTGCGCAGGTCATTGCCCGCGAAATTGGCGAAAAGTTGGCTTTGCCGGCCATCGAAATTCAACAACTCGACGATTTTTACACGGTCTTCAAACGCGATGTCTTGCAAAAGCCGTTGATTTTAATACTGGATGAGTTCGATGCATTGGTGCCACAGGCCATTAGCGGACTGGTCAGCGTCTTTCGCAACATCTATAACACGCGCCGTGAACAATCTGATAAAACCAGCGCCGAGAAAGAGTATCTGCTCCACAGCATGGCGCTGATTGGCGTGCGCAGTGTGTTGGGGCTGGACAACCCACGTGGCTCACCCTTTAATGTGCAACGCAGTTTGCAAATCCCCAACCTCACGGCTGACGAAGTGGCAGAAATGTACCATTGGTATGAACGCGAGAGCGGCCAAAGCGTGGAGCCAGCCGTGATCGAGCGCATCTATAGCGAGTTGCGCGGCCAGCCGGGGTTGACTTCATGGTTTGGCGAGTTGTTGACCGAAACATACAACAAACACAACCCGACGATCACACTGCGTGATTTTGAAGCCGTGGAGGCTACTGCCAGCAGTCTATTGCCGAATGCCAACATCATCAACCTCATCAGCAAAGCCAACGAGCAACCACACAGAGACTTTCTGATTGACCTCTTTCAGACCGACGAGAAGGTGGTGTTCAACTATGACGACCCCAGTATCAATTTTCTCTATATGAATGGCGTAATTGATGAGGAAAAGATCGGTGAGGCTGAGTTTTATGTAAAGTTTCCATGCCCCTTTATCCAAAAGCGTCTCTTCAATCGCTTTGCCCGCGACATTTTCCATGACAGGGGCGAACTTTACCCAGCCTTTACCAAACTGGATCACATCCTGACGCCGACGGGGCTCCATATCAAAAACCTCTTGCGCCTCTACGAACAGTATGTGCAGAAGAATCACACCTGGCTTTTCAAAGAAGCACCGCGCCGCACCGATCTGCGTTTATACGAGGCGGTCTACCATTTCAATCTCTTCATGTGGCTATCGCGCTTTCTCCAAAAAAAGGGCGGTCGCGTCTATCCTGAATTTCCAACCGGCAATGGACAGATTGATTTGATTCTCTACTTTCAGGAGCAAACCTACGGGGTAGAGTTAAAGAGTTTCGACGACGATTTTGAATATCGGGCCGCTTTGCAACAAGCTGCCCGCTATGCGCGCCAATTGAAGCTAGCCGTCATCACACTCATCTTCTTTGTCGAAACGGTCGACGATGCGACGCGTGCCCTTTACGAAACGCCTTATCAGGATGCCGCCTGTGGCGTCACGGTGGAGCCGGTCTTGGTAACGACGGTGGAATAAGTGAAGAGGCAGAATCTTAGCACTTGAACGCCAGTATATTCCTCCGTAACGCTCTCCTTGAGTCATGCCAAGCTAAGCTGCGCCAACTGCCTCAGAACCAACCTGCCTGGTTTGGCCCGGCGACACTATGATTATCCGGTCAGGGTCGGTTAGGATTTTCGTGAGTAAGGGCGGCTTGGCACTTCTTGTAACTAACCCTTCGGAAGCGCAGTTTTATCTCCCCACCGCCTGTGGCAAAGTCAGTGGGGAGTCCAACAGTTGTCTTATTTCAAGGGCAGCCTTTCTTTTGTCCGCTTGACCGGTGATGAAGCCACCGACGATGACGACGTCCGGGTGATGGGTAACGATGTTGGCGAGCGTGATCGGTGTAATGCCCCCAGCCACAGCGATTTTGGCGCGTTGACAGACGCTTTTGATTTCTAGCAGGTCCGCCAAGGGACCCTGTGCGTGGCTCTGCACATCAAACGCGGTATGCACACATAGACAATCAACGCCAAGCCCCTCTAGCTCACGCGCCCGTTTCTGTACGCCACTGACCGCAATCAAGTCTGCCATGATCTGTTTCCCGTGTGTACGGGCCTGGTTGATCGCACCCTGGATGGTCACATCGTGGGCCAGACCGAGTACCGTAATGATATCTGCGCCGGCATCAAAGCCGATTTGAGCCTCAATTGCGCCGGCATCCACAATTTTCAGGTCGGCTAATAGCGTAACGGTTGGATAATTCCTTTTTATCTCCGTTACAATCTTCATTCCTTCCTGAAGGATGAGGGGGGTGCCGATTTCTACAATGTCAATCAGATCAATTACTTCTTCCAAGAGTGTTTTTACTGCTTTAACATCCAACAAGTCTATCGCAAGCTGTAGTTTCATCAATTATCCCGCCTTCGGATAAGTCGCATGCCAACCCTCTGCTGCCTGGGGCAGACTGGCAGCAGGCATACGTTCCGTCCATGGAGTAGCGCGATAGTTGGCGATGTTAACCAGAATACGCAGACGGCTGACCGCAATCGTCCTGAGGAAGTGATCACGCGCCGCCGTATCGGTGAAAGCCATGGCTTCCTGCCAGATTGCCCGGCCCGCCAGAAAGCCACTCGCGCCCTCTTCGCAGCCAATCTCAACCTGACGCTGGAAGGTGGCAAAGTCCACTCCAGCGCTCAAAAGCACCCACGGCACACCGGCCACTTCAGTCAACTGGCGGCAGACCGCCCGTATCTGTTTCTCATCCCGATGATAGCTTGGATCAGTGGGAAACTCGGCTTTAAGCACATCCACCCCCAGCGGAACCAGCCGCCGCGCCGTTTCAATCACTATTTCCGGCAGACGCACGGCGAATGCAGGGTCACTCTTTTTCTGCCCCTTCACCAACGGGTAACTCATCGGTTCAAGCAGAAACGCAATGTCGTGCGTGCAACACTCCGCAGCCACCTGGCGGACAATTGCTTCTTGCCGTTCCGCCGTAGGCGCTTCGGGATGATAAGGCAGCAGGAGTTTGACCGCGGCGGCACCCATTCGCTTGATAGCCGCCACACTCCAATTGGGCTGAAGAATAGTGACCCGGCCCTCATTGACACTCTCGTAGCCCGACTGTTCACAGGCGATCAACACCCCCACCGTACCGGGCACAGCGCCGCGGGCCAACAGCGGCCCCGCTCCATAAATGGGGTCTAGCAGGATGGCGCTGGAGTGGGGGGCCAGGGCGCGGGCCAGGCGCTCCTTCTCGGTCACAACCGCCTCCCATGACGGAGATTCAACCCCCAGGGTTTGGCGGAGCATATGCTCAAAGGAACCCCGATGATCCAGGGCTGTAATGGTAAAAATACCCGACTCGTTGGCAAGCTGCTGCAAGCCGCGCAACTTGCCATAGGTTAAGGTATGCATCCTGAGTCACCCTCTTTCTTGAAAGTTTGGTTGGAGTTCAATAAAATCCTTGAGAAAATCGCCCACCGC
>CAMDEX010000036.1 GCA_945897075.1 Litorilinea aerophila
CGCAGCAAGCAAGCGCCCCTACCAACAACTATAGCTCACGCGCCTCGGCAATCCACGCGGCAAAATCAATAGCGTCATCCAGCCGGTGGGCGGGGATGATAGCGGCCAATTCGGGCGCGGTGGTCTGGGCCAACTGGCGAAAGGTCACAATCCCGGCCCGCACCAATTCCTGTTCAAAGACCTGATCGATGCCCCGGATGCGGGTCAGATCGTCGGGGAGAGGGCCGGTGTAGGTGGCCCCGCTGCGTCCATTTTGCGCGGCCAGATGGCGCGCCTGTTCGATCCAGTCCGCGGGATTGCTGGTGGGCAAGGCTTTGGTAATAGCACGCAGGGTATCGCCGTCCACCAGAGACAATTCGTGCCAGGTGAAGATGCCCGCCTCGTAGAGCCGCCGCTCGTAGACATCGCCAATACCCCGAATATCCGTGAGCGGGTCCGGGCGGTTGTTGCTGGATGCGCTGCCCTGTTGCCCAGATGTGGGAGCGGTCACGGCCGGCGGATCGATGCGGGTCGGGTCGGCGGCTGGCTGCCGACTACGGCGCGCCAGTGTCTCCGGCGCGCGCCCGCCGGCTTCTGCTCCCGCGCGGCGACCGCGCGACCAGAGCCATTCGGTCAGCGTGGATAGCACCCAGCCCAACAGAAAGCCCGCGCCCACATACCACAACAGACTCCATTCAGCCATACGGCAACCTCCCGGCAATTTCGATAACCACAAAGCCACGAAGACACAAAGGAAGAAGCAAAAATTTCCCTTTCTTCTTTGTGTCTTTGTGCCTTTGTGGTTCTTTTCCCATTGCATTCAGTGTACGGGCGCTGGGTGGGATTGTCAAAGTGGCTTACCCGATCCGTCGCTGGCGGGCCGCCTCAAAAAGAATCACCGATCCTGCCACCGCCGCGTTGAGCGATTCGCTGGCCCCCTGCATAGGAATGGCGATAGGGGTGGCTACGCTGCGCGCCATCTGGCTTGGCCCGTGCGCTTCGCCGCCGATAATCAGCGCAGCCGGCTGCCGCCAATCCAGCGTGTCGTAGGCTATCGCGGCCTGGGCATCCGCCACATACAAAGAGCGGCCCTCGCCCAAAGAGGCCGCCACCGCCGCCCACGTCTCACAGCTTTGCGCAGCCGTGCGAAAATGCGCCCCCATCCCCGCCCGCAACACTTTGGGGCTGAAGGCGTCCACCGTTTCCGGCCCAAAAATGACCAATTCCACACCGGCCGCGGCTGCGCTGCGCAGAAGCGTGCCCGCGTTGCCTGGATCGCCCACCCCGTCCAAGACCAGCACCAGCCAGGGGTTGTCGGGGATGGCCGGCGCGGGCAGATGGGCCAGGGCGATGATGCCCTGGGCCGTCACCGTATCGCTGATCTCGGCCAGCAGCGCCTCGTCCACGACCAGCAACGGGACGCCTGCCTTCTCCAACGCCGCCAGCAGTGGGTTCTGTTCCGCCTGTTCCGCCAACCGCCGCGCCACAAACGCCGCGTCAAAGCTCGCGCCGGCGGCGAGAGCGTCCGCCACCAGCCGCAGCCCTTCCAGAAGGCAAAGACCGCTCTGCTCCCGCGCCCGTCTGCGCTGGAGTTTGCGGGCCAGTTTGATGCGTGGATTGTTGGGGCTGGTGATTTCTTGCATAATAAGGACGGCGGACGGCGGACAGCGGACAGCGGACAGCGGACGGCCGACAGCGGACGGCGGACGGCGGACGGCGGACTCTGGACTTTAGAAATACAACGGCAGAGACCGAAGCCTCTGCCGTTGCCTGCCGAATGTTCTTGTGTAAGGTCGAAGGTCGAGCGCGCCGAACTAGGCTGGGCTGAGTTGGGACTTGGCCAGCTCGGCGATTTTGCCAAAGGTGACCACGTCCCTGGCCGCGATGTCGGCCAGCACTTTACGGTCCACCTGGACATTGGCCAGCTTCAGGCCGTGTACCAGCTTGCTGTAGGTCAGGCCGTTGAGCCGGGCCGCAGCGTTAATGCGGGTGATCCAGAGGCGGCGGAAATCCCGCTTGCGGTTGCGCCGGTCGCGAAACGCATAGAAGAGGGACTTCATCATCGCTTCATTGGCGCGCCGAAAGAGCTTCGAGCGAGAGCCATACTGCCCTTTGGTAAACTTCAAAACTTTCTTGTGCCGCTCACGAGCAGCGGCCCGCGGTGATGACCGTGGCATTGATTTCTCCTTCCGTGAGGGCGGGCCAGGGGCGAACCCCTAACCACTTGCGGGGCCGTTCACGTATTGGGTATTGGATAGTAGATATTCGACAAACCACAGAAAGAGTGAAAATTGGCCTGGACTTAGCCGCCCACACCCAATTTGACCAGACTGACCATCTTTTTGTTCTCGCTGGAAATCAGGTGGCTGTAATTATCCGTCCGCCGCTTGCGACGGCGCAGATGGCTGCCTCCCTGTTTCATACGCATCACTTTGCCGGTCTTGGTCAACTTCAGACGCTTCTGTGTCCCCTTGTGCGACTTCATCTTAGGCATTTCTGGACTCCAATTCATTCCATTCGGCAGGCAAACAAGACAAAACGGGCGAACGCCCGTTTGTTCAACACAAAATTTTACCCGATGACCGGGTCTTTGTCCATTTTGACTCTGCATGAAACGGGAAAACCGAGTTTTGGAGAGCGAGTCAGGCCGAGGAATCACGGCGATTTCTGCAAAAAACTCGGTTTTTTCACGGGAGTCAAGTCTACACGGCTTCTTCCTGGGTCACGCTGGAGCCAGGGGCCAGCATCATAAACATGGCCCGCCCCTCAAAGGCAGGCTGTGTCTCCACAATTGAGGAAGGGGCCAAATCTTTGGCGACGCGCTGCATCAGCGTAAAGGCCACCTCGCGGTGTACGATCTCCCGCCCGCGGAAGCGAATAGTCACCTTGACTTTGTTGCCTTCGGCCAGAAATTTGCGCGACTTTGTGAGAACGACCTGAATGTCGTGCTCACCGGTCTTGGGGCGCAGGCGTACCTCTTTGATCTCGATCTGCTTCTGCGCCTTGCGCGATTCCCGTTCGCGTTTCTGCTTTTCGTAGAGAAATTTGCCATAATCCATCAACCGGCAGACCGGCGGAGTGGCATTGGGCGCTACCTCTACCAGATCCAACTCCCTCTCAAGCGCAATGGCCAGGGCATCGCGGGTTGACATAATGCCTAGCTGTTCTCCGGCGTCATCAATGACGCGGACATCGCGGGCGCGAATGTCTCTGTTGACTCGGGTGTTATCTTTACTAATATCCGTGCTCCTTGTGGTTTGTGTCAGCACTCTGCGCGGCCGGTACGCGTGGGCGGTTTCCGGCGCTGGGGAAGAATTCTGACTCTCAATACGATCAGTTGTCAAGTATAGCACTAGCAGAGAGAGCCGTCAAATCAAATTTCAGATTTTCTAACAGAAGGGAGAAGGACGCAGATTTTCATGATTTGGATGGATTGGCGCTGATTTTGATAGGGAGTAACTGCTTAGGACTAGCGCTGGTTGAGTAGGCTGGGGCTGTTTCAAGCCGTATCGAAACCAAGCGGGTGGACCCGTTCGCTTGATTTCGATACGCCTCGAAGACTCGGCTACTCAATCAGCGCTCACTGGCCTTGTAGTCTGAGCAGTTACGATGGATTCATCTGCCTATCTGCGTAGATCAATTAAAATCATGAAAATCTGCGTCCCACTCTTCCGCCCGGCTACAGCTCGGCGGAGCGGCTGGCGATGCGCTGGCCGATCTGGGCGATGAATTCGTCAACCGAGAGGCCATTCTGGCGCGAACCGTCGCGTTTGCGCAGAGCCACCCCACCCGCTTCCATCTCCTGGTCGCCCACCACCAGCATATAGGGCACTTTCATCAACTGCGCCTGGCGGATTTTGTTGTTCATCCGCTCGGAGCCGATGTCCGCGCTGACGCGCACGCCGGCCGCAGCCAAGCGTTGGCGTACCTGCTCGGCGTAGCCGTTGTGTAGGTCGGTGATAGGGATCACCCGCGCCTGCTCCGCGGCCAGCCAGACCGGGAAGGCCCCGGCGTAATGCTCGATCAGAAAGCCGATCATCCGCTCGTGCGTGCTCAGCGGCGCACGGTGGATGCAGAGGGGCGTCTCGGCCTCGCCTTCAGCGTTGATGAAGGTCAGATCGAAGCGGGGCGGCACCGCAAAGTCCACCTGATTCGTGGCCAGCGTGAACTCACGCCCAATCGCGCTCCAGACCTGCACATCAATCTTCGGGCCGTAGAAGGCGGCCTCGTCGTTTACTTCCACAAAGGGGACATTGCCGTTCGTCATGGCGTTGCGCACCATATCTTCCGTCTTGAGCCAGAGCCGCTGGTTGTCCACATACTTCTTGCCCAGCCCCTTCGGGTGATGGGTACTCAGCCGCATCACATAGCGTTCCAGACCGAAGAGGGCGAAGTAGTGTTTGTACATATCCACCACCGCCAGAAACTCCCGCTCGAACTGTTCCTCGGCGCAATAGATGTGGGCGTCGTTCATCTGCATCGAACGCACGCGCATCAGACCGAACAACTCGCCGCTCTTTTCGTAGCGGTAGCAGGTGCCATACTCGCTCAGACGGATGGGCAGGTCGCGGTAGCTGCGCAGTTTGGAGCCGAAAATTTTGTGGTGCATCGGGCAATTCATCGGCTTGACGTAATACTTCACCCCTTCCAGATCCATCGGCGCATACATACTTTCGGCATAATAGGGCAGGTGGCCGCTGCGAATGAAGAGGTCTTCCTTCGTCAGGTGGGGCGTGCGTACCCGCAGGTAACCCGCTGCCGTCTCGACTTCTTTGGCCAGCTTCTCCAACTCATCAATGAGAACCGCGCCGTTGGGCAGCCAGAGGGGCAGACCCGGCCCCACTTCGTCGTCAAAAATGAAGAGTTCCAGCTCGCGGCCCAGCTTGCGGTGGTCGCGCAGTTTGGCCTCCTCCAGCAGGTCGAGGTAACTCTTCAATTCCTTTTTGTTGCGCCAGGCCGTGCCGTAGATGCGCTGGAGCATCGGGTTCTTCTCGTCACCCCGCCAATAGGCCCCGGCCACACTGAGCAGCTTGAAGGCGTCGGCGGGGATTTTGCCCGTATGTTCCAGGTGCGGCCCCCGGCAAAGGTCCTCAAAGCTGTCGTGTTTGTAGGTGCTGATGACCGGTTTCTCGACGCTTTCGTTGCCGTACTCGTCCAGAACGCCTTTGGCCAGCCCGTCAATCAGTTCCAGCTTGTAGGGCTGGTCGGCAAAGAGGGCGCGCGCCTCGTCCGCATTCACCTGGCGGTAGGCGAAGGGGTGCTTGCCGCCGCTAATGCGCCGCATCCCCTTCTCGATCAGCTCCAAATCTTCCGGCGAGAAGGTGCGGTTCTTACCCGCCGCGTCCTTGCCCAGATCGAAATCATAATAAAACCCATTCTCAATCGGCGGCCCAATCGCAATTTTGGCCTCCGGATACAGTTCCAGCACCGCCTGGGCCATCACATGCGCCGCGCTGTGGCGCAGTTTGTACAGGTCGTCCTTTTCTACTTCGTTGTACTCTGCCATTTTTATCTCTCCTGAATGAAAGCTCTCTGCGTGCTACTTGACGACTGACGGCGGACGGCGGACGGCGGACGGTGGACGGCGGACGGTGGACGGCGGACGGCGGACGGTGGACGGCAGACACCTGCCACTTTCCACCTGCCACCTGCCACTTTCCACCTGCCACCTGCCACTTTCCACCTGCCACCTGCTACTTTCCACCTGCCACCTGCTACTTTCCACCTGCTACCTGCTACCCCGTAGTCAACCAGGCCGCCGTCCACCAGGTCAGGTAGAGCAACTGCTGGATGCCCTTCGTCAGCGGCTTGGGGTCAATCCATTCGCTCAGCCGGTGGGCATCACCGCCGTCGGTCAGACCGATGCAGACGGAGGGAATGCCCCGGCTGAGGGGAATGTTGGCGTCGGTGCTGCTGATGCGCACATCCAGACGTTCGACAATCTCTAGCTGGGCCAGGATGGCGCTGGCTGCCTGCATCAGCGGGTGGCTTTCGGGGATCAGACCCGCGGGCCGGTCGCCGATGGCTTCCACAGAAAAGAGAACGCCGTCTTTGGCCTTCTCGTGTTGGCGCTGTTGGCGCTGGACAAGCTGCTGCACCTGCTGATCCAGCTGATCCAATGTCTCTGCGGCTGCGCTGCGCAAATCCAATTCCAGGGCAGCGTGCTGGGCAATGGTATTGACCGACGTGCCCCCATTGAACTTCCCGATGTTGTAGGAGGTGCGCGGCTGCTTGGGCACAGCCAGCCGGGTAATCTCAGTCGCCAGTGCGGTCAGGGCGTGGATGGCGCTGGCCGAGCCGAAGTCGCCCCAACTGTGCCCCCCCGGCGCGACCGCGTGGATGCGGTAGCGGCGCACGCCCAACCCCTGGTGGACGATACGCCCCAGCCCCATCCCTTCCAGCACCAGCACTGCGCCTAGCCGATCCTGCAAACGCTCCACCGCAGCGCGCATGCCTTTGAGATCGCCCAGCCCCTCCTCGTTGGAATTGGCAACCAGCCAAATGTCCACGGGTGGCGCTTCTATCCCCGCCAGGATTTCGGCCAGAACAACCAACCCGGCCAGCCCAGCGGAGTTGTCGCCGATACCCGGCCCGGCGACACGCCCCGTCTGCGCGTCCACGCGCACAGCCAGGTCCGTTGTGGCGGGAAAAACCGTGTCCGTGTGCGCGCTGACAAGCAGGGCGGGTGTGGATTGTCTGCCCGGAATGCGGGCGTAGACGTTCTGCACGGCGTCGCGGTTGCTGTCGGTCAGCCCCAGGCGCTGGAAGCGATCCATTACCCAATCGGCGCGCTTCTCCTCGGCACCGGTGGGCGCGGGGATCTGCTGGATTTCCACGCAGAGCGCGGCCAAGCGTTCGCCCGCGCCGGCCATTTTTTCCGCCGCGGCGCGTATAGAAGCAAATTCCGGCAGCTTGTCCAATCCCATCGATTCAGCCATCGACATATCCCCACAAATCTCAAAAAATCAGCGCAGATCAATCCAAATCATGAAAATCTGCGTCCACTCCCTTGCTTCCAGAAAACAAAAAAGCCTCGTCCCCATAACGGGACGAGGCTTGGCTCGCGGTTCCACCCATTTTGTCCGGCGCTGCGCCGAACCTCTCGGGGGTCTGTAACGGGACCTACCGGGCGGGAATAGTAGGCGCTGCGCCGTTCCTTCCGCCGCTCCCAGGTGGTTTTCCAGAAGTACCCGCGCAGCGGCTTTCAGCCGGTGGCCGCTGCTCTCTGAAGCGGGCGATCTTCTGTACTCGTCCTGGTCAACGCGTTTACATCTGAAAGAACACGGATCACAGAATTCACGGATTCAATCTGCGTAATCTGCGTTCAACTCTGTGTGGGAGATACTGGACTTGAACCAGTGACCTCTACGATGTCAACGTAGCGCTCTAGCCAACTGAGCTAATCCCCCGTAGGAGCGAAAGTGTAGCAGAAAATGGCGGCGGATGCAAATTAAGCAGATGTGAGACGTATAAGGGATGGAACCCAAGATGAGCGAACACTCGCGTCAGGGGTGCTTTGCGGTTACGGGCGACCAACGCCCCCAACCACCAAAGGCAAAAGCGAGTGAGAGACATCGACCGCGCGTGATCGCAGCAAGCTATCCACTGCACGCAATGTTGGCTGGCGCTTTTTCATGAGAATTGAGATCAAGGTTACATTTTTCGTATATAATTTTGATGAATTAGCCTTGTGTGCCACCTTTCTTCTCACGCAACCTTGTTCGTATGACACCAACTGCTCTATCTGCTCCACTAGGAGCCAATTCCCCCCTATTGATAATATTATCAAGTTGAGGAAAAGAAATTGCTATTTGGATTTGCTCTCCACTAGCTACAGAAAGAGCAAACTTTTGATAGCTAGCAATCGATTTTTTTTCTCCCTCAACCATCACTGCAAATCCACTATTATCTGTCTGGGTTGAGACCGAAACAACATCCGCATAGTGATACTCTTGAGTTGATTCGCTGGTAACTTCTCCGGCAGCCAAATCAAGAGAACACTTGTATGCACCTAGGTGATAATCGGTAAGATGTACAACAAGAACGTCATATATTGAAGCCCGTATAAATCCATCCTGTCCAACAGCTAATGCTGCATTATTACCAAGTCCGACAACACAGATAGGATCATTGGGATCACTCCAAAGTTGCTCTGCCAACAAATCCAATTTTTGAAGCGAACTCTTTTTAATTCGATCAACATCTTTTCTTAACCACAAGTCCATTTGTTGATCTGACGGCTTCGGCTCTGTCTTTTTACACTCCTTTTCATAAGCCTCTTTAATGAGCTTGTCTGATCTAAACAAAATCACCAACAGAGCAATCCCACATATTATTGGTATTAGTGGCACTTCAGCAAGTAATGTGGATAACAACAATACCGCACTAATGCCTGTGAAAGTCACGCTATTAGAATTCGCCTTCTCAACTTTGTCAGACTTGCGAGATTGATAGCGACTCGTAATATCATCTAGGATTAGATTAAGTCCGCCTAAGTTGGCCTGACTTAAGAAGTAGATACCTCCTGCGAGAACCAGTAGTGGAATAATCTTTTCTCCTCCACTTGCAGAGCTTTCCCACATAGCACCAATGAGAATTAGTAAAAATCCTCCAACAGCTTTCAGACCTCGATTTTTTACTTCTTTAGGTTGTTCTGGCGTCTTTCTAAAATATTTAGAGACAGCCACCTCACGAGTTTCATTGTCACCGTTCACTCAGATTGCTCCTTCATAACTGTTGCCTTAGCTGAAATCGGGTTGTTTGATGCCTTTACAGCAAAGCAAAGAAATCCCAGACCTTATTACCAGGTGCTTGAATGTGAGAGGTTATTTCTCGGATATGCTCTTTATTCACAGATTTACTTAGGTTAAATAACTCATTCCAACTTGGCGAACGTTCGAAAACGTGATTAAGCACATAATAGTCATATTTGATCAGTGCCCAAAGCCCATAAATATGTGGACAATTCGAATCAATAGTGACAGCAATTTGAAGATATTGTTCAGCATTTTTGATAGTAGGCAACTTTACCAGCTTAGGTCTTGTTCCACCTAATATGGACAGCACCAAATAATAATATACATCCGATGTTTTTGAACCTTTTTCTAAAACAACTTCAAATGCTTTTGTAGCTTGCTGATACGAATGACTTTCTAAGTGTTGTTTACCAAGTTTATACAAATGTTCAAGTTCACCTCGGTTAAGGCTAGTTGCCTCATTTATATCTATTAATCGACACAAACTTGGATCAAGACCGTGTTTCACCCAAAGTTCTGGGATATGTTCTTCAGGTATTCCTTCAAGTAATAATTTTGTGATCCCTTGCTCATGGGCTTCTTTAATTGATCGCCCAAATCCTAGCGCTCTATAGAATGAAGCAATATAATCGACGGCTGCGTCATCTCCAATTGCTGCATTCATTCCGATAGCAAAATCGATTATCTCTATAATGGCTTTGGCTTGTACCTTTGAATAACAAGCATTAAAAATAACAAGCTGAATATTGTCCTTTAATGTGGAAAATAAGAACTTTAGAGCTTGAGTAGTAACAGGCTTCGCAAATCCATTATTGTCAACTAGAATTATTTCGCCTGTTGGACTACCGTGAGCACTAAAATGCACAATTTGTGGCTTGTGTATGTTCAAGGATTGCAGTAAATCATCAGGACGCATCGCCCAAGCTGACATGAGTTCTATAGCATCTCGATATTCTGATGAGCGAAGTTTGTCAGTAATCTCACGTATTTCTTTATCCAGACTCAAATGTACTGTATCAAGTGGATTGGCTGCACAAAAGAGAGACTTGATCTTTTTCACTTACCGTTGCTCCTTACAATCTCCGATGTTGATTTCACCAGTAGTTCATTATAAGCCATAAACAGTTTTTGATTTTAACTCTACATGGTATATCGGCCAACGAAGCCAGCCAACCATTATTATACGGCATCCGTCTATCTACCCGCCTGCCTTATCTACCACGGATGTTCTACGGCTTCCGCCGATTGTCACAAAAAACGTTCTTGCAAAATTTGCTCCATCGAACAATAATTGCCAGTATACTGGCTTTCAATTGCGCTGTCAACTGAATCCGGCGCGTCTCCTAATGGAAGGTCAAGCCGTTTACATAAATTTTTCCTCTGGACAGGCTGTGTGAATTTGTGCTTTTTGCGGTAAAATGACCCCCGGTCACCCTATCACCCGAACCACCCACCAGCGAGATTCCACCTATGAAAATCACAAAAATCACACCCTTTCTTGTCGACAAATTCCTCCTCGTGCGCGTCTACACCGACGCCGGTATTGTCGGCAACGGCGAGGCCGGCCTGTGGGCGCACCACGGCGTCGTCTGTCGGGCCATCGAGGAGTTGAGCAACTACTATGTCGGCCAAGACCCGACCCGTATTGAACACCACTACCAGGTGGTCTCGCGCGACACCCACTTTATGGGCGCGGTGCTCAGCGCAGCGCTGAGCGCGATTGACATCGCGCTCTGGGACATTCTGGGCCAGTCTGTTGGTTTGCCGGTACACCAACTGTTGGGCGGCAAATGCCGGGACAAAGTGAAGGTCTTTGCCAATGTGCGCGGCAGTACAGTCCAGGAGATGGCCGACAGCGCGCGCCAGCAGGTGGAGGCGGGCTATCTCTCGCTGCGCGCCATGCCCTTCCTGCCCGGCTGGGAGCAGCAGACGCCCACGCAGATCATCACCTCCGCCCTGGAAATCACCGCAGCCATCCGCGAGGCCGTGGGTTTCGGCATTGACTTGGGGCTGGAAATCCACCGCAACCTGCGCCCGGAGGAGGCGATTACGCTGGCCGCGGCTTTGGCCCCCCTGCGCATCCTCTACTACGAAGACGCGCTGGCCCCGGAAAGTGTGGAAGCACTCTCGTACATCGCGCGCAGCATCTCGTTGCCGATGGCCAGCGGCGAGCGTTTCTACAATATCTTCCAGTTCAAAGACCTGATTGACCGCCAGATCGTCAGCCTGATCCGCCCGGACCTCTCGTTGGCTGGCGGCTATACACAGGTCAAAAAGATCGCGGGGATGGCCGAAGCCGCGTTCGTGGGCATCTTCCCGCATCTGATGGGCAGCCCGCTCAATGTGGCCGCCTTCACCCATCTGGCCGCGGCTATCCCCAACTACGTGCTGATGGAGAGCCATACCGACACAGACCCCTACAACGAAATCGTCAGCCACCCGGTGCAGCGACAGGGCGGCTATATTGTTGTCTCGGATCGGCCTGGCATTGGTTTGGAGATTGACGAGGCGAAGCTGGCGAAGTATCCCTACAAGCCCAAGACCATTACGGGCTATTTCCACGCGGATGGGTCGGTGGCTCACTAAACCGAAAACGGCGGACGGCGGACGGCGGACTGCCAGCTACTGGCAATCACTAGCACTTTTCACGATAGATTTGCGGCAGAGTTGCCGCACAAGTGGAGAAAGTGAAGTGCCGATACAGCCGTCCGCCGGCTGCCGTCGACTTCAAATTTGACACAAGAGGTTTCTATGACACCCATTCGCGGGATGCTTACGACAGACGAATTGACCGTAAAAGTGGAGTCCGGCGAGATCGAAACGGTTCTGGCCGTCTTTACCGATCACTACGGGCGCTTTATGGGCAAGCGCTTCGACGCCGAGTTTTTTGTGGCGGACATCGCCAGCCAGGGCACCCACGCCTGCGACTACCTGTTGACAGTGGATATGGAGATGGAGCCGGTGCCCGGCTACAGCTTCGCCAACTGGGAGCGGGGCTATGGCGACTTCCATCTCGTGCCCGATCTGGCGACCCTGCGTGTGGCATCCTGGCTGGACAAGACCGCGCTGGTCATCTGTGATGTGGAGAATGAGCGCCAACACAAACTGGTGGCCCAGGCCCCGCGCACGATTTTGCGGCGACAGATCGACCGGGCCGCCGCGTTGGGTTACACGGCTATGGCCGCCTCCGAGTTGGAGTATTATATCTACACCGAACCCTACCGGGAAGCCCATCGCAAAGGCTACACGAATCTGACCCCCGCGGGCTGGTACATCGAAGATTATCACGCGTTGCAGGGCAGCCGGGAGGAATTCTTCAACGCCGCGGTGCGCCGTCACCTGAAGGCGTCGGGCATCCCTGTGGAGAATTCCAAAGGCGAGTGGGGGCTGGGCCAGCACGAGCTAAATGTGCGCTATGCCGATGCGCTGACGATGGCGGATCGCCACGCCATCTACAAACAGTGCCTGAAGGAGGTGGCCGATGCGCTGGGCGTCAGCGTGACATTTATGGCGAAGGTGGACGAGAAGCAGGCGGGCAGCAGCAGCCACATCCACCTGAGCCTGTGGAAAGGGGGAGAGGCCGCCTTTGCCGGGGATCAGCCCGTCGGCCCGGTGCTGGGGTCGGATCTCTTCCGCTGGTTTCTGGGCGGCTGGATTGCCCACGTGCCGGAGCTGATGCCCTTCTATGCGCCGACGGTCAACTCCTACAAACGCTATCAGGCCGGCTCCTGGGCACCGACGCGGCTGGCCTGGAGTCATGACAACCGCACCGCGGGCTTCCGGGTGGTGGGCAGCGGCAACAGCCTACGCATCGAAAACCGCATCTGCGGCGCGGATGTCAACCCCTATCTGGCCTATGCCGCAGCCCTGGCCTCCGGGTTGGACGGCATCGCAAAGCGCATTGAGCCGCCGCCTATTTTCGAGGGCGACATCTACAGCGCCCAACACCTGCCCCGCGTCCCCCACAGCCTGCGTGACGCCACGGACAATCTGGAACAGAGCGCCTTTGCCCAGGAAGTCTTTGGCGCGGAGGTGATCGAACACTACGTCAAGACCTTCCGCGTGGAGCAGGCCGCCTTCGATAACGCCGTCACCGACTGGGAACGCAAGCGCTACTTCGAGCGCATCTAGCGACTGGCGATTAGCGACTGGCGACTAGCGACTAGCGAGTGGAACTCATCACCCAATCGCCGCTCCCCAGTCGCCGCTCCCCAATCGCCTACCTCCCCCAACTGATCGCCTGTTCGTTCTGGAAGCGATAGTCCATCGGCACAGCCGCGGGCAAGCGCCGCTGGTTGCTGCCGTCGGCGTTCATCACAAAAACGGCCCAATCGCCGTCGCGGTTGCTCAGAAAAGCGATCTGCTGGCCGTCGGGACTCCAGACGGGCGCGACATTGTGGGGAAAAGTCTTTATCAGAGCGGAGGCAGGCCGGGTCAAGGCGGTCAAGCCCTTTCCGTTGGGGTCAATCGTGTAGATTTCCCGGTGGCTGGGCCGGTCATCCACAAAGGCAATCAGCCAGCCATCGGGACGCCACGACGGGTCGCGGTGGATAAAGAGTTTCGTCACCTGCCGGTTGACCGGGTTGCCATTTTTGTCGTGGGATGGCCCGTCCTGGGTGATTTGCAGACCGTCACTGCTCTGGTAGACAATCCCGTTCGCTGTCCAACTGGGCGCGGTGGCTGTCTTCTGGGCTGGGATGTCCCGAAAGCCGTTGCCGTCCAGCCCCACCCGGCTCAGGTTGCGCAAATCTGTGGAGACGAGCGGGTATTCGGCCAGTGTGGGACTGTCGGGCAGACAGCCATAGCCCACATCCCGGCAGACCTCCTGGCCGCTGACCCGGCTGAAAACGATTGACTGGCCGTCGGGACTCCAGGCCGGGGCGCGCAACCCATCCCCGCCGTAGAGCCGCCGCTCGTTGCTGCCGTCCGCATCAATGACGAACACTCCCCGTCCGCAGCGCAGAAACGCTACTTTGCTGCCATCTGGGCTGATGGCTGGGTCGAAGCCAACGGTCAGCGTGCGCAACGCGCCGGTACTCAAATCATAGAGGACAATCGAGCCGTCGGCAGTCGCCAGGGCCAGCTTGCCGGTCAGACCGGTTGGGGTGGGGGTATGGGAGGTATTGGGTATTGGGTATTGGGTGGTTTGGGCGGATGCTGCGGGCGCGGCGCTTTCCTCTGTGGCCGGAAGCTCTACGACAGGGACAAGATCAAAGTCAAAGAGCACCACCCGCGCCCGCTCCACCCAGCCGGTGACGCCATCCAGACTGGTCGCCAGCAGCCACGCGCCATCTGCGCTGCGCCCCACAACCGTCAAGGCTGCGCCCGTCGTCAGCGTCTCGCGCACCGCTCCCTGGGGAGTGGCGCGCAACTCTGCGCCGCCGCTGCGCACAACGCCCGTCACCGTCTTGCGGAACTGGGGAGGGGGCTGAGGCGTAGGCGCTGCGACCGCCAGGGCGGGTCCGTCGCCCACCACCGCTGCCTGGGCCGGTGCCGAAAAGAGAGGCAAGAAAGCCGCTGCCAGCACAAGAGCAAAGAGCAGACCGATTGTTTTTTTCCATTTCGACACAATTTCCACGAAGGTTTCCTCCCTTACCTAAAAAAGGACACGGATTGAGACGGATTGTAAGGATTCGCATGGATTCAATCTGCGCAAATCTGCGTCCTGTTTTCGTTCCTGATTTTTCCCGCTATCTTACCACAGCGTTCTAACCTGAAAATAAGGACACAAATTGTAAGGATTCGCACGGATTCAATCTGCGAAATCTGCTATTTCTGCGCAATCTGCGTTCCTATTTTCATTGCTGATTGTACACTTGCACAGTATATTACCACAACGTCCTGCAATCTCTTCAGACGCGCAACCTTCCGGGAAGCGGCCAGTACAACTTCCCTATCCCCTTGATTCTGTGGCCGCTTCCCGGAAGGTTCGGTGTGCGCGCCCACTTGCGCGGCTTGCCCTTTTGCGCTACTGTAGTACCCACACAAACCCTCCCCCCACTCCCCAGGAGCAGCAATGAAAATCACCAATTTGAAAACCTATCTGGTTGATTCCGGCTCGGCCAAACACTGGCTCTTTGTCAAAGTGGAGACCGACGAGGGGCTGCACGGCTGGGGCGAAGCCTACACCCAACTGGACCGCGACCGCCAGTTGGAGGTGCAAATCCAGGAGCTGGCCCGCTACGTGGAGGGGCGCAATCCCTTCGACATCAAACACTTCTGCTTTATGGCCTACAACGACTTTGCGGGCAAGCGGGGCAGCCTGGAACTCTTCTGCGCCATCAGCGCCATCGAGCAGGCGTTGTGGGACATCGCGGGCAAAGCCGCGGGTCAGCCGGTCTACAATCTGCTGGGCGGCGCATTTCGCAAGAAAATCCGGGTCTACGCCAACGGCTGGGGCGGCGGCGGCACACCCGAACAGGCCGCCGCAGACGCCGCAACGACGGTTGTGAAAGGCTTCACTGCCCTCAAGTTTGACCCCTTTCCTGGCCCCTGGCGCGCCTGGATCGACAAAGAGGACGAAGCCGCGGCCGTGGATCGCATCGCCGCGGTGCGCGAGGCCGTCGGCCCAGATGTGGAGATTCTGGTGGAGGTACACCGGCGGCTGGCCCCTATGCACGCCATCCGCGTGGCCCGGCTGCTGGAAGCCTACCGGCCCTACTGGTACGAGGAGCCGGTCTCGGCCCAGGACCTGGACAGCCTGGCCGAAGTGCGCCGCAACATCAGCCTGCCGGTGGTGACGGGCGAGGAACTCTACACGAAAAACGACTTTCGCCCGGTCTTCGAGAAGCGCGCTGCGGACATTCTCAACCCGGACGTCTGCAATTGCGGCGGCATTCTGGAACTGCGCGAGATCGGCGCGATGGCCGAAGCCTATCACGTGGCCGTCGCGCCGCACGGCTACAACAGCACCGCGGTCGGTCTGGCCGCGATGCTGCACGCGGTGGCGGCCATGCCCAACTTCCTCATCGGCGAATACTTCGTCAACTTCGAGGCGCTTTCCAACACCTACAACCGCACGCCGCTGGTGGCGAAAGACAGCTACGTGGCCCTGCCCACTGCGCCCGGTCTGGGCGTGGATATGGACGAGGAGGCCCTGGCCGCGCACGCCTATCAGCAGCGGCCTCTGCGAAAGTTACGGATGCCGGCGGAGGAGTGAAGGGAGGAAGGGAGGACAGGAGGAAGGGAGGAAGGGAGGAAGGGAGGAAGGGAGGAAGGGAGGACAGCTCACTCCGCCATTGACGCGAAACAAAGCCGATTGTATACTTAGGGCTTGTCAAGAAATAACTTTCCAACCTTCCGGGAAGGGGTCAAGCAGACTGGGCAAGTAGAGCCAACTTGTGACCCCTTCCCGGAAGGTGCAAACCGGGAAATTATTTCTTGACGAGTACTTAGCGTAATCACTTAGGACTAGCGCCGGTTGAGCGGTGTCCTGAGCCTGTCGCTTGTACTGAGCCTGTCGAAGTGAAGGGTAGGCTGGGGCAGTTGCCAGCCCATGCCTGATTAGGCACAATCAGCAATGAAAATTGGGGCAGCAGACGACGGACCGCAATTCCCAGTCGCTGATCCCCAGTCCCCAGTCGCTATTTTCAAGTGAGACCACCCATGCCCAGCAACCCCTACCGCGCCGGCAATCCGGTCGGTGGCAGCCCCGCCTTTGTAGGACGCGAAGATATTCTGCGTGGGGTGCTGCGCGTCCTCGCCAGCGCGCATGAAAACGCCATCGTTCTCTACGGCCAGCGGCGCATCGGCAAGACCTCCGTGCTGCTGGAACTGGTGGAGCGGCTGGCCGCGGCCGGCCCCTACCGCCCGGTCTACTTCGACTTGCAGGACAAAGCCGCCCGCCCGCTGGCCGAAGTGCTGGGCGAACTGGCCCAACGCATCGCCGCCGAGTTGGGCGCGCCCCGGCCCGCGCCCTGGCTGGACGCTGCGCCGCGGCGCTTCCGCGAGGAGTTCCTGCCCCAAATGCTGGAACGGTTGCCCGCTGAAAGCTCACTCGTCCTGCTCTTCGACGAATTCGACGTGCTGGACAGCCCCACGGAAAACCAGGCCGCGGCCGCCTTCTTCCCCTACCTGCGCGACCTGCTCACCTTCAACCCCCGGCTGCAATTTGTCTTTGTCATCGGTCGCCGCCCGGACGAACTCTCTACCCTTACCCTCTCCGTCTTCAAGGGCGTCCCCTCCCAGCGCATCTCCCTGCTGGACGAGGCTGAGACGACGCGGTTGGTGCGTCTCTCCGAGCCGGATTCGCTGGGCTGGACGGATGAAGCAGTCGCCCACATCCACCAACTCAGCGGCGGCCACCCTTTTTTGACCCAGCAACTCTGCCAGGAGATTTGGGAAGAAGCCTATGAGGGGAGCGACAACCCACCGCCGGTAGCAGTCGCTGACGTAGACGCCGCCGTGCCCACGGCCCTGCGCAGCGCCACCAACGCCCTGGAATGGCTGTGGAACGGGCTTGGCCCTGCCGCCCGCATTGTGGCTTCGGCCCTGGCCGGTGCCGGCGCGGGCAGCATCAACCAGGCGGAGTTGGAGCGCCGTTTGCAGGAGAGCAGCATACGTATGCTCATCGGCGAATTGCAGAATGCGCCACGCACCCTGCAGGAGTGGGATCTGATTGAACCGGCAGACGGCGGCTATCGTTTTCGGGTGGAGATGCTGCGTAGGTGGATCGCCGAGAACAAACCCCTCTCGCGTGTGCAGGAGGAGATTGATTACGTGCAGCCGGTGGCCGAGAATCTCTTTCAAGCGGCCTACGCCTTCTACCAGAGCGGCCAACTGACCGAAGGCCTGACCGAACTGCGCCGGGTGGTGCGCATCAATCCCAACCATCTGCGCGGCAGCCAACTGCTGGCCGAACTGCTCATCGCCGAAAACCAACTGGGCGAAGCGCGCCAATTGCTGGAACGGCTCTATGAACAGAGCCCGGCTGTGGCCCGTGCGCGGCTGGCGCAGGTGCTGCTCTTGCAGGCCCAGGCCGCGACGGACGAGCCGGAAAAGCTGGCCCTCTACGAACGGGTACTGGCGCTGGAAGCGAGGCAAGCCGAGGCTGCGGAGTTTGTCTTGACGCGACGACTGGCCCGCATCAGCCAACTGGACGCAGCCAGTGACTATCAGGCAGCTTTGGATGCAGCGCGTCAATTGCAGGCCGATTTTCCCGATCGTCAGGACAAATGGCCCGAAATTGGTCGGCTAGAGCAGAAAACGCAGTTGGTGGGCCTGTATACTCAGGCGCTGGAATCTCTTCAAAACAACGACTCCGAAAAAGCGATACAATTGTTGATGAAGGTGATTGTTATCGAACCAGGTTTTCGAGAAACTACTCGGTATTTGCATTTTGCTGTAACAGGGGTAGACACTAAAAGTGAGCGCTATACACTCACGCAAAAGACCAACGCCCTTGGCTGGTTCTCCGGCCAGTACGCCACACTTATAAGCGTACTGGCACTAGCCCTTGTCATCATCGCCATCGGGGTCTTCCTGGGGAACACCGAACTACCCATCCAGTCTACGACCACAGCCCAGGCTGCGATGGCCCAGGTCACAAACACGCTCACAGCCACGGACACACCCACAGCTACGCCCGCGGACACGCCCACAGCCACGCCCCCGGACACGCCCACAGCCGCGCCCACGGACACGCCCACGGACACGCCCACAGCCACGTACGTGGCCGCAATCCAGACAGCTATAGCTCAGGGCCAGGCGGCCACAAACACGCCCACAGCCACTGACACGCCCACGTACGTGGCCGCAATCCAGACAGCCACGGCTCTGGCCCAGGCTACAGCCCAAGCCCAGGCCACAGCGCAGGCTGTCATAGCCCAAGCCCAGGCCACAGCGCAGGCTGTCATAGCCCAGCCCACGGCCACAGTACAGGCGGCGGCAGCCTATGCCTTGATGCCGCCGCCATTGCGTGTATTGGCCGATCAATTTGGCATGACATTTGCCGAAGTCCCCGCCGGCGACTTCATAATGGGCAGCCCGGACGGCGAAGGCGACGCCGACGAACATCCCCAGCACACTGTCTATGTGGACGATTACTGGATCGGGCGCACGGAAGTGACCAACGCCCAGTACGCCCGCTGCGTCGAGGCAGATGGCTGTCCTGCACCGAACAATAACCGCTGGAATGACGGCGCATTGGTCGATCACCCGGTGACGGACGTGAGTTGGGAGAATGCCGTGGCCTACAGCCGCTGGCTGACAGAGCAGAGCGGCGTCCCTGTGCGCCTGCCCACGGAGGCCGAATGGGAGAAAGCGGCGCGGGGTACGGTTGGACACCGTTATCCCTGGGGAGATGCGCAAGTGAGTGCCACTCTGCTCAATTTCAGTGGAAGCAAGATTGGCACAACGACCGCCGTAGGCAGCTATCCAGACGGGGCCAGCCCCTACGGCGCGCAGGATATGGCGGGCAATGTGTGGGAATGGGTGGCGGACTGGTATGACGAGGGCTATTACGCCGGCGCGCCGGCGCGCAACCCCACCGGGCCGGAGAGCGGGCAGTCTCACGTGCAGCGGGGCGGGTCGTTCCAATATTTTACGTATATGCGGGCTGCCAAAAGGCTCGCGTACTGGCGAGATTTCCCGTACTTCGATGTGGGGTTCCGGCTGGTTGCCCCCGGCCTCTGAACTCTGAGCTCTGTTTTTCTCTGACACTCTGTCTTCTCTAACTGGGGGTGTGGGGGTGCTGCGCCCCCCACCGCCAATGCCGCCGTAGGCGGCCGAATTTTTTCTATTCTACCGTTTTCCTGTGGTTTGCTCCCGCCCACAACAACGGATGTTGTAATCTGAATCCGTTGTTGTCTGTATCCGTTGTTGAAGGAGTTGACAGCCGATGAACGAACTCTCTCCCTTCCAGGCCGGCAATCCGGTTGCGCCGGACAAATTCCTCAATCGCCGCCGCGAACTGCGCCGCACGGTCAGCCGTCTGCGCCAAGGCGAATCCACTGCGATTGTGGGCGAACCGCGCACGGGCAAGACCTCCCTGCTGCTCTATCTCTCTGCCCCGGAAACCCAGGCCGATCTCTACAGCGACGCGGCTGACGGTCTGATCTTCTCCTATCTCGACAGCCAGACCCTCGGCGGTCAATTCACCCCGGCCCAATTTTGGGAGCGGGCCTTGCTGCCCGTATACGAAAGTCTCGTCCTGCCCCACCCGCAGACGCCGGTCGCTCAGCAGTACGCCCTCTGCCAGGAAAACGGCTTCGGCACATTCACACTGGAAGTCTTCTTCCGCCGTCTGCACGAAGCGGATCGCCGCCTGGTGCTGCTCCTGGACGAATTCGATCTCTTTCTGCACCACCCCGTCCTCAACAGCGCCGAATTCTACGGCGGGCTGCGTTCCCTGGCCTCCCGCTGCGCCAGCCTTTCGCTGGTCATCGCCAGCCGTCTTTCGTTGACCCGGCTCAACGGCGAAACCCTCGTCTTCAACCCGACCGGCTCGCCCTATTTCAACACCTTCACCGAAATTACCCTCGCCGATCTGCCCCGCGCCGATGTGGACACGCTGCTGCGGCGCGCAGAGGATTTTATTCCCGCCGACAAGGACGCCATCCGCCGTTTGGCTGGCGGTCATCCCTTTCTGCTGCAAGCCGCGGGCGAGGCGATGTGGGATGCCCGTACCGAAGGCATCCACGACAGCGAAAAACGCCGGGCCTTTGTGGGCGAACGTCTCTACCGCGAACAGCGCCAGCACTTCGCCGATACCTGGCGCAACTGGTCGCCCGAAGCCCGCCAACTCTTTACGGCTGTAGGACTGGCCAATCTGCGCAATCAACTGCCCGGCTACACCTTTCACCTCGACAATCTGCTGGCTGGTTTGGTAAGTTGGGGGCCAGAACTGGGCGAGATGGAACATTCGGGTCTGCTGGAACGCAGTACGGAGATTCCCGGCGGCTGGAAGATCACCCGTCAAATTATGCTCTGGTGGCTGGCCGATGAACTGGTGCGGGCTATGCGTAGCGATTCGGCCTTTAGCCAGTGGCTGCATTCCGAACAGTTGGAGGGACGCTGGACAAAAGGTCAACGGGAGGATGTGGCGGAAGCAGCCAGAGGTCTGGGCCGGGTCGTGCGCGATTTGATGCAGGCGTTCGCGATGGGGGCTGGCGCGGGCGCGGCGAATGTGTGAGGCGCAGTCAGCGTAGGTTGGGTTCTCCCGGCAAGGGATCGTCGCCCACACTGCAACGCACGCCGGGAGAACCCAACAGCGCCCGTTTCTTATTGGATGAATTGAGCCGCCCCCGGCTCTGCGGGACGCTCCGCTGTGTGCTTCTTTGCTTTTTGCACTGGACTTGCCAACGTTCTCTATTTGTATTACTGTTCTCTGCGCAAACCAACTCCTTCCCCATCCCAAAGGATAACTCCGCAATGAAAATCACCCGCATAGACCAATTCTTCCCACGCCCGCGCACCCGTCTGGTGAAAATCAGCACCGACAACGGGCTGGTGGGCTGGGGCGAGACGACGCTGGAGGGCAAGCCCAAAAGCGTACACGCCGCGGTGGAGGAGCTAGCCGATTATCTGATCGGCAAAGACCCGCTGCGCATCGAACACCACTGGCAGCACATCTACCGCTCGGCCTTCTTCCGCGGCGGCAATGTGCTGATGACCGCGCTCTCTGGCATTGACCAGGCCCTGTGGGACATCGCCGGCAAATACTACGACGCACCGGCCTATGCGCTGATGGGCGGTGCGGTGCGGGATCGCATCCGGGTCTACGCCCACTGGGGCATCCGGGATATGACAGACGAGGGGCTGGCCGCGTCCAAAGCGCGGCTGGAACATCTGCAAAAGAGCGGCTACACCGCCTACAAATCGGGGCCGGGGGGCAAATGGCGCGCCCACGAACCGCCCGCAGTCATTGACGCTTTTGTAAAAACGGCCTATCTGATGCGCGAGTGGGTGGGGCCAGAGGTGGAGTTGTGCTTCGACTTCCACGGCAAGATGACGCCCGGGCTGGCGATTGAAATCTGCCACGAACTGAAGGGGATGCGCCCGATGTTTGTGGAGGAGCCTGTGCCCCAGGAAAATGTGGACGCACTCAAACAGGTCTCGGATCACGTGTCATTCCCCATCGCCACCGGCGAGCGGCTACTCAGCCGCTGGGAATTCCGCCAAGTCTTCGAGAAGCAGGCGGTCAGCTACATCCAGCCCGACGGCTCCCATGTGGGCGGGATTTCGGAGTTGAAACGGGTGGCCAATATGGCCGAGGTCTACTACATACACATCCTGCCCCACTGCGCCATCGGCCCTGTGGCCCTGGCTGCCTGTATGCAGGTGGACGCGGTTGTGCCCAACTTTCTGGTGCAGGAGCAGGTGGATTTCAGTCTGGGCGCGGGGCTGGTGGAGGAGGATTGGAAAGTCGTCAACGGCTACATCGAGCTGCCCACCGCACCGGGGCTGGGCTTCGCCATCAACGCGGCCGAGGCCGAACAGAACCGCGAGTATACGGAGGAATTGGGCGGCGAATACTTCTATGCGCAGGACGGCAGCGTGGCCGATTGGTAATATACCTGACAAGGTGACAAGGCGAAACCTTCCGGGAAGCGGCCACAACCACCTCCTTACGCCCCTGATTCTGTGGCCGCTTCCCGGAAGATCGCTCATCAATTTATTTGATCGCCGATCCTATGGGCTACCGGAGAAGGAAGTGAAAGATAGAAATCAATGGACGCCTATGCTGACGAGAGCGGCGATACCGGTTATGAATTTGCTGCGGGATCTTCACGCTATTTTGTATTGGGGATACTCTTCCCAGAAAAGCCAGAACAGACAATCGATCGCATCCTTACACTCCGTCGCACGTTGGGTAAATCGGTCACGTATGAATTTCATTACCGGCAGGCAGATGAACGGGTACGCAGTAGTTTCTTTGTGGCAGTTCAGGAGGAGCCAGTCAAATTTCTGGCAGCCATTATTCACAAACCATTTGCCCCAGGCGATTTCAGACGGCTTGGCAAGCTGGGCGTCTACAGCCACGCATTGGCTGGCATTGGATTGCGCACTCCGTTTCCACTGAATCAGTGTAAACTGCATCTGGATGGAAGTGGCAAGCAAAAGCAATTTCTGCAATCACTCAAGTCGAATGTGCGTTGGGCTTGTCGGGTGGCAGACCGTCCACAACAGAGTTGGGGAGAAATTCGGCTACTTGAGTCTGCCCAACCGTTGATTCAGTACGCAGATATGGTTACTGACGCAGTGATGGAAGCAGTAAACCATCAGAATTCACGTTGGCTGGATTTGTGTTCGCATCAAGTCGTCCTCCTCTGGCATGAGCGTTTTGAAGATAGGCAGAGTACTTAAAAAGAAACTCTCCTGACTAGCCTTTTCAGGCAAGCCATCCACGAAGGGATGACGATTTGTCAAGAGAGAAAAACGGATACCCGTTTTGTCATTTGTGATTATACATCTTATCCTGCCCGTTGGCAAGCCCTATTTTAGCAAGTTTTGCTAACTACTCAGCCGGGAACGCCGCCAGGGATGGCGGCGTTCCCAGAGGCGCAAACCGATGCCTGGGTAGTTCCTGGGAAAATTGAAATCGTGATCTACTGAAATCAACAATGAATGGGATACCCCAATGAGCGAATATCAGTATTACGAATGGCAGACGATTGACCGGCGTCTTACCCCGCAGGAGCAGAAGGCAGTTGACGGGCCGTCCAGCCACATCGCCGTGACCGCAACCTCCGCCCAGGTGGACTATAGCTGGGGCGATTTCAAACACGACCCCAAAAAGGTGCTGGCCGCCTATTTCGACGCCTTTCTCTACCAGGCCAATTGGGGCAGCAGCCGTTTGATCTTTCGCTTCCCCACCCGCCTGCTCGACGCCAGTGCAGTCGAAGCCTATCGCCTGGAATCATTCATCAGCCTGGAACGCGTGGGCGACTATACCATTCTGGACATCGAGTTCAATGACGAAGAGGGCGGGGATTGGATCGAAGCGCAAGGGCAATTGGGCGGGCTGTTGCCCCTGCGCAATGCCATTCTGCAGGGCGACTACCGCGCGCTCTATCTGGTCTGGCTGCACGCGGTCAGCCTGGAATCCGACTGGGAAAGCGACGAGGAAGCGCTGGAGCCACCCTTGCCGCCCGGTTTGGACAGTCTGGACGCTGCGCTGGGCAATTTTGTTGATTTTTTTGGGATTGACGAGCATCTGATTCGGGCGGCAGCCAGGGGAGCGCCCTCTCTGCCCCAAAGCCCCACGCCAGAGCAGATGCGTGCCGCGGTTGAACAGTTGCCGAGAGCGGAATGCAACGACCTTCTCCTGCGTCTGCTGCAAGGCGACGCCCATGTGCAGATAGATTTGCAGCGTCGCCTGCAATCTCTGTTGGGGCGCAAGACGTCCGACTCGGCTGCTGGGCCGCGTATAGTGGGCGATCTGTTGGCTGCGCGCGACGCTGCGGAAGAAGCGGAGAAGGCACGACTTGCCGCCGCTGCCGCCGAAGAGAAGCGTAAGCGGCTGGAAGTGCTGGCCGGTCAACGCCAAGATAAGTGGGCCGAGGCCATGCGTCTGATCGAAACCAGCAAGCCCAAAGCCTACGACGAGGCTGTAGCGATATTGCGCGATCTGCGCGATCTGGCCGAATACCAGCAGCGGAGCGCGGCTTTCCAGACGCAGATCGAGAAGTTACACGAAGAATACAGCCGCCGTCCGGGTCTGCGTGATCGCCTGCGCGGGGCAGGACTATAGTTTTTCAGATAATCGTTGGTAGGGGCGCTTGCTTGCTGCGCCCGGTACACGAGACGGGCGCAGCAAGCAAGCGCCCTACGCAATGGAGTACCCAGTTGGCAAGAATCGTCTGAAAGGATATTCCTGTGGCAAAGCCCAAAATTACTGCTGAAGTGAAAGATGAAATCGAAGCGATCGTCGCGCGCTTTAATCAAGACGTACCCGCCTACTCTCGTTATGCGACCCGCTATCGCGGGGTCTACCTCTACTTGGGGCAGGAAAAGCGGGGCGAACTTTGGCCGATCTGTCGGCTGAAATACACGGGTGATATGCAGCAGTGGGAGTTCGCGATCTACAAATACAGCGATGAACGTTACGACTCGGACGAATGGTTCTTTCCCGGCGCTGGTGAGGTTGACGGAAGCATCGAAGGCGCGATGCGGGCGGGGTTACAAGCGTATCCACAATAGGCATTTGTCAATGAACAAAGGAAATGTTCCAATGCAAGCCTTTTCCCTGCCGGATCTGCTGGCGACGCGCAGCGCATCCGGCAAGCTCTACCACGAATTTCTGCGTGTGCCCGCCCTCAGCGCGGGCATCTATGAACTGGCCGCGGGCGCAAGCGATCCGCAAAAGCCCCACGACCAGGACGAAGTCTACTACGTCATCCGCGGCCGCGGCCATCTGCGCGTGGCCGACGAAGAGCGCCCCGTCCAACCCGGCGACACAATTTACGTGGCCGCCCACGTCCCGCACAAATTCCACACGGTTGTGGAGGAGCTGACCCTCCTCGTCTTCTTTGCGCCCGCGGAAAGATAAGCCCAGGCCAAATTGAGCTGCGCTAGTTGGGTGATTGGGCGCGCCGGCTGCGTCTTTCCAATCACCCAACTCTTTCCAGAAAACGCACGTCGTTGGTGAAGAAGTAGCGGATGTCGTCCACCCCATTCTTGAGCATGGCGATGCGTTCCGGCCCCATGCCAAAGGCGAAACCGCTGAACTGGGCCGGGTCATAGCCGCCGTTTTGCAGCACCACCGGATTGACCATCCCCGCACCCAGAATCTCCAGCCAGCCGGTGTATTTGCAGACCCGGCAGCCCGCGCCGCCGCACAGCACACAGTCCACATCCACCTCCACGCTCGGCTCGGTGAAGGGGAAATAGCTCTTGCGGAAGCGCAGGCTGCGTCCCTCGCCGAACATCTGGTTGACAAAGTTGACCAGCGTGCCTTTGAGATCGCTGAAGGTGATATTGCGCCCCACCACCAGCCCTTCCACCTGGTGAAACATCATCTCGGAACGGGCCGTCACATCCTCGTGGCGGTAACACTTGCCCGGCAGGATCACCCGGATGGGCTGCGGGCAATAGTCGCGCATGGCGTGAATCTGGCCGGGACTGGTGTGGGTGCGCAGGATAACACCGGGCGTCGTCGTGTAGAAGGTGTCCCACATATCGCGCGCCGGGTGGCCGTCGGGCATATTGAGCAGTGTGAAGTTTGTCTCGTCGGTCTCCACCTCCGGCGCGTCGTAGACCTGAAAACCCATCTGGCCGAAAATTTGGGCGATCTCGCGCAGGGTGGCGTTGCTGGGGTGGAGACGGCCCACATTCTGGCTGCGACCGGGCAGAGTCACGTCCACGCCCTCTGCGCTTAGCGCCGCCTCCATCTCCGCCTGGCGAATGTTCTCCTGGCGTTCGTGCAGGGCCGCTTCCAACCGCTGTTTGATCTCATTCGCCGCCTTGCCCACAGCCGGGCGCTCCTCGCGCGAGAGCTGGCCCAGCCCCTTCAGCATCCCCGTCATCTCCCCTGTGCGGCCCAGGTATTGGCGAAACCAGGTCTCGCTGCTTTCGGTGGTTGTGGCTGCCGTCAACTCCGCCTCGGCCCGCCCTGCCATCGCTTCCAATTCCTGCAATAGATCGCTCATCGTTCTCTCCTATTCTACTTTGTAGGTCGGACTGCCAGTCCGACCTACAGAGGATTGGGTTTGGCCCATCTTATGCGATGGTGGGGAAGATGTCAAAAACGGATGTAGGGGATGCTACAGCCAGCCCACCCATCTTCTGTCATACTGGGCGACAGTTGCCCCAACCACCCATAGCACAGGAGAACCCCTATGAACCCATCTCTTCGCCTGCCCGCTTTCCCACTCATTTTTCTCTTGGCTCTGTTCGTATCCGCGTGTATGCCGCCAACGCCCCCAGTTGCAGCGGTGCAAGACACAGCCACGCCAAACGCCCCAGCCATTGCGCAACCACTCGCCTTGCCTGTCTTTGCGCCGCGCGCGAGTGTGGCCGCCGATGTACCCAAGTCCAGCGGCCAAGTGATTGTGGACGGCGCACCGCCCCCCTTCGAGACATTCACATTCAAGACCAATTTTACCCGACGCACCATCGAGTGGAACGAGATTCTCTCCGGCGGGCCGCCCAAAGATGGCATCCCGGCCATTGACGAGCCGACGTTTGAGACGCCCGAAAGGGCGGACGAATGGCTGGAGGACGCGCAGCCTGTGATCCTCTTCCAACACGGGGAGACGGCCCGGGCCTACCCATTGGCGATTCTCATCTGGCACGAGATCGTCAACGACGAAGTGGCGGGGCAGCCCGTCTCCATCACCTTCTGCCCCCTCTGCAACGCCAGCATCGCCTTTGACCGTAACTTTGACGGCCAGGTGCTGGATTTCGGCACAACGGGGCGTCTGCGCAACAGCGATCTGGTGATGTATGACCGGCAGACCGAAAGCTGGTGGCAGCAATTCACTGGCGAGGGATTGGTGGGAGAGTATGCGGGGGAACAGTTAACATTCCTGCCCAGCCAGGTGATCGCCTGGGCCGATTTCAAGAGCCGCTTTCCTGACGGGGAAGTGCTGGCCCGGCCGGGTCAGTCCCGCAGCTATGGGCAGAACCCCTATGTGGGCTACGACAGCACGGACGATCCCTTCCTCTTTCGGGGCGAGCCGGACCCGCGCCTGCCCGCAGTGGAGCGGGTGGCCGGTTTGACGACAAAGACGACAGCCCGCGCCTATCCTTTTCCGTTGCTGGCCGAACGGGGAGTTGTCGAAGATGAATTCGATGGACGGCCCATCGTTCTCTTCCACAAAGCGGGCACCACCAGCGCGCTGGACGCACGGCAGATCAGCCAGGGCAAGGATGTGGGCGCGGTGGCTGTCTACGAACGCAGGGCAGACGGTCAGGTGCTTTCGTTCAGCGCCGACGGCAGGGGCACTTTTGTTGATGCCGCTACCCAATCCACCTGGAACATCCTGGGCGAAGCCATCAGTGGACCTCTGGCCGGCACCCGTCTGACCGAGATCCTCCACTTCGATCACTTCTGGTTTGCCTGGGCGGCCTTCTTCCCACAGACGGAGTTGTATGGGGATTGGGGACTGGGGATCGGGGATCGGGGTGTCCAGTCCCCAGTCCCCAGTCCCCAGTCCCCAATCCCCTATTCCCAACAACTCCCATCCAGTCCCAGCCGTTGCATATTCAGCGCGGTGACGCCTGTGCCGTCCAGCGTGATCAGAAAGCGTTGCCAGGGGATGTAAAACCAGGTGTAGCCGCGCAGACAGACCTGGGCGCGCGGCTGGTCAACCCCCCCCAAAGCAGAAGGCACTTGGAGAGCGGCGTAACGGATATCCTCCACTGCCAGCCGTTGAATCCACAGCCCCGTTATATCGTACGTTAACTCGGCGGCCCGGCGTGCATTGATGGCAATGCGCATATCTTCGCCGCGCATTTCGACCTGGGGTGGCTCGAAGTAGCGCGGCAGGGTCGCCCAGGGCAGAACCGCCACCACCAGAAAGAAGACGAGGCGAAAACGCCGCGGGCGAAAACGCAGTTCAACCGCCTCGCTCAAAACGCGCCAGACCACACTGCCCCCCAGCCAGAACAGCCAGAGCAGGAGCAGATTGAGCAAGAAGTCGCCCAGATAGAGCTTTGACTCCCCGTCCAGGGCGACGGCGGCGAAGGGCAGGGGATAACCCAGCCGCCCCATACAGCCGTTGGGACAACCGGCGTAGTGGGGCGGCACCACATAGAGAAAGTAGCTGCTCACATTGAGCAGCATCCCCAAGAGCAGCGTTCCCGCAAAGATCGAATACCAGCGCCTGCTCTGCTGTCGCCACCAGATGATCAGCAGCAACCCCATCACCAGCCCCATCCCAGCAAAGAGCAGGTCCTGCCAGCCGGCGAAGTAGAGCCAATCGTCGGGCCAGACAGCACTCTCTTGCAGCGGAAGCGTCAAAAAACCGAGTTTTTGACGCCGACTTACCCCTGCGCAACCTGGCTGTTCTCGAGAAAAACTCGGTTTTTTCACTGGGTTCATGGCTGGCTGACGGTGAACGGCCCATCGGACAGACGCCAACAAGCAAAGATGCGGTCCAAACGGATGGGCAGATCGGCCAGGGGCAGAGGCTTGCCGCTGCCCGACCACTCGGCCAGCCGGTAGACACCCGCCTCATCCACCAGACTGAGCAGGATGCGGCTGTCGTCCTGACAGACTGCGCTGTCTTTGATGGCGCTGCCCACACGCAAGAGATGGGAAACCGCTTGCGGTTTTTGAGCGGAGAGGTCAATTTCTGTGATGCCGAAGGTGTCCAGGGCGAAAACACCCACCGGCGAGAAGCGGCTGCGGGTCAGGACGATGCGCTGGTTGCCGCGCCAGGCCAGGCTGGGCGTCAGAAACTCAAAGCGATTTTCTGTCTGGTATGCCGCCAGGGCCGGGTCGTTGCCAAAGGCCAGATCGCCCACAGGACGAATCCAGAGACGGTTGCTGGGCTGCACAAAGCCGGCGGTCAGGCTCGGCTGGTTGGGATCGTAGGCCAGATAGGCCAGGCGCGTGCCATCCGGGCTGATTTGCAGAGGCGTGCGATAGGTGCCCGCCGCGATCAGCAGGCGCACCTCCTCGGCGCGGCCTGCGCTGTTGAGGTTCAACTGGAAAAAGCCCGTATTGTTCTGCTGGTTCTGCGGCTTGGCTGTCTCGATCAGATACCACCACTCCCCCCCCTCGCCATAAATCGCAGCCACCAGCGAGGGCAGAATGGGGTCATCCTTGCCGCCGAAAACTTCCAAGCCATCCTGCGCCAGCAGGACAATTTCAGCCGACGCAATGCGATATTCCCACAATTGCCACTGGCTCAAACCCACCTGGGGCGATTCGATCCAGAGAATGCTGCCCGCCCCGTCCGCAGCGATGCCGCGCATATTGTAGAAGGGCTGGGCAAAGATCTCGACCAGCCCGCCGTCGTCGCGCAGGAAGGTAAAGCTGTTGAGACCGGCCGGGGCATTGGGCGCGGGCACGATCAACCCGCCCGCCGCGCCGGGAACGGGGATGGCGCGCTGTCCATTCTCGCCAATCGGGGTCAAGCTGCCCGACGTTTCCAACAGATAGATGCCCGGCTCCTCCCGGCTGCCCACCAGCGCCAGCGCGCTGCCGCGGCTGCGCGCCTGGGCAATCTCGGCCAAGTTGCCCGTCAGCGTACGGGTTTGCGCTGGCAACCCGGCGATCTGCACCGATTCCACCGCGATTTCGGCTGTGCCGGCCACGACCTGTCCGCGCACATAGAGCAGCGTGCCGGGCCAGAGCAGCTCCCCGCGCGCGGGCAGCCAGCGCCCCTCCGCCTCCCGGAGCAGCCCACTCCAGAGCTGCACCTGCCCTTCCTGGGTTACATCCAGCGCCAATTGATAGGGGCGGCCATCGTTTGTCTGCACCGGAATGGGCAGGAGTGGGTTGGCCGGGATGTTGGAACCGGTCACCCGCACGATCAGAGAACCGTTCGGCGCGTCGGGAGGCGCAGCCGCGGAGATGTCCAGGGGTGCCGCGCCCCGTTGCGGGACTGGGATGGCTTGACTATTCGCGGTGGGCGTGGCGGTGGCCGCTGGCCGCGTCGCTGTCGCTGCAACGGCGGGCGTGGCCGTGGGGAACTCACTGGTGGGTTGGGGTGTCCCAAAGACCGGGCGCGAAGGGCCAAGCCCCAGCGTAGCCGTCGGCGTGGGAATCTCAATCCGCAACCGGGTAGCCGTGGGCAGACGGGTAGGCGGCACCGCGCTTTCGGGCGTCGCGGTCGGCTGGGCAGTGGGAAGAGGAACGCCCTGACTGTCATAGCGGGGCAGGCTGTTTAGATCGCCGGTCACAGAGATCAACTCCAGCGCCATCCAGCCCGTCAGCCCATTCTCCGCCGCGCTGGGATCGTCCACGCGCACAAACGCCCACGTGCTGTCCTCGGTGATGCCCAACAGCGTGAGCAACAGCCCGCCGTCCAGCCGTGCCACAATCTCGCTGTTCGTGGATGGACCGGAACGCATGCGGGCCGGGAAGAGCACAATCGTACCAGTGACGGGTGAAGCCACCGGTTGCGGTGCGCTGGCGGTGGCTGTAGAAGCAGTCGTGTTGGTCGCCGTCGGCGTTTCTGTGGCTGTCTCCGTAACCGTCTGTGTTTCTGTCGGTGTTGCTGTCTCCGTAGCCGTAACGGTCGGCGTTTCTGTGGCTGCCTTCGTAACCGTCGGCGTTTCTGTCGCTGTTTCCGTAACCGTCGGCGTTTCTGTGGGCGTTTGTGTCGCTGTGGGTGTCGCCGTCTCTGTAGGCGTAGCGGTCGGCGTTTCTGTAGGCGTAGCGGTCGGCGTTTCTGTTGCTGTGGGTGTCGCTGTCTCCGTAGCCGTAGCTGTCGCTGTTTCTGTCGCTGTTGGGGTCTCTGTTGGCGTGACAGTCGGTGTCTCTGTCGCGGTTTCGGTGGCGGTTTCGGTCGGCACAGATGTAGCCGCGACTGCGGGTGTCTCGGTGGCTGTCGCTGTGGATGTTGCTGTGGGCGGCACAGGTGTCACCGCGTCGCTATCGCTATAAGCGGCGGCGGCGGCCAACGCCAGCAGCCGGTATACCCCGTCTTCGCCCTGCTCAAAAAAAGCGTCGTAGGTGCGCGTGCGGTCGGCGTTGTCAAAGAAGCGTACCTGCTGGGTGATCCCATCCGTGACCGCGCCCGTGGCCGGCTCCACGTAGAGCGCAAGCCACTGGCCGCTCTCTTGCAGCCCCAATTCTACCGCCCGATCCGGCAACGAAAGGTCCAGCACAAGCGAATTCAACGGCTGCTCACCTGTGCCCGCCAAGCTGTTCAACAGGTGAGAGAGTGTCGTCAAGGGTGTGGCGGCAATTTCGGATGCAACGGGCTGGTAAAGAGCCAGCGGCGCGCCTGTCTCAACGCCGTTGAACACAAAACCCCAGCGCGTGCGGGCAAGCTGGCGGGCAAAGGGCGGCTGTTCGATAAAGGCCGACGTGTCGGGCGCTGTGCTGGCGGGGGCGACGACCCAGAGATCGGGAAATGCCGTCTCGCCCTGAACGAAGTCAGCCATTGCAAGCGCAACTGTGGCCGCGGGCCAGGCGGGATCGTCGCTGCCACGCCAGGCGATCTGCCAGCCCGTCTCTGCGCTGTAGTGGAGCAGGCTGGCTTCACCCCCACCCAGCCTCCCCCATACTGGGGGAGGAGCAGTTGGACTTTCACCCCCACCCAACCTCCCCCCTACGAGGGGAGGAGCAGTTGGACTTTCACCCCCACCCAGCCTCCCCCCTACGAGGGGAGGAGCAGTTGGACTTTGCGTGAGGAGGAGGGCGAGCAGAGAGCCGTCGCTCATCGCGCCCAATGCGCCGGCGCTGACAGGCGGCGGCGGGCTGCCCGCTTCCCCGGCCAAGAACATCTCCAGCCGCTGGCCGTACACAAGCGCTGCGCCGGGGCTTTCTTCCCAAAAAAGCAGTGAGACGGCAAATCCTGCGCTGCTCTCGATTGTCGCCACCCCAGCCCAGCGGTCGCCCTGCAAAGTTACAAGCGGCAGTAGCTGGGCAGAGAATCCTTCGTCCTGGGCCAGCACGCGCAGAATTGTCTCGGCTGCGACCGGGCGCACGTCCACCGCCAATAAGGAGAGAGCGGCCACGGCCCGTTCCACAAAGTGGGCGATGGCGGCATCGGCGATGCGCGCCGCGTCTGGGGTGGCTGTGGGCGTTGGGGTGGGTGGCGCGGGCGTCGGCGGGATGACTGTGGCTGTGGCCGCTGGGGGTGCGGTTGTCACTGTGGCCGCGGCCAACAGGAGAGCGGGCGTAGCCGTCTCTGCGCTGGTGCCGCGCAGCCGTCCTTGCGACAGCCCGATGTTGTAAAAAAGAAAGACCAGAAAGACGAAAAGCATCAGAAAAACCGCGCCGCCGATCAGCAGATTGGCGCGTGTGAAGAGATAGCCATAGGTGGGCTGCTCGGCGCTCTCTTGACCAGACGGCTGGGGGCTGCTGGGGGTGGGGGCGGAATCGTCGTGTGTCTCTTCTTCGGACATGGATTGCACTATCTCGGAAGGGATGGGAAGTAATATGGGACGCAGATTTTGCTGATCTGAATTGATCGGCGCAGATCAATTCAGATCATGAAAATCTGCGTCCGCTTTTCAATTTTCAATTCTGCACGCTGATCGTCACCCGGCAGGGCAGGGGGTAGTTGCCGGAGGTGTCCACGACCACCAGGCGCAACGTGTAGACCCCATTGGCAAGCGCCGGGCTGTCCAACGACCCCAGCAGACCGCCCACCACCGGGCTTTGGCCGCCAGCAAAGTAGGCATAGCCCTGGCTGGCATCGTTGCCAGGGGCGTATTCGAGTTTGTAGAAGTTAAAAAAATCGTTCTGTGCAGTTCCAATGAGAGAAACAACACCGCTGACCACTGCCCCATTGCCAGGAGAAAGAATACTGGCGCGGGCATCCGGGCACAAGGCGGGCGCAACTGCCGGAGCCGGTACAGGTGTTGCCGTTGGTGGCTGTTCAAGCAGAACCGGTGTACTCTGGGGTGTCGCGGCCGTTGCGTCCTCGGGCTTTGCGGTGGGTGCGCTGGTTGGCGTCTCGGTCACGGGCAGCGGCGTATTGGTCGGTGTCGGGAGCAGTACGACTGCCTGGGGTGTAGGCTCCAGTGTACGCTCCACCAGCGGTTCTACGGCATCTGAAAGAATTGTGCTTATAAAATAAGTGACACCCATGATACACAAAATCACGATGGCACGCACAAATATATCGTAGAGATCGTTGACTGCCTTGTCCCGTTCGAGAGAAAAGATCGCTTGACGTCGCTCGGCGCGTACCTGCCAAGTTCGGTAGAATTGGAAAAGCGCCGCCACGCCGCACAGAAAATAGATCCAGGGAGCGGCATCAGCGACATACTGGATCAGAAATGCCATGGAATCATCATCCATCCCCGCTATCTCTCAGCCTGCGGGCACTCTTTGAGTCGTCAATGTTTTGGGTCTGGTGTTATGTCAAATACGATTTGATACGTAGTTGCGCCCAGTACACAGTCAATGTCATTAAGTTAAGGTTTTGACGAGGTTGTGAAAGCCTCGAAAATAACCGAAGATGGATATTTTGAACCAGTTTTGGGTCAATTTATCTGATAGAATGGCCTAGTTTTCGAGTAGAATGGCCTGGTTTGCGAGAACCAAA
>CAMDEX010000037.1 GCA_945897075.1 Litorilinea aerophila
CATCACCGCCCTTTTCCTGCTGGCAGCCTCCTTCGCCGTGATTTTCCCCTGGCTGGCCGCGAGTACGCGACCAGTTCCGTTGATGTACATGCGTCGCGTGAAGTCCAGACTTGCAGTCTCGCCATCGGAATAGAGGAGTCGGCAATGAATCGGGAGGAGATACTGGCACGATATCGTACATTGGAGAAGTACTTTGCCTCTCTGATCCCATCGGTGCGCTTCAGCAAGGAAACGAATATGAAACTGGAGCGCATTACCCACCTTCTGGAGATACTTGGCAATCCGCACAACTCCTTTCGTTCAATTCATGTGGGCGGTACGTCGGGGAAAGGTTCGACTTCGACAATGATTGCATCCTTGCTTACCAGCGCGGGCTATCAGACCGGCCTCTACCTGTCACCGCACCTGCAAATCATGAATGAGTGCTATCAGATCAACAACCGAATGGTCGCCACGACTGATTTAGACGAAATTTTAGAGACGATCAAACCAGCAATAGCGCAAGTTGCCAGAGAGAATCCTTTTGGGCGTCCGAGTTATTTTGAAGCACAGACCGCGCTGGCGTTCTGTCTCTTTGCGCGGAAAAAGGTGGATGTGGCGGTCATTGAAGTGGGGCTTGGGGGCGCTTTGGATGCGACAAACGTTCTCCACTCGCAGATCTCTGTGCTGACGAATGTGACTCTTGATCATACCGAAATCTTGGGCAATACAATCGAACTGATTGCACAAAATAAGGTGGGGATCGTCAAGCCTGATCAGCTTGTGATTAGCGGATTAATGCAACCGTCAACACAGAAGATTATCGAAGAACGATGTGCCATGCAGGGGGCGACTCTTTGGCAGTTGGGGTCAACATTTACTTGCCAACATACAGGGAACGATGGAACCTTCCAAGTAGTCTTTCCCGACAGAACCTACGATGACATTCACCTTGACATGCGAGGTGACTTTCAAACAGCGAATGCAACGTGTGCCATAGCCGCGGTTCACGCATTCACGCATGGCGTCTCAGGGTCAGTAATTCGCGATGGCTTACATCAGACTGCTATCTTTGGCAGGTTTGAGTGTGTACAGGAAAACCCAACGGTAATTCTGGATGGCGCGCACAATCCTGCCAAGATTCATGCCGCGGCAGAGGCAATTGACAGGTACTATGCCGATATGCGCAGGGTCGTGATTGTATCGCTCAAATCTGACAAGGCGTATCGCGACATTCTGCCTGCCGTAGTAGCAGATGCATCCGTGTTGATCGTCACAGCCTTTGGGAAAAACGAACTATGGGAAGCGTGTGCGCCAGCAATTTTGGCTGAAGCGGCATGGGAGATTTCGCCTGGGCTTGACATTCGCATTGAACCCGATCCGATTCAAGCTCTGCGACACGCTCTTGCTGAAGCTCGTCCCGCTGATTTGGTTTGGATCACAGGTTCGCTATACCTGATTGGCGACATACGTGAATACTGGTATCCATCAGACGAATTGCTAATGCAAATCGAACAGTCAACGGCCTGAGCTATGCAACTGACCCGGCGCGGTCTCACCCTCCTCTCCATTACCGCCCTTTTCCTGCTGGCAGCCTCCTTCGCCCCCGTCTTACTCTGGCTGGCCGGGGGCTGGCTGGGGTTGACGCAGTCTGATCAGTCCGCTGCGCGGGGAAGAGCCTATGCGGGAGCGGGCGGGCAAGAGCGCTGGTTTTGGCGCGCTCTCCTTTCGCAGTGAGGCTGCCATCCGCAAACTGGGGGAGACGCTCCTGGCCGCGGGGCTACTGGTGGAGGAGGAGCTTGCCCACGGCGGGGCGGTTGTGGGGTTGACGGCAGCGGGGCGGCGGGCGTTGCGGGAAACGGGTGTTTTGGATGGGCTGGTGGGATGATGCGGTTGTTTGGATTCGTTGACTGCAATGGAGCGGGGTTGTATACTGCATTTGTCAGACTAAAGGAATGATCGAGTGACAATTTTCTCCCTGGCAAGCGTAGGATGCGAAATGATTTGGCGGTGAGCGTAGCTTGAGGACAAGAGAGGTGCGCAATGTTACAAACAATTGAGGCTGTCATTGATGAAAAGGGAATCTTGCGATTTCTCGAACCGTTCCAATTGCCCAAACTGCGGCGCGTGCTTGTTACGATTCTCGATGAAGAGCCAGCAGAGGATTCATTCAATCTTGCCCTGGCCAGCGAAGCGGTATTAGCCAAAGATTGGTTGCGGCCGGAGGAGGATGAGGCGTGGTCACACCTGGCCCAGCTTCCGTCGTTGTAGTTCCCTTTCCGTTTTCGGACTTATCAGGCGTCAAACTTCGACCAGCAGTCGTGGCAATTTTGATGGCGACAGTGGCGTCATTGCAAAAGAATCTGCCAAAGTAGTGTGAAACTTTGTTCCGCCTATTGGACCTAATGAAAAGCGTCCCAGAATCCCTTTGGGACGCTTTGTTTTTGATACTGGCGTGGGTGGAAGGGAATTCGATGATGTGTTTCTATGGGAGAATTTGTGGTTACGCCATATCTGACTTTCCATGCAACTGACCCCACGCGGCCTCCTCCTCCTCTCCATCACCGCCCTTTTTCTGCTGGCAGCCTCCTTCGCCGGGATTTTCCTCTGGCTGGCCGCGAGTTGGTTGGTACTGGTCTGCGCCCTCCTCATCACCGATTGGCAACTGACGCCGCCCCCCGCCGCCTGGGAACTCCAGCGCAGTCACGATGACCGCCTCTCCCTGGCCGCCTGGAACCGCGTTGCGGTGACGGTGACTTTGCGCCGCGGTCTGCGCCCGCTGGCCGTCTGGCTGCGTGACGAGACGCCGCCCACCTTTGCCATCTCCGACGAGCAGCGCATCCTCAGCGCCACGGCCACACCGGGCGAAACGACGACTCTCGTCTACTACCTGCGCCCGCCGCGCCGCGGTGATTACACCTTCGGCGATCTGCACCTGCGCTGGGATTCGGTGTTGGGGCTGCTGCGCCGCCAGGCCCGTTTCCCCGCGGCCGCGCCGGTGAAGGTCTATCCCAATCTGGTGGATGTAAAGAAGTATGATCTGCTGCTGCGCAAGAACCGGCTGTGGGAGTTGGGTCTGCGCAACACCCGGCTGCTGGGTGCTGGCTCCGAGTTCGAGCGGATGCGCGACTACCAGCCCGACGACGAATATAGGAAGATCAATTGGAAAGCCACGGCGCGGCGGGGCAAACCGATTACAATGGAATTCGAGACCGAACGCAGCCAGAATCTGGTGGCGCTGCTCGATGTGGGGCGGCTGATGCGCAGCCCGGTGGGGGATGTAGCGAAGATGGACTACGCCATCAACGCTGTGCTGCTGCTGGCATATGTGGCAACGCAGAAGAGCGACCGGGTGGGGGTGATGACCTTTGCCGATGAGGTGCAGAGCTGGCTGGCCCCGCGCACGGGCAAAGGGCAGTTTCAGCGGATGCTGGAGCTGCTCTACGCGGTGCAGGGGCAGCCGGTGGAGCCGGACTACAGTGGGGCATTTGGCTATTTAGCCAGCCGCCAGAGCCGCCGCTCGCTGGTGCTGGTCTTCAGCGATCTCACAGGCAGCGTAGCCGCAGATGCGCTGATCGCCGGGATGCTGCGTCTGCGCCGGGGACACCTGCCCCTGCTGGTGACTATGCGCGACCCGACCGTCGAGCAGATGGCCCGCCAGCCCATCGCCGACGGTGCAACCCTCTACCAGCGCACTGTGGCCGAGACCCTTCTGGCTGAGCGGGAGCTACGCCTGGAACAGTTGCGGCGTCACGGCGTATTGACACTGGATGTGCCCGCCGATGAACTGAGTGTGGCGCTGATTGACAGGTATTTGGAGATTAAGGTGAGGGGGTTGATTAGTTGATTAGTTGATTGGGGAAGAGACACCAGTCAACCAATCAACCAGTCAACCAATCAACCAGTCACTTTTTCATCCAATACCAATGCAACGCCACCCCTGTCCCCAACCCCACCAGCGCCTTCAGCGGCCAGGGCAGCCCGCTGGGACTGACAAAACCTTCGATCAGCCCTGCGCCGATGAGGAGAGGGACCGCGCCGAGGATCAGTTGTACCCCAATTTTGGCCCGCTCCACCAGCGCGGCCTGGCGGGTGAGCAGAGCGGGGCGCAGCAGGCCGTCGGCTACAAAGAGTCCACAGCCGCCAGCAAGAAAGATGACGCTCAGTTCCACCGGGCCGTGCGCCAGCACGAACTCGGCCAGCCCCGGACTCATCTCGTGGAATTGGAGCAGGCCGAAAATGGCACCCAGGCTCAGTCCGTTGAACAATAGAATGTAAAGGGTGAACAGGCCGCCGGTGAGGGAACCGGCAAAGGCGTAGAATAGTACGCCGATGTTGTTGGTAAGAATTGTGGTGGCTGCGGCAGAACGGACGCTGGGCGCGATCTCTGTCCACAATTCGCCATCCTCTACACTACTCACCAGCCCTCTGATCTCCTCTCCCAGCAGTGTATAAATGGTATCGGGTCTCTGCCAGACGACAAAGAAACCGATGAGGGCAGGCAGGAGAAAGAGGACAAAGGCGGCGGTTGTGTAAGGGAGAAGCCGGCGATACAATTGAGGGAAAAGCACCCGATAGAAATTGCTCACCTGTTGCCAGCGCAGGGGTTCTTCCCGGTAGAGTACGGCGTGGGTGCGCCCGACCAGTTGGTTGAGATAGCGGGTAATCTTGTGGTTGGGGAAATCGCGCTGGGCCAGGGCCAGATCGGACGTAGCGATCTGGTAGAGACGCCCCAACTCGTAGAGTTCGGCTTCGGAGAGCGCCTCGGCGTTGCCCCGTGTGGTTGCGGTCAACGTTTCCAACCGCTGCCAACCCGCTTTTTCTTTCTCAATGAGCTTATCAATTTGCATTGCGCTGCCTGTATGCTGCAAAAAGGACACGGATAAAATCTGCGAAAATCTGCTGTTTCTGTGGAATCTGCGTCCCGCTTTTCGCTGTTCACTTCCCCAATCCTACCACCAAACCGCGAGAGACCCAATGGCCGAACACCCAATGTTGGATCAGGATTACGCCATCGACACGCCGGAGAGCGTCACCTTTGCCTACGAAGTGGCGGGCATCGGCAACCGTTTCATCGCCGCGCTCATAGACACGACAATTCTTGCGGCGGCTCTGCTTCTGCTCAATCTGCTCGTCTTTGTGGCGCTGGGGTTGCTGGGCGATCTCTCAATAGATATGCTGCTGGGGGACGAGCCGCCCAGTTGGCTGGGCGGGTTGGTCATCGCGCTCTATACGCTGCTCAACTTTGCCTTTTATTGGGGCTATTATATCCTCTTTGAATGGCTGTGGAACGGGCAGACGCCCGGCAAGCGCTTTGTAAAAATCCGTGTGCTGCGTATGGATGGCAACCCGGCCGGCTTCACTGAAGTACTGCTGCGCAATCTGGTGCGCCCGGTAGACTTTCTGCCCGGCGGCTACGGGCTGGGGCTGCTGGTGATGCTCCTCAACGACAAGAGCCGTCGTCTGGGCGACTACGCGGCGGGCACACTTGTCATCCGCGAACTGGCCGACGTTGCCCTGGATGCCCTGACCACCCGTCCTGCCTCCGCCGCGGCGAATGTAGATGAAACGCTGCTGCTCGCCTTCCCCGCAATTCGCCGCCTCTCCAGCGCCGATTACGAACTGATCCAGGAGACGCTGGCCCGCTTTCGGCGGGGCGCTATCTCCCACCGTGCGCTGGAACGGCTGGCCGCCACCCTTGCCCTGCGTCTGGACACAGAAGCCCCGCACGGCTGGGACAGCGCACTCAAATTCCTGCAACGGGTAGCCGCAGCCTACCGGCAACTGGGCCATTAAAAGGCGTTTGCACAGGATAACCCGTAAGGGTATACTTGTCGGAAATCAGATATTGGGATATTGGGTAGTGATGACCCGGCTCTGCCGGTACGAAATATCCAATACCCCATACCCCCTATCTAGGAGTCCGCCATGCCCACACCCGACAACCCCATCCCCGACTACAACCCGACCATCAAAGAGCTGCCGGAGAGTCTGCGCCCGCGCGAACGGATGGCCTATGCCGGGGCCAACGCGCTGAGTACGGCAGAACTGCTGGCGATTATCCTGCGCACAGGGGGCAAAGGGGAGAATGTCATTCGTATGGCCGAACGGCTCTTGGTTCAATACCGGGGCATCACCGGTCTAGCCCAAGCCAGCCACGAGGAACTCTGCCAGACTCACGGGTTGGGGATGGCCAAGACGACACAGATCAAAGCTGCGTTGGAGCTGGGCCGCCGCTTGCTGCTGGCTGCTCCGGAAGAACAGGCCCAGATTCACAGCCCCGCGGACGTGGCGAATCTATTGATGCTGGAGATGGGGTTGCTGGAACGAGAACAGTTGCGCACAGTCCTGCTCGACACCAAAAACCGGGTGCAGCGGATTATCACTGTCTATTCGGGCAGCCTGAATACCGCGGTGGTGCGGGTCGGGGAAATTTTCCGCGAGGCGATCCGGGCCAACAGCGCGTCGATGATTGTCGTCCACAACCACCCCAGCGGCGACCCCACCCCCAGCCCAGAAGATGTGCGCGTGACGGAAAAAATTGTCGAAGCGGGCCAACTGCTCAATATCGACGTGCTGGATCACCTGATCGTCACCCGCAGCCGTTTTGTCAGCCTGAAAGAGCGGGGGCTGGGTTTCCGTAAGTAAGCACGAGGCGTAAGCACGAAGGATGGCAAAGAAACGCGAAGACGCGAAGGGAGTCGATCTCCCTTCGCGTCTTCGCGTTTCTTCGTTATCCTTCGTGCTTACGCCTCGGAGACGGTACTCACATCACGCAGATAGTCGGTGAGGGCACGCATGTCATTGTTGGGAAGCTGCTGTGCTTTGCCTGTGCGTATCACTTTTTTGAGCTGGGCCACGGGCACAACCGGCAGCGTCGGGTTGTCCAGTTGCAGGTTGACAGACGGGTTGACAAAGACGACCGCACCGTCAATGGGTACATCCCCGGCCTTCATCCCCAACTTCTGGCTGGCCTCGCCTGCCTGCAGAAGCTCGCGCACCTTCTGTTTGGTCTCCTCTACTTCCTTGCCCGGATTGCCCAGCCCCTCGCGGGTGAAGGAAGTGAAGATGCGCCCGATGCTAAACGGTTCCTTCCAACTGTCGCCGGAGACTTTCACTTGGCCTTTGTCACCCCGCACCACAAAAATCTGGATGCCCATCGGTCCGACCAGCAGATAAGGCGCATTGGGCAGACTCCACAAAAAGAGGCCGTATTTGTCGTCGAAACCCTTCAGATTGTTCTCCAACAGCTCATCCGGGCGGGCAATGCGGTTGGAATCGGGCCAACGGCGGGGGGCAAAGCGGTTGATGTAATAGCTGCCCACATTCGAGGCCAAAAAGCCCAGCGCCAACGAGCCAAAGCTGATGTAGGCCCAATAGGATTGGACAAAGCCGATCAGCGTATTGGCCGTCGGTTTGTCCGGGGGAAACCAGGTGGGGGTGAAGCTGGCGAGCAGCCCCACAAAGAGTACGGCCAACCCGCCCAATGTGATGCGGCGGCCCAGACTTTCCTTGCGTTTGATCTCCGCCAGATTGCGATAAATTTTCATGAGTACAGTTTCGTCTTCCCGTGTGGTTCTTTGGCTCTATTGCAAAAAAGAAACTTCCCCACGACTGCGCGGTGAAGTTTCTTGCATTCCCGGCATAAAAGATTCAAGCAATTTGAGATTGGCGCTCGGCTGCGCTTGCGCCAATCTCGTGAACGCCCGCCTGAATTTCGTTGACAATCTGGAAATCGCTGGCCTGCTTGGCCACGCGGATAGCATGACGGACGGCGTTGGCGTTGCTGCGCCCGTGTGCCACCACCACCAGATTGGAAAGCCCCAGCAGCACAGCCCCGCCAAATTCGCTGTCGTCAATGCGCCGGGCCAGACGGCGCAGGGCCGATTTTGCCAGCAGCCCCCCCATGCGGGAAATGGGCGAAGCTGTGATCTCCTCAACCAGAATGGTGCGGATGAGTTTGCCTACCCCTTCGGCGGTTTTGATCAGCACATTGCCGGTAAAACCGTCTGTCACCACCACATCGGCCAGATCGTTGACAATATCCCGCCCTTCGATGTTGCCCAGAAAGGTGATGCCTGGCGTGCGTTCCAGCAGCGTCGTAGCGTCCAACACCAGTTGGCTGCCCTTGCCCTGCTCCTCGCCGTTGCTCAGGATGCGCACCGTGGGCGAAGGCACGCCCATAATCCGTTTGCAATAGACGCTGCCCATCACCGCAAATTGTTGCAGATGCTCCGGACGCACATCCACATTGGCCCCCACATCCAGAATCAGACAAAAACCGGTGTTGGTGGGAAAGGGGGTGATAAGGGCCGGGCGTTGGATACCCTTCATACGTCCGATGTGGAGGATGCCCGCGGTCAGCGCGCCGCCCGTGTTGCCCGCAGTAACAAACGCATCGGCTTTGCCCGCTTTGACCAATTGGCAGGCGACAACCATCGAACTGTCCTTCTTGGCGCGTACCGCGTTGGCCGGTTTGTCCTCCATTTCGATGACTTCGGAGGCAGGCACAATCGGCAACTTTAGCCCACGCACGTCATATTTGCCCAACTCGTGGGCAATCACGTCCGGTTTGCCCACCAGAGAAATTGCCACCCCGTACTCTCTGGCCGCCAATACAGCGCCCGCAACCACTTCATGCGGCGCATTGTCCCCGCCCATCACGTCCAAGGCTATGTTCATGCGTTCTCCTCCAGGAATCAGGCTTTGGTGATGGTATACTACTATAACACAGGCGCAAATGGGAAGTTGCTTGGCGTCTATGCGAGGGGAAGTGCATAGAGCGGCGACAAATGTAATGCGTGGTGCGTGGTGCGTGGTGCGTAAGCTGTATTCAGTATTGGAGCCGCGTAGCAGACACGATTTGTAGTGACAGAAAGCGAACGCGTCTGCTAAAAATTAAGTTTCGAGATGTTGGTTTACGCACAACGCACTACGCACTACGTGTCAAGGACGAATCTACGGAACAATTCACGCGAGGGAGCAACATATGCAGAGGGTCGAGCGGAGGGCAAGCGTAGCGGAGACGGTGGATTGGATCAAACGGGAGGGGATCATTCCGATTGTGCGCGGCGATTTCCCGGCAGAACGGGTGTTGGAGATCGGTGACGCACTGCTGGCCGCGCCGATTTTGTGTATGGAAGTGACGATGAATACACCAGGCGCAACCGACCTCATCGCACTGTTGGCTGCCCGCTACGGTACACAGATGTGTATCGGCGCAGGAACGGTGCGCACAGTAGCCCAGTTAAACGCTGCCGTGGATGCGGGCGCACAATTCACCCTCTCGCCCAGTCTGGTTCTGGCTGTGGTGGAGCGGGCCAAAGAACGCGGCGTGCTGCATATCCCCGGCGTCTTCACGGCCAGCGAAGCCGAGACGACCTGGCAGGCGGGCTGTCCGCTCCTCAAACTCTTCCCCGCCGAGCAGGGCGGCCCCGCCTATCTAAAGGCATTGCGCGCGCCCCTGGACGATATCGCCTTTGTCCCGACCGGGGGCGTCTCTGCAGAAAACGCGGCGGCCTGGCGCAAAGCGGGCGCAGTCGCGCTGGGTGTAGGCAGCACACTCATCACTGGGCCGAATCAGCCGATGGCGGATCTGATCAGCCGGGCGCGGGGATTGCGCGCAGCGTGGGAGGGGAGCTGAGAGCCTGAATTATTCAACAGGCTCTTGGCAAACCACAGAATACACGAAACACACGGAAGGGAAGACAAAAGAAAATTTTCCGTGTGTTTCGTGTATTCCGTGGTTGTTGGTTTGCGTCGCTCGTGTCTGAATTATTCAACAGCCTCTGAGAAACTGAAGCAGACAAAAGAGAAGGCCGGGCGGTTGCTGCCCGGCCTTCTCTTTTGTCAATTGTCCTCCCCCGTAGCTCCATTTCTCCGATCAGCCATCGGCCTCAACGAAGCAGAGGGTTCATCGTGTCGGGACTCTACACAACGAATTTCTGCATTGTGTACCCAATATCCTCCGTTCCACCTACTTCACCACCCACTTCATCGCATCCCACGCGATCAGCCGCGAGAGATACGTTTCGCCGGTCACATCGGCCAGGGAGACGTAATCTTGCTTGTCGCCCCGGAAATTGTATGTCCCCAACGAGACCCAACGATCACCGGAGGCGGACTGGTTAACAACACGCTGGGTGAAGCCGCCTGCGTGGGAAACCCAATAACGGGCACTGCTGGTGGTGGAGTAGCGGTTGGGAATGTAGACAAAGACTTCGTAGCGCCCGGCGCTCAGACTGGGATACCAGCGCCCCCAATTGTAGCCGGGACGCGCCCGGTCGTTGTTTTGCGTCCAATAGAGATGGCCGCTGTAGCCTTCGTCGGCGCTGGCCCAGCCGGAAGCCGTGCCACCGCGCACAAAACCGGCGTCCCGGTTGTCCACAATCACCCCACCCGGTGTGGGCGGAACGGGCGTGGGTGTAGGCGCAGGGCCGCTGCCCACCGGTGCCCAGGAAAGCCGGGCCGCCGCGTAGCCGCCCTCCTCAAAGTACTCCATCTGCACAGTGATAGAGCCGCCGGGCAGATAGATGTCGCCGGTGTGTTCCGTGGCGGCCTGCAACTTCCAGGCGTCAATGAGGGTGTGGCCGTTGACAAAGAGACGCGCGCCGTCGTCCACCGTCATGCGGAAACGGTACATCCCCGCGGCCAGGCTGATCTTCTGACTCCAGCGCGCCGAGAAGCCATCCGGGGTGATACCCGCGGCCGGGCTGCCTGTGCCCCAATCGAAATTGATGGCCGTGTCGTTGCGCACGACGACAGGTGTACCGCTCAGAGATTTGTTGTTAAAATACTCGCCCTTCCAGGCAGTGATGGGGGGTGGCCCTGCCTGCCAGGAGAGTTTCGCCACCGCGCCGCCGCCCTTCTCGTAATACTCCACCTCCAGCAAGTGGTGGCCTGCGCTCAAAAATTTGGTGCCAGTGAATTGGGTGGGGCTATGTTCCCACCAGGCGTCAATGACCAGTTCCCCATCAATGCGCACCCGAATGCCGTCGTCGCTGATGGCGGTGAAGATGTAATCGCCGGGGGTCACGTCAATATAGCGCGCCCAGCGCGCCGAGAAGTTGTCGCTGCTGACCACTCCATCGGGCGACCCCGTGCCCCAGTCAAAATCCAACGAACGATCTTCCCGGTTCAGCACAGGCGTACCGCTCAGGGTGGTGTTGTTCCAATAGGACGCCTGCCAGAAGGGGTCTGTGTGGCGCGGCGTCACCGACCCCTGGGCCTGGGCGATGCCGGTTGACAAGACCGACGCCAGCAGCGCTACCAGCACCAGCAGCGTGGCGCTAAAGACGATTCGCGGTAAATGGGTGAAAAGTCCGCGTTGCGTACTCATTGTTGTCTCCCTTTCGTTCCAGTGGGTAGGACGGATTGACAATCTGCCCTACTGAATTTGACTCTATACTGGCACTCAGACGAACGAGGGTAGACGAATGTTCCTGCCATTTGTAGGTCGGACTGACAGTCCGACCTACAAATTTGCGCCCCCGCGTGTACGTCGGACTGACAGTCCGACGTACAAATTTGCACTCCTTACCGCCATCCCCTACACTACCATTCGCTATTCGCTATTCGCTATTCGCTATTCGCTATTCGCAACCCGCAACTCTTATGCACTTCGACGCCCTGACTCTGGCCGCCGTGGCCGCCGAACTCAATACAACCATCCGGGGCGGACGCGTCCAGCAGATTCTCCGCCCCGACGCGCACAGCCTGGGCATGGAAATCTACGCCGAGCACCAGCGCCACTACCTGCTCCTCTCTGCCCATCCCCAGGCCAGCCGCGTCCATCTGAGCGAGCAGAAGCTGCGCCGGGGCATGGAAAAAGATACGCCCCTCCTGCTGCTCCTGAAAAAGTATGTGCGCGGTGCCATCCTCGACGCCATCGAACTGCCCGTAGCCTACGAGCGGCTGCTGGCCCTGCGCTTTGAACACCCGGAGCACGGCTCCACGACGCTGCTGGCCGAACCGATGGGCCGTCTGAGCAATCTGATCCTCCTCGACGCCGGCGGGCGTATTCTGGACGTTCTCAAACGGATTCCACCGGGGGAGAACGCCCAGCGCGTGTTGCTGCCCAAATGGGTCTACTCATACCCCCCGGCCCAGGACAAAGTACCGCCCCTGGACGACGGCCAGCCGGATTACTACACCCGTTTGGCCGGCGTTCTGGGCGCGGGCGGGCGGCTGTGGCGGGCGCTGGCGGACGGGGTGGAGGGTATCAGCCCGACGCTGGCGCGTGAGATTGCCTGGCGTGTGACGGGCGAGGCCGACGGCGAGGCCAACGGCGACGCGCAGCCGGGACAGTTGCTGGCCCTGGCCGCTGCGGTGCAGGAACTCTGGCAGTTGCCCCAGACCGCTGGATGGACGCCCGGTCTGGCCCTGGACGAGGAGGAGGGGGTAAACGGTTTTGCCCCCTACGAACTGCATTTTGTGGACGACTTTCTGCCGGTGGAGGGTATCAGCGCGGCCATTGCCCGCTTCTACGGTGAAGCCGAGCGCGACGCGGCCGGATCGACCGACGCTTACGCGGGGATGCGCAACGGCGTGGCTACACTCATCCGTCAGGCCGAGGAGCGGGTGCGCCGCCAACTGGCCGCGCTGACCGCGGATGAGCCGGAAACGGGCGATCCCGCGCACTTGCGCAGGCAGGCCGAATGGCTACTGGCGCTGAACAGTCAGGTGCAGAAGGGGCAACGGGAGCTGGTGGTGCCGTTGGGTGACGAGAAACTGGTCATCCGCCTCTCTGCCGACGAGACGCCCGTGCAGCAGGCCGAGCGGATGTTTGACCGGGCCGCCAAATTGGAGCGGGCCGCGGTCATCATTCCCGAACGCCGCGCCCGATTGGAAACGGACCTGCTCTATTTGGATCAGTTGCAGAGCGACCTGGCCCTGGCCCAGAACCAGCCGGAGATTGCCTCTGTGCGCGAAGCGCTGCGCGAGGCGGGCTATCTGCGCCAGCGCCCCGGTCGCCAGCTAAAAATTGCCCCGGACCGTTCCCAACCCTTGCGCTATCTGTCGGCGGAAGGCTTTGCCATTGTGGTGGGGCGCAACGCCCGCCAGAACGAAATTGTCACCTTTGACGAAGCGGGACTGGACGATCTCTGGCTGCATGTGCGCGACGCGCCGGGCAGCCACGTCGTCATCCGCAGCGGCGGGCAGCCTGTGCGCGAAGAGACGATGCGGGCCGCGGCCCAACTGGCCGCCTATTATTCTCGGCTGCGCGGGGAGCGGGGCGTGGCGGTGGCGATGACCCGGCGGCGCTTTGTCAGCCGCGCCCCAGGCGGGCGGCCAGGGCTGGTACATCTACGCAACGAAGAGACGCTGCTGGTGGAAGGGGTCTTGCCGGGGTTGGCGGAGGGATAGAGGGGAAAGAATTCTGTAGGTGCGGTTTCAAACCGCACGTCTACGGGTGAAAGTGCGGTTGAAAACCGCACCTACGGCTAGCCAAAATCAATCGAGACCTGCCCTCGCTGGGGGGATTTTTTGGTCTTTTGGGCTGCTTCATCTTCCGCAGCACACTTTTCCAGGGCAGCATCCACCAGCGCCCGGGCCGCCAGCAATGCTTCCTTGCGGGCCGCGTAGGCGTGAACCCAAAAATCTTCGGGCAGCCCCAAATCGCTGTGGCGCAACTCCTCGCTCAGACCAACCAGCCCCTGCACCAGCCAACCACCCACATCAAAGGCATTTTCCCGTTCCGACTTCGGCTTGCGTGGCGAACCGGCGTACTCTTCGCTTGTGGGCGGGGCCGATCCACCCACTGCCTGCTCCGGGGCCGCAGACGGTTTCTCGGCGTGGCCGTTGTTTGTCCCGTTGATACCGATAGGTCCGCGTTGGCTCATAAGCTCACACTTTCGTAGGGCGGACTGACAGTCCGCCCTACAGTGGATGGTTGTAGATAACTGTACGCATCACTTTGTTGTCCTGGCTGCCAAAATGATATTTGTATTCCTCGTTGCCCTGCAAAAAGTCAAAGACTTTCATCCCGTCGGCGATGGCGTGTTGGATGAGATAGGCCAGCAGCACCCAGCCGGGGCTGAGATGGGCGAACTCTCCTGTGTCGTAGCCCGAATTGTAGAGCAGTAGATGGCCTTTGTAGGCAAAAGAAAAATAGGTGGCGGCTTTCACCCCGTCCAGTGTAAGAAAGGCCAACCGCAGATAGCCGGCGTCCATCATACGCCGGGCCGCATAGCGGAAGAAACGCTGCATCTCCGGGGTCATAAACTCCCCTTTGTCCGGGCGGCTCATCTGCTGCAAAGCGATAAAGTCGTCCATTTCCCGCTGCAAATCGTGTTCAGCGCCGACCAGATAGAAGCCCACCGCCGCCTCCCGCTCGGCCCGGCGCTGTTTGCGGCGAATCTCGTGGCGCTGTTTCTTCTCCACCCGTTCGCTCAGATACTCTTCGTAGCGGGCGGGCAGAGGAATATAGGGGGCCACATCCTCTTGGCTCACCTCCACCCGGTGGCCCGCGCCGCGCACAATCTGCGGCAGAGTCTGATAAGAGAGGCTGGCTTCGGGCAGATTGCACAGGTCCAGCACATCCCAGGCCGGCGCGTCTGCGCTGCGCAGCCAATGGCAGAGCGTTTCGTAAACGGCTGTTTCCTGCCCCTTCTCAATAATCAGGTCGAGATAATCGCTGACTTCGGTGCAGCCGACCAGATGCAAGACACGCTGGCCGACCCACGGCCCATTCTGACGCAGCAGCCGGTAGAGCGGGGCAATCCCCACCAGTTTTCCGCTTCCGGGCTGGCGAAAGGCCACAATCCAGAGATCGCCCTCGCCCAACTGCTGCCACCAGGTGGTCTGCCATTCGTGGCTGAGGAAGAGGGTATCGAAGCGGCTGCGCGTCAGCAGATCGTTCCACTCCCCGGCCAGGGCTGTGAAGCCGTTGGGTTGGGCATTGGGGCCGTAGACTGTATAGTCCAGTTGGGGGGCGAAAGCTGGCAGAGCGGGGCGGGTCTGGCGTTGCGCATTTGCGTCACGAACCGGCATGGGGAGAACCTCCGATGTGGGCAGGTCTACGTCTTCCCGACAGGCGGGGATATGCAAAGCCATAGAAAGCCTCACTCGTAGTTGGTAGAGAAACGGCTTCTACAATTGACCGTTTGCTAGGGTATGGCAACAAAAAAGCACACGCTATAATTATTGTAGCGTGTGCGTCCATTGTAGTCAAAGAGGAGGCAAGTTGAAAGTAGGTAGTGATACAGAGATGGCGTGAGAGATCAACGACGCAGGGCAAAGATGGCAACCAGAACGAAAACAAGGAGGGTGACAAAGATAGGAATTCGGTTGCCGCTGACCCAGACCAGAAAGGCTGTCCACAGCGGCGAAGTCGAGGCTGGCGCGACAGGATCAGAGGTGCGGGCTTCGCCTAGCATATCGCTGGCAAGCGGCGAGGAAAAACCAGAGGAAAGCTCACCGTTCCCGGGGGTGGACATTGCCTGCGCAGCGATCGCCACATCACCAGTGGTTGTCAGTGTGGCTGTACTGCCTAGAGCAGGTGGGGTGGGTGTGACTGTCGCGCCCAAAACAGGCATCGCAGTCGGCGTGGCCGTGGCTGTGACCGCTGCTGTGGCATAGCAGACGATCAGCCGCACGTCATCCAAAAACATCCACGTACGCGTGCTGTTGACGTCGTTGAAGACGTTGAAGTAGATGTAGAAGGAATGGCCGATGTACATCGTCATCGGTTCCTTCCACTCCTGCCAGGAAGGGACCTCCTCGCGCCAGCGCTTGCGTACCTCCTTTGTGTCCAGATTGGGATGCAGCAGAATCAGCTCCTGCCGGTCTTGGGGCGGAGTGGGGACATTGGATGGCACTTCCTGGCTGCGCGATTGGTGTCTCCACAGCAGTTCGGCAGTAGACGCAGTGGCCGGAATCGTGACCAATTGGCGAACCGATGAATAGCTGACTGTATCTCGCGTGCTTGTGCCAGGCGGGTTGCCCAATTGCATGGAACGCAGCCCGTCCGCATGTTCGCTGGAAAGCACAGGAGCGACGGGGTCGCCGTCGCCGGGGAGCCAGCCTGTGCTGCTGCCCAACGGCTGCTCGAAACTGCCATTTTCCAGGATGTTGGCACAGCCGGTGGGGATAGCGGTAGGGATTGGTGTGGCTGTGGGCGGTAGCACGACAGTCGGTGTGGGGGTAGCGGAGGCGGTAGCGGAAGCAGTGGCCGAGACCGACGGCGTGGGTGTCACAGTCGGCGAAATCGTCGGCGTGCGCGTCTGCAAAGGGTTGGTCGCCGTGGGCGTTGGCGTTGCCAACATTGACAAACCGGTAGGGGTGGCGGTTGGCGTCACAGGTGTCACAGCACCGGCGTCACAGGAGAGCAGGGAGAGATCGTCTATGATCAGTGCTGTGCGCCCACCGCCCCCGTTGTTGCGCACGCCCACGTCAATGCGGATGGTCTTGCCTTTGAGCGCTGTAAGATCGTACTGAAGAAAGATCCAATTGACGCTGTTGTTCAAAGCCGCGTGCAATTGTACCAACTGCACGCCAGAAGTGGCGTCGTAGAGTTCCAGATATTGCAGATCGTCGCCGGGCAGACTCTCGTGGATGGGGCGGTAGTGAAAGCCCAGCACCAGACTGGAGGCAGAATTGGGCAGGAAGACACTCTGGCGCACACCGTTGATGATAGCCAAATTGGGACCTTCCACAATGCCCAGACGCATGGCCTGTTCACCGGAAAAGACCGGGCTGGTGGTATAGGCCGGGGGCGACTCGGCACCGAAGGTCTGCCAAGCATAATCTTTGACCTCAAAGCCACCATTGACCAGCAGTTCGCTGCACCCGGCCGCAAAGACCTGGGCGGGGCTGCTCGCCGCCGCTCGCCCAAAGCCGCCCGCCAGGAGCAGACAAAGACAGGCCAATACCCAGACAGGCAGTTGGCGCTGCCGAAAGAAGCGTAGGGTTGTCTGTGAAGGGAAGTGTACGCCTGACGGCTTGCGGGTCGAGAAGGACACAGATGCCTCCTGGTAAGGATCACTGGGGCGCATTGTACCACACAGATTGGGCAGTCGCAACGAAAATGAGAGATGTAAATATGCTATCTCTTTGTTGGATTCTGTGATACACTGGGGAAAAGGGGAATCAATCTAGCACTCGTCTGGTGATGGTTGTGCTACAATAGGGCAAATGATTGGTAGGGGCGCTGCTGGTTGCGCCCGACATACACGCGACGGGCGCAGCCAGCAAGCGCCCCTACAACCTGAAAAACGATTGCTTGGAAAGGCTTCTGTCTTGATTGTAGCCAGCGAAACCAATCCCGATGTCTCCCCGGAGCGCGGCGACGAAGCGCCCGCCCTGCCCCCCGCCCGCATGACCTATCTTTTTCTGATCCGGCACGGGGAAAACGAATGGGTGGAGACGGGCAAACTGGCTGGACGCACGCCGGACGTCCATCTCAACGAAAAGGGCCACCAGCAGTCGGCGGCCCTGGCCGAGCGGCTGGCCAATCAACCCATCACCGCCATCTATTCCAGCCCGTTGGTGCGCTGCGTGGAGACGGCCCAGCCCCTGGCCCAACGCCTCGGTTTGCCCATCTGCGCAGAAGCCGGTCTGCTCGAGGTAGATTACGGGGAGTGGCAGGGTGCGGCGTTAAAAGAACTTTCCAAAAAACCCGAATGGCAATTGGTGCAGATATATCCCAGCGGCTTTCGCTTTCCCGGCGGCGAAACATTGCGCGAAGTGCAGAGCCGGGTGGTCGCCACGCTGGAACGGATTCGCACGCAGCACGCGGGCGAAGCCATCGCTCTCTTTGCCCACGGTGACGTTTGGCGCACGACTCTGGCCTGGTATGTGGGCGCTCCGCTGGACCTTTTCCAGCGTATTGTGATCAGCACGGCATCGGTCACAGTCATCGGCTTTCATCAGTTCGGGCCGCGTATTTTGCTCGTAAACGAAACAGGCGAGATTCCCCAGGTGCAGTGGGAATCGGGCAAAGAGAAGGATAATAGATAGTAGATATTGGGTATTGTGTCACATCTGCGTACTACCCAATATCTAATACCCAATATCCAATGAGGCAAAGAATGGCTCCACATTTTACGTATGATTTTGATTCTGTTACCCACATTGTGGCCGATGCCATCGGTCAACCGGGGCGGCGCACCTTTTTCTTGCAGGCGCGCCAGGGGCGGCGGGTGGCCAGCCTGGTGATGGAAAAGCAGCAGGTGGCCGCGCTGGCCGCGTCCATCCTCCAATTGCTGGATGAATTGCAAGCGCAACATCCAGAATTGAAGCCAGCCGAAGCGCCCAAGCAGTTGCCCCGGCTGGTGGAGCCGGTTGATCCCGCCTTTCGTGTCGGCCAATTGGGTTTGGGCTACGACGAAGATGAGGATTTGATGGTTTTGGTGGCCCAGGCCCTGCCGACCACAGAAACAGACGAAAACGACGAAGCGAGTACTGTCCTTACCGTGGACGATCTGCCCCGCGCCCGCTTCTTTGCCACGCGCGATCAGATGCGGGCGCTGAGCGAAAAAGCCATGCGTGCGGTGGAATCGGGCCGCCCCGATTGCCCGCTGTGTGGTCGCCCGATTGACGCCGCTGGTCATTTCTGCCCGCGCACCAACGGCCACGCCTACCCGTTGGCCTTCTAACCAACTCACATGGCAAAGAAACCGCGCAAGCAGGCGCATTCCAAAGCCCCTCGCAGCGACAGCCCGGATGATGCGGTCGAACGGCGCGCGCTGACCGAAGCGCGGGTGTTGGCGTTGCTGCGTACCGGGCAGATGGAGGAGCGCGGGCTGTTGCCCTATAGCTCCAACTACTCCTTTCTGGTCACACTGCGCGACGACGGGATTGAATTGCCCGGTGTCTACAAACCCCGGCGCGGCGAAAACCCTCTGTGGGATTTCCCCAGCGGCACGCTCTGCCAGCGCGAGACCGCGGCCTACGAAATCAGCGCGGCGCTGGGCTGGAATCTGGTGCCGCCCACTGTCCTGCGCGAGGGCACACGGGGGCTGGGCAGTGTCCAATTCTTCATCGAGTGCGATCCCGACGTTCACTACTTTTCCATGCAGGAAGACGCCCGCTACGCGCTGGCCTTGCGCCAATTGTCGCTCTTTGACTATCTGGTGAACAACGCCGACCGCAAAGCCGGCCACTGTCTCTTTGGCGCGGATCAGCGTATGTGGGCGATTGATCACGGCATCTGCTTCCACAGCGAGTACAAACTGCGTACTGTGATTTGGGAGTACAGCGGCCAGCCGATCACAGACGATCTGCAGGCGGACCTGAACGCGCTGCAAGACGCTTTGGCCGATGCAGACAGCCCCCTCAACACCACACTGGACGACCTGCTCAGTCGCCCGGAACGTGCCGCCCTGTGTGCCCGGCTCGAACGGCTGCTGGCCGTGGGCCACCACCCCGCGCCGCCGCCCCACCAGCGCAACTACCCCTGGCCGCCGATTTAGGGAGGGGATTGGGAGATTGGGAGATTGGGGACTGGCGACTGGGGATTGGGGATTGGGTCACGCTTACACAATCCCCAATCTCCCAATACCCCAATACCCCAATATCTTAAAGGAGTCGAAGTGAAAGCTGTCGTTATGGCCGGGGGAGAGGGGTCACGTTTGCGACCGCTGACGGTGGGGCGTCCCAAGCCGATGGTGCCGATTGTCAACAAACCGGTGCTGGGCCATATCCTCGATCTGCTCAAACATCACGGCATCTACGATGTGGTGATGACGCTGCAATATCTGCCCACAGCCATCCAGGACTATTTTGGCGACGGCAGCAGTCTGGGCATGCGTCTGAGCTATGTCGTCGAGGAGTCGCCTCTGGGCACGGCCGGCGGTGTCAAGAACGCGGCCGGCCAATTGGACGACACCTTTCTGGTCATCAGCGGCGACGCTTTGACCGACTTCGATCTGCGGGCGATCCTGAACTTTCACAAAAACAGCCACGCCCTGGCTACCCTGGCCCTCCACTCGGTCAAAGACCCCCAACAATACGGCGTCCTGATCACCGACGAGCAGGGACGCATCACCCAATTTCTGGAAAAGCCCGACTGGAGCAACGTCATTTCTGACACAGTGAACACGGGTATCTACGTGTTGCAGCCGGAAATTTTCGATTTTATCCCCGATGGGCAAGCCTACGATTTCTCCACACAACTTTTCCCCCAACTTCTGGCTGCCAAGAAGCCGCTCTACGGCTACGTGGCCGAAGGCTATTGGTGCGACATCGGCGACATCAACGCATACCTGCGCGCCAATGCGGATATGCTCTCCGGCCTCGTCCGCACCTTTCAACCTTTAGGCAGCAAGCAATGGAACGGAATTATCACCGGAGAGGATGTGGAGATCGCGCCGGACGCCCAGATTTACGGGCCGGTCTATCTGGGAAAAGCCGTGAAGATCAAAGGTGGCGTCTCCATCTATGGGCCGACGGTCATCCGCGACTATACGGTAATTGACAACCACAGCCGGGTGGAACGCAGTGTCATGTGGCGCAACACCTACGTGGGTGAGGCGTGCGAATTGCGCGGGGTGATTGTGGGCCGCCAGTGCAGCGTCAAAAGCGGTGCAGTGGCGTATGAAGGCGCGGTGATCGGGGATGGCTGTGTGCTGGGAGAGAACAGTGTCATCCACGCCGATGTCAAACTCTGGCCGAATAAGGAGATCGAGCCGGGCGCGACTGTGCGCCAGAGTATCATTTGGGGCAGCCAGGGACGCCGCGCGCTTTTTAGTAAATTTGGGGTGACAGGGGTGGTCAATGTGGATTTGACCCCCGAATACGCCGCCAAATTGGGCGGCGCGCTCGGCGCGGCCCTGCCCGCAGGCAGCTATGTTACGATCAACCGGGACATGCATCGCAGCTCACGTATGCTGAAACGGGCGCTGATCAGCGGGCTGGCTGGGGCTGGGGTAAATGTGTGGGACCTGGCGACGCTGCCCATTCCTGTGGCCCGCCACTTCGTCCGCTCCGACCCGACGGCTTCGGCGGGTATCCACGTGCGCCTCAGCCCCTTTGACCAGCGGGTGGTGGACATCCGCTTTATGAACGAAGAGGGGCTGAACCAGAGCCGGGCCACCGAACGCAACATCGAACGCATCTTCCACCGCGAGGATTTCCGCCGCGCCCACTTCCAGGATATCGGGCGCATTGAGTATGCGCCGCGCCCGGTGGAAAAGTATGTGGCGGATTTCTTGCAGCGGGTGGACAGCACACGCATCCGCAACGCAGGCTTTACGCTTGTGGTGGACTATTCGCACGGCTCCGCGGCGGATGTGCTGTCGGAACTACTCAACCGTATCGGGGTGGAGGTGTTGCCCCTCAACGCCATCATTGATGAGACAAAACTGGCAATCCTGCGTGACCGCTTCCAGAGCGATTTGCAGCGTATGTCTAAAATTATGGATGCCCTGGCCGCCAATGTGGGGGTCAAATTGGATGTGGGCGGCGAGAAGATCTTTGTCGTGGACGAGCGGGGGCAAGTCCTGGACAACCTGACTGTCTCCCTGCTGCTGACCGAATTGGCGCTCTATGCCAACCCCGGACGCACAATCGTTCTGCCCGTCACCCTGCCCGATGCCTTTGCCACGATCGCCGCCTGGCACAAAGCCCCCGTCGTTCTCGTCAAGAACGACCTGCGCGAGATTATGCAGGCCGCCGACCAGCCCGACGTTCTCCTGGCCCTGGACGGCAGCGGCCACTTTATCTTCTCTGATTTTCTGCCCGCGCCCGACGGGTTGATGGCGACTGTGCGCCTGCTGGAATATCTGGCCGTGCGCGGTATGAAGATCAGCGAAGTGACCAGCTATCTGCCCGCCTGCGCGATGGCCCACGACCGCATCGACGCGCCCTGGGAAAGCAAAGGCGCGCTGATGCGCAAACTCAACCAGCAGTACAGGGGTGAAAATGTCGTCACCGTTGACGGTTTCAAAATTCGCCTGCGCGCCAACGAATGGGTACACATCGGCCCCAACCCGGACACCCCCCACGTCGAAATCAGCGCCGAAGCCGCGGATAGCGAACGGGCGACCCAACTGGTGGTCGAGTATGGCGGACAAGTGCGGGAAATTATTCAGTTGATTGGGTAATTGGTAGAGACGCTACGTGAATCAACCAATCAACCAATCAACCAATCGTTACTGCCCGCTGGTGATCGTCGGCAGGAAAAGTTGTGAGATTGCGCCCAGCGCGGCAACTGTCCACCCGCTGCTGTTGCCCACCCGATCCAGCGCCTGCGCACGAATCTCCACCGCCTCCCCTTCCCCCAAAGCGATGGCGAGAACCGTCTCTTCTGTGATTCCGCCGTCAGCGGGCAAAAGAGGCTCCCAATCGCCCGCATCCCGGCGCATCTCCACACGGAAGCCCGCCAGCCCGGAGAGTGTATCGCCGCCGCCCCACGTCGCCAGGGCCTGACCCGTCTCGCCCTGGGCAAGCCGCGCCCAGACCGTCGGCGCTGTCGTGTCAATCCCCGCCTCGAAATATTGGCTGTAGCGATAATTGCCCGCCACATCCTGCGCCCAGTAGCGCGCCACATGCCAGCCCTCCGTCATCAGTGAAAATGGCGCGTCGTAGAGTACAAAAGGCGCATTGTCCAGAACGTAAGCCACGCCGGACAACCCGCTGGTGGCGTCGGATGCGTCGATCTGCACGCGAATTGGCACCCCAAACCAGCCGTGGGGCGACGAAATGGGTTCGCCGCTGGTCAGCGTTGCGCCCGCGACCATCTCTGGCGGGGTGCGGTCCAGCTTCAGCGCAAACTCTGGGCTGGTTTGGGTAGTCCCGGTCTGGTCGGCAATGCGAAAACGGGCCAGAAAATCGCCGTCGGCCAGGGGGCCGTCCCGCTCATCCAACACTGCCAGCAGTAGCTGCTCGGCCCAGGGGTTGGCGGGATTCTCCAACTGGGCGGGCAGGCTTGTCTGGCCGAGCAGCAGGATGGCGCTTGCCCCATCCAGCCCAGTCACCCGATCCCAGACTGTCGTCGTCAGCGTAATCGGCAACGCCGTCTGCCAGCCAGCGGGTGCGCTGATCGCGCCGAAGACGGGCGGGCCGTCGTCAACCATCTGCACAGTGGCGCTGACCAGCGGGCTGGCATTGCCCGCGGCGTCAAAGGCGATGGCCTGCACCGATGACGGGTTGCCCGCGGCCAGAGGCCACGCCCGCGACTGTTCGCCCGCGTCGCTCTGCAACTGCCAGACCCACACCCGGTCCAACGCCAGCGCCACTTCCCCGTACCACTCCAGCCGAAACTCCAGCCCCTGGGCCGGTTCAAAAAGGTAGAAATCTACTGCGATTTCCTGGTAGCGCTCCGGCGCGGCGAAATCGCTGGCCCAGATGTCGCGCAATCCCAGCCGCAGCGCCCCCATCTGGTCGGTCACATCCAGGCGGGCAATGGGGCGGTCTGGCAGCACGCCCTCGGCGGAGCGGGCCGGGTGATCCCCGGCGCGCAGACGGAAAAGGGCGCGGTAGGTGGCGGCGGGGGGCAGCGCGTTCGTGTAGGGGCCATACCAGACACCCGGCGTCTCCTGTCCTGAACGCGCTTGCAGGGCCGCGCCGCCGCTGGCTTCGCCATCGGTCACGACAACGCCGCCGTTGTCCGTGCGCGAAAGTTCCTCGCCCTCCCAGCGCCAACCGTTGCTCAACCCCAGAATTGACCCCACATCAGAAAGTGTGCGCAGGGTGACGGTCTGGCTGTCTGTCGCCGCGGGCACTTCCAGCGTCGGCGCGGGGGGCGGCGTGCCGTCCACCCAAAGGGTAATGCGTTCCTGCGCGCTGTCGCTGAGGTAGAGGGTCGTCTCGACCTCTGACCCGTCAGCCAAATCAAGCGACTGTTGCCAGACACCGCTGCCAGGCAGGATCACCGGGTCGGTTTCAAAAATTGTCTCGCTGATCGTAGCGGTCTGCGTCAGTGTCACAGTCTCCGTCAACCCGTCGCTGTGGGTGATCACACCGGTATAGGTGATGGTTTGGGTCGTCGTGATGGCGTGGGTGCGGGTCAACCCGTCGCTGCTGTCCACCACCAGTCTGCCCGGCAGCCCGGTGAAGGGGGAGAGCGCATCCCAGCGCAGCCCGCCCGGCGACAGATAGCCATTCTGTAGCGGCCCCAGCAGACCAGCGATGGGCTGGCTGGGGTCCGCCGCGTTTTGCAGGTGGACCGCCGTGAAGTAGTGGCCGAGAATCTGGCGGTAGCTCTGGCCTGCTCTGGCCCGCCGCGCCGCACCCCACTGGCTCAAACCGTAGCCGTGTCCCCAACGCACTTCGCCCAGACCGGTCAAGTCGGGCACGGCGCGCAGATAGGGCACGCTGGGGTTGTCCAGCGTTGGGTGGCCGTTCATCGCGCTGTACATGGCGATAATCGGCGCGTGGCTCTCGTCGCCCTGATAGGAGAGATATTGACCGGCCGTCATCGCCACGGCCTGGTCGCTGGCCGGCCAGCGCTGGTCACACATCATCTGGAAGTTGGCCCAATCGCTCACGTCGTAGGTGGGGCGGCCCTGGCGAATCTGATACCAGGCGTAGGTGCGGGCGGCCACAGCCTGGGCGGCCAGGGCATCCAGCGCCCAACTGACCGGCACTTCGGCGGGGACTGAACGGGCCACGTATTCCTCGAAGGGAATGAAGTCCACCTGCCCGGCCGGAACATTGCGACAGGTGTTTTCCGGGTGGTGAGACACGCGGATGAATTCGGGGTAAGTGGGCGCGCTGTGCGGGCCGCTGGGGATAGCCGGGATGCTGCTTTGCCGCGCCACAGCCCCCGCTTCGGCCATAAAATGCCCGCTGGCTACGTCGTAGACCGTTCGCCCCTCTCGGCTTTCCAGCGCCAGACCGCGGCTGTCCTCCTGCCAGACGGGGGAATGGCCGGGTATCGTCGCCAGCAACTCGCCACCGGGCAGGTTGTAGAGATTGGTTTGCGCATAGCCGTCGGTCTCTGTGCCCGTCGGCGTGACGGAGACGGCCAGCACCCGCCCGTCTGGGCTGATGGCCGGGCGTCCGAAATGGCTGGCGGCTTTTCCCAACACCACCCGACCACTGATCAGCAACTGGCGTTGGGTAAGATCACCGCGCACGGCGATCAGCGCGGCGTCGCTGCGCTGGGCGGAGAGCGGGCGACTGTTCCCATAGAGGAATACGCACAGACAGCAAAAAGCCAACAGACCGTAGAGCGTCAAGCGGTTCGGGCTGATTGGTTGGGGGGTGGGGAGAATTTTCATTGCAAAACCATTCCTTAGAACACGGATTTCGGAATGCACGGATTCGATCGGCGGAAGTGCATACAGTTTTTTGTAGGGATACTGCAAGCAGTATCCCTACAAAAAACTGTACCACCTGTCAGAAGCCGTTTCTATAGGAATTGCGTTTCATTTTTTGTAGGGCGGACTGTCAGTCCGACCAGTCGGACTACCAGTCCGACCTACGCCAGTCCGACCTGCGCCAGTCCGACCTACGCCAGTCCGACCTACGACAGTCCGACCTGCGCTGTTTGTCTGTGATCTGGGAAAGGGGTACAATCAATGGGGGAAGTCGTGCGCCGTGTGTGGCACGGAGAGATGAAATCCATTACGTCGAGGTATTGCTTGCGTTGAACCACCCACCAATCGGTTTGACAACGAGAACCACCCAGACCCAACTGCGGGTGACCACCCACGGCCCGGAGGAGACGGTTGCTCTGGGGCGGCGCATCGGCCAGGCCATCCACTCCAATCTCTTTATCGCCCTCTCCGGCGATCTGGGCGCGGGCAAGACGACCCTCACCGCGGGTCTGGCCGCGGGTCTGGGCATCCCCGCCCGCGTGACCAGCCCGACCTTTACCCTCGTCAATGAGTACGCTTTCCGGGATCGGCGACTGGTACACGCGGATGTCTACCGACTGGAAGGCAGCAGCGCGGCAGAACTGGACGGGATCGGTTTTGGCGATCTATTGGATGATCTGGCGAGAGCAGACCAGCGCGAGTTGCTGGTGCTGGTGATGGAATGGGCGGATCGTCTCGGCCCGCTCCTGCCGGAGGAACGGCTGGACGTGACGAGCATTTCCGACGAGGATGACCCCGACGCGCGCTTTTTTACTCTGGCCGCGTGGGGAGAGACGGCCACGACTCTTTTGCAGCAACTGCTGGAGGCGTAACTGTGGCCCAACCCTACGCAGCCATCTTCTTTGACCTGGACGGGACGCTCTTCGACCTCATCGCCTGCGAAAGGGAGACGGTGCGGCGTCTACTGGCCCAGACTTACCCAACCCTCGACCCAGCGCAAAGCGAGGATTTTCTGGCAGCCTACGCCGGCATCAGCCCCGGTCACTGGGCCAAAGGGCTGGCGGCCGCGGCCACGCGTGAGGAGATTGTGGACGGCATCTTCTTGGCTGCTTGCGCGCAGACCGGTGTGGATGCGTCTGCGCTTTCCCGCCCAGCAACCCTCTACTGGCGGCTCTTTGCGGATGTGGCCGTATTGGAGAAGGGCGCAGGCGCGACGCTCGACGCTCTGTTTGTCCGCTACCGGCTGGGGCTGATCAGCAACGGCTATCGGGACACCCAGCGCCCCCGTCTGCACGCAGCGGGCTTGACCCACTACTTCCAGACAATCGTCGTTTCTGATGAAGTGGGTTGGGCCAAGCCAGACCCGCGCATCTTTGCCTATGCCCTGGCCGAGATGGGCATTGCGCCATCCGCCGCGCTCTACGTGGGTGATTCGGTCAGCCACGACCTGGCCGGTGCGCTGGGGGCCGGGCTGGATTTTTGTCTTTATCGGCCAGCGGGGGGTGTCGGACTCACTTTGCCGCCAGGGGTGCGCCTGGTCACAGCCCTCTCCCAGTTGGCGGGGCTTCTGGCCCGATGCTATGATGAGTGAGACAGTAAATCAGTAGGACAGTAATCAGTAGGACAGTAATCAGTAGGACAGTAATCAGTGAGACAGTAAATCAGTGAGACAGTTTCTGTCCCACTGTCCTACTGTCCCACTGTTAACGGGGGTCTATTCGATGGCGGTGCAGGTGATGACAAACGATCCGACAAGGCGATCTGTGACCGATGCGCTGGTGGCTGAGTGGATGACGCCAGACCCCTATACCTGCGCGGTGGATGCCTCTTTGGCCGACGCCAGGGATATGATGGCGGAATACCGCTGCCGTCGCCTGCCGGTGGTGGACGACGAGGGACGGCTGATCGGCATTCTGAGTCTGGGCGATGTGCGCCAGGCGGCTCCTTCCAGCGTCTCCAGCCTGAGCCTCTTCGAGATCAATTACTTCTGGGCCAAATTGCCGGTCAGTTCGGCCATGACTCCCGATCCGATTACCATCACCCCCACGGATACGATCAAAGCTGCCTGTAACAAAATGTTGGCCCACAAGATCAGTGGCCTGCCGGTTGTACACGATCACAAAGTCGTCGGCATTTTCACTGAAACCGACGCGCTCCGTTTTCTTGTCAGCCTGGATTGAGGAGTCTCCCATGCACCGCATCCCCGTTCGCCAGATTATGCGTAGCCCAGTGATTACCATCCACCCCGACGCCCTGGCCGCCGACGCCGCAGATCTGATGGATGCGCATACCATCCGGCGCATCCCCGTTGTGGACGACGACGGCTTTCTGGTTGGGATCGTCAGCGATTCTGATGTTCTGGAAGCGGAGACCGCGGGCAGCCTGCGCAGCGCCTACGAACCCGGTATGGAGGAAGAGTGGCTGGGCGTGGACGAGATTATGACGCGGGATGTTGTCACAGTGGGGCCAGATGTCACGATTGGGGAATTGGTAACGGAGATGCTGCGCCACAAAATTGCCGGGATGCCAGTGGTGGAGGCAGCTGACGGGAATCCCAAACAGTTGCGGGTCATCGGCATAGTGACGGAGACTGATATTTTTGCGATGATCGCGGCGGCCTGGCAGGCGGAACAGACTACAGAAGTTTTTACACGCTGATCATATCTGCTACGGCATTCATTGGCTGTCGAACCCGTAATTCATACCAGCGGTTTACTTGCGCAATGGCTTGATCAATATCTCACGACAAGAAACCATCCCAATCATCCGGTGTGTCTATATCAATCAGCGCACTCCTCAACGTCCGAACTGTCGCAACCCCGTCTGCATCCCGCCTGAGCAGTGGCCGTGCGCCCTGATCCCCGCGCAGGGCCAGCAGTTCCGGAAAGTAGCGACGGTCAAAGATAGCCGGCGCACCGCGCACCTCCCCGTCCACCGCCGTCGCCACCCGGTCGCTCCCCTCCCGCCAGGGCTGCCAGAGAGACCGCAACAGCGCAACAGGCAGATTGGGCTGATCCACCGGAAAGAAGAGCGCGGCCTGACAGTCAACCGCCAGCGTCTGCACTGCGGCGTGGATGCTGGACGCCTGCCCCGTCTCCCACGCCGGGTTGTAAACCAGACGCAGCCGCTCCCCCGCCGTGGCGCGTAGACCCGCCAGGGCCGTCGCCACCCCACCCCCGTAAGCGCCGCTGATGACCAGCGCCTCGCTGGCCCCGCTCTCCAACGCCAACCGCACCGCCCGCACAACCAGCGCCTCCCCATCCAACTCCAACAATTGCTTGGGTAGACCCATACGGCTGGCCGCGCCCGCCGCCAGGACAACCGCGGTCGTCGCTCCCCCGCGCTCCAGCACAGGCGCAAAGCTGGCCGCGCCGACTGCCGCCAACAACGACGGCTGACCGCGGCCTGCCAGCAGATGGGCGATCAGCCGTCCTACCAGCTTGCGGGTGGGCGTGTCCGCTTTGTTGAGGAGTGGCAGAAAGCGGGCCGCGGGCGGACGGCCTTTGCCCCCGCCCTGGGGATGGAGGAGCAGACGGGCCGCCATTTCTGGGGTGAAGCGGGTGGCCGGGTCTGCGATGCCCAGCAGCCCACGCAACTGCTCTGGCCGGTGGACGTGGGGTTCGGCCAGGGGCAGACCGATGGCGTCCAGCCCCAGCACAGCCACGAGAAGGGTGGTGGCGTCGGGGATGACCGGTTCGTGGATGGCCGGCGCTTTGACGGGCCGCCGCGCGCTGCCATCGGCTTCCACCAGAATTGCGGCCAGGTTCAGATCAGCAGCGCGGAGGGCCAGGCTATCAACCAGATGGGGAGCGATACCGCTGGCTTTGGGCGGCTGGTCAGTGGCGAGGAGCAGGCAATGGCCGTGGCTATCCAACGCCTGTTCCAGTGCGCTCCAATCGATTCCTGAACCGACAAGCAAATGGGCTGGGGCCAGGGCAATCTGTTCGGCCGCGATGCGGGTGGTGGTCGTCGTGACAACGCGCTTGCCCGCGGCGACGATCTCCCCGGCCAAGCGAAAGAGCGCCGCGCTTTTGCCCCCCGCGCCCGCAAAGGCGACGACGGGCGGATGTGTGGGATTGGGTGAGAGGCGCAGGGCGTGGGTGAGGAGCATAAGGCGCTTGCAAAGAATAAAGGTGTACAGCCCAAGTCCCCGGCACTTAAGAAAGTGCCGGGGACTTTTCACCAATTTTACCCGTGGCGGCGCATAAAACGCTGCATCCGTTCCAGCGCGATTTCGATATTTTCCTGGCTGGCCGCGTAGGCGCAGCGCACGTGACCCTCGCCGCCGCGGCCAAAGGCGCTGCCCGGAATCACCGCCACCTGCTCCTCCAACAGCAGACGCTCGGCAAATTCGTGCTCGTCCATCCCCGTTCGCTGCACACTGGGGAAGGCATAGAAGGCCCCCTTTGGCTCGAAACAGTCCAGCCCGATGGCATTCAGCCCGCCCACAATCAGCCGGCGGCGGGTGTCATAGCTGGCAACCATCTCCTGCACGGCCAACTCGGCCACCGGGTCGGTCAGCGCGGCCAGGGCCGCGGCCTGCCCCGCGGTGGACGCAGACATAATCAGGTATTGGTGGATTTTGCGCATCGCACCCAGCAGGTCCGCCGGACCCGCGGCGTAGCCGATGCGCCAGCCGGTCATCGCGTAGTCTTTGCTCATCCCGCCCAGATGGATCGTGCGTTCGGCCATACCGGGCAGACTGGCAAACATCACATGTGCGTGGCTGCCATAGACCAGCCGGTCATAGATTTCGTCGGAGATCACCAGCAGGTCGTGCTTCTCCACCACTTTGGCAATCGCCAGCAATTCCTGGCGGTTCATCACCGCGCCGGTGGGGTTGCAGGGGTAGCCAATGAGCAGCGCCTTTGTGCGCGGTGTGATCACCGCCTCGATCTGCTCCGGCGTCAGCACAAAATCGTTGGAGGCGTAGGTGGGCACATCCACTACCGTGCCCCCGGCCAGAATCACATCCGCGGTGTAGGAGACAAAACAGGGCTGGGGCACAATCACCTCGTCGCCGGGGTCGAGGATGGCCTGCATGGCCAGATACATCGCCTCGCTCACACCGACGGTAATCAGTACTTCCTGCTCCGGGTCGTAGGCTGGCCCAGCGTAGCGTCGGTGCAGCATCTCGCTGACCGCGGCGCGCAGTTCCAGCACACCGGCGTTGGAGGTATAGGCCGTGTCGCCCTGGCGGATGCTCTCCAGCCCGGCCTGCAAAATGGGCGCGGGGGTGACGAAGTTCGGTTCGCCGATGCCCAGGCTGATTACATTTTCCATTGTGGCGGCGATATCGAAGAAGCGGCGGATGGCCGAGGGCGGCACCCGGTGGATACGTTCGCTCAGACGGCTGTGCATCGGGCGGCGCACACTGTTGTGTCCATTGCTGTGTCCATTGCTGTGGATGGTTTTCCCCGTTTCACGGGTCAGTACAGGTGTTATATTCATTGTCACTGCGACCAGTTACGGTCGTCCCTTTCGATGGAGAGAAGTGGCAGAAGTCGAACTTTTCGGAAAAAGTTCGACTTCTCTAGAAGCGGACACGCCCTCATGCGCCGATTGCACAACCCTCAGCAGGCTCAACTGAGTGGTCGCCGGCAGACGGCACTGGCCGCTCTCCGAAAGGGAAGGGAGTTGGGTGATTGGTTCATTGGGTCATTGGTTCATTGGGTGATTGAGTGATCGCTCGCGTGAAGTAATCCGTGAACAGTAATCAGTGGAATTCGCTACTGTTCACGGATTACTCTTCACTGATCACTGGCCTTCGCGTGTGCCAATCGGTCGTCTGCTCGTAGGCGTGGGCGGCGCGCAAAATAAGTTCTTCGCCCAGCGACGGCCCCAGAATTTGCAGACCGATGGGCAGTTCGTTGCGGTCAAAGCCGCAGGGGATGCTGATGCCGCACATCCCGCTCAGGTTCAGGCTGACGGTGAAAATATCGGCCAGATACATCGCCAGCGGATCGTCCGCCTTCTCACCGATGGGGAAGGCGGTGGTGGGCGAGGTGGGCGAGACGATCACATCCACCGCCGCAAAAGCCGTCTCGAAATCCCGTTTGATCAGCGTGCGCACCTGCTGCGCTTTCAGATAATAGGCGTCGTAGTAGCCCGCGCTCAGGGCGTAGGTGCCCAGCATAATGCGCTGCTTCACTTCCCGGCCAAAGCCCCGCCCGCGCACCTGCCGGTAGTTGTCGAGCAGCCGCTCCGCGCTGCCGCCCGGACCGAAACGGATGCCGTCGAAGCGGGAAAGGTTGGCGCTGGCCTCGGCGGTGGCGATCAGATAGTAGACAGGCAGCGCTTTGTCGGTGTTGGGCAGGTGGATGGGGACGATCTCTGCGCCCAGCCTGGCCAGATGCTCGATGGCCGCGCGTACTGCTGCCTCCACATCCGGCCCCATCCCGTCAATGAAATACTCTGCGGGCACGCCCACGCGCAGCCCGCGTATGTCGCCGCTGAGACTGGCCGTATAGTCGTGTACAGGCGCTTCCAGGCTGGTGCTGTCGTGGGGGTCGTGGCCCGCCATCACGCCCAGCAGCAGCGCGGCGTCCTGCACATCTTTCGTGATGGGGCCGATCTGATCCAGGCTGCTGCCGTAGGCGATCAGCCCGTAGCGGCTGACCCGTCCGTAGGATGGCTTTAGGCCGACGACGCCGCAGAGGGCGGCGGGCTGGCGCACACTGCCGCCGGTGTCCGTGCCCAGCGCGGCCAGCGTCTCATCCGCGGCCACCGCAGCCGCAGAGCCGCCGCTGCTGCCGCCGGGCACGCGGGCCAGATTCCACGGGTTGTGGGTGGTGAAATAGCCGCTGTTTTCCGTGCTGGATCCCATCGCAAATTCGTCGGTGTTGGTCTTGCCGATCAGCAGCGCGCCGGCATCCTGCAAACGCTGCACAGCCGTGGCTGTGTAGGGGGGCAGATAGCCCGCCAAAATTTTGCTGCCCGCGGTCGTGACCAGCCCCTGGGTGGAGAGGACATCTTTGATCGCCAGGGGAATGCCGAGCAGCGGGCGGTTGTCGCCCTGCGCCCGCAGCCGATCCGACTCTGCGGCCTGGGCCAACACCTGTTCGCCCGCCACCGTCAAATAGGCGCACACCCGGCCGTCCACCTGCTCGATGCGCGCCAGGAGAGAACGGGTCAGCTCAACGGCGGAGAAGTGGCCCGCGACCAGACCAGCCGCGGCCGCGTGGACGGTCAACTGATGTAGTTTTGTCGCTGTTGTGTCAGTCACGTTCAGCCTCGATAGAGTACAGACGCTGGGAACGCCGCCATCCCTGGCGGCAGATGTCACTACTTGCCGCCAGGGATGGCGGCGTTCCCAGTCTTATTCTTCAAAAATGGCACGCACGCGAAAATAGCCGTCTTTGGCGTCGGCTGCGTTGGCAATGGCGGCGGCGTTGGGCAGACACGCACCCGGCAGGTCGTCAGCCAGGACGTTACGCAAGGGCAGCACGTAAGGTGTGGGCGGCACGCTGCTGGTATCCACGCCCTGAATCTGCTCGGCGTAGTTCAAAATGGCGGAAAGCTGAACTGCGTAGAGGTTGATCTCTTCGTCGCTCAATTCCAGCTTGGCCAGTTCAGCCACGTGGCGCACTTCTTCGATGCTCAGTTTCATGGCTCTCTCCTGCCCAATCCCAACGCACAAAAAAACGCCGTGGCACTGGCCCACGGCGTCGTCGCTACTCCCAACAAAAACGCCGTGGTTCGCATGTGCTCACGGCGCAGGTGACAAACAAAAAACCGCTACCGGAGCACGGTACTAGCTGCCCGTGCGGCCGGTGCGCAGACAAATCTGCGTTCAAGTTGTTCAAAAGACGTTTTCAAAATATCCATAATGACAACAAGTATAGACCCCTCGCTGCTCTATGTCAAAATGTCCGTAGGTCGGATTGGCAATCCGACCTACAAAAACTCCCCCCGACCAAATAGCCGGGGGGAGGTCTGTGGTGACATCCTGAGGTTGGGTTGGATACAATTTGAAAGGAGAATCACAAGGAAGCCTGGCCCGTCGGGCCATATACATCGTCGGACAGGAGATATCAGACGAGCAGACTGTGATGCAAACTGTGTCTCAGGATATCAGGGCGGATAAAGTGGTGTCTGCTCCAAAAGCGCTCTGTAAAAACGGACGAACAGCACGAGATGGTTGGAACGAATAGAACACAAACCCTGGGAAAGATGGAAATCCGAAATCTTGTTCTGTTGGCTGTGGGGATGTGTGGGAAAGACAAGGAAGCGATTGCCCTTCCCCAACACCACCGACAATCTGATATTTTGTGTGCCGAACAACCGCGCCTGGCGTATTGTCCCGCTGTCAGCATCGGGCGCTTCCAACAACCGTACAACCGTGATTCACGCATTGCTCAGTCGTTGTCACCGAAGCCAACTCTTTGATGGCTTTACTATAGAGAGTCTTGAAAAAATCAAAAGGGAGTGTCGAGAGGTGGCGAAGTGGGCTGGGAGAGCAGCAAGCGGGAAAAGCTTGCCCAAAAGGACGACGCAGAGTAAGGTATAGAAGTTGGGAATAACCGATTAGTGACAGGCGAGGAGA
>CAMDEX010000038.1 GCA_945897075.1 Litorilinea aerophila
GCGCCGACTTCTTCAGCCGCGGTGATGCTGCGCGCCCACCAGTCGCGGGCAGCTTTGACTTTGCCGCGCTGGTATTCATAGATGCCCTGCAAGCGATAGGCTTCGGGCTGCCAGGGGCGGTAGCTCTTGGCCCAGCGTCGCGCCTGACGACAGGCCGCTTGCGCCTTGACCAGCCACTGCTTGCAGATCTCTGCGCTGGTAGCCTCGGCTTGACGCAGAGAACCATCGGCCAACCCGCAATAGACCCGGCCCAGAAAGCGTCCGCCCTGTACGTCGTGTTCCTGGGCAACCGTCAAACTGCGTTCCAGCAAAACCAGACCCTCGTCCAGTTTGCCTTGCCACAGAAGCGTCTGTCCCCGTTCCGCCAGGGCTACGACGACACTGATATAGTCGGGAATGGCGTGGGCCAGCTCCAGATAGCGCTGAAAGGAGTCACAGGCCGCATCGAGGCGTCCTTGCATACGCTGGGCTGGACCAAGCACGGAATAGCCCCAGGCCAGGACTTGGACATCGCCACCGTCCTCGCCTAGACGGATGAGTTCCTCGGCGTAGCTGGTGGCCTGGGCCACATCGCCCATATAGACGAGAGTTTCGCCGCCGAGCATTGTGGGCGCGCCCCAGCCGCGCAGATTGCCCACTTGCTGGTAGGCCGCAGCCGAACGGCGGCCAAAGTCCACGGCTGCTTGGGGTTGTCCCTGCCAGGATGCGTGCATTGTCAACCCCTGCATCGCGTAGCTGGTGATGACCGGTTCGTCCATCTCCGCAGCCAGAGTTTGCCCTAAACGTCCGTAGAAGCCGCCGATTGGGTAAAGTCCAAAAAAATCGGCCACAGTAAGCATCCCCATATAGCCCATGACACGGAAGCGAGTGTCGTTGGCGCGCTCGGCCAGATTCAGGCTACGCATGGCAGAGAGCAGAAAGCGCTCCGGATGGCTGACGATATTGATCCAATTGACCGCTTCCAGGACGCGATTTTGCTCGATCACAATCTCTGGGCTGGGCGGCGGAAAGAGGGCAATCGCCAACCGCGGGCTAAGACGGTAGAGCAGTTGGCGTCCCACCTCGGCCAGGATGGCGCGGCGGACTGCCCACTGCGCGGTGGGCAGGGGCGCGCCCAGCAGACGCAGCGCGCCCAGCAGATGTTCTTCGGCCTGGGCGTGTTTGCCCCGCCGGTAATAAGCTTCGCCGATCTTGCGTTCCAGCCGTGCCCGCTGGATTGGGTCCCATTTGTCGCCAAAGAGACGGCTGTAGACCGCCAACGCTTTTTCGTAGTGGGCCAGGGCCTCGGCGTCGGCAGCCACTTGCACGGCTTTGTCTCCGGCCTTGAAGAGATAGTCCTGGGCTTTCTCCCACTGCTCGGCCTGGGCAAAGTGCCAAGCCAGCAGAGCAGAAAATTCATCCAGCCGGTCGGCAAAGAGGCTCTCGATGGCCTCGCCTACCTGGGCGTGGAGTTCCCGTCGCCGCTGCATGAGGGTATTTTCGTAGGTGGCCTGCTGGGCCAGGGCGTGTTTGAAGACGTATTCCAACTCCGGCTGGCTCTGCCGCTCGCGGATCAGTTCCACCGCCAGCAGACTCTCCAACCGGCGGTCAATCTCCTCACCGCTACGGGCCACTTCACGCAAGATACGATAGAGAAAGCTACGCCCGATGACCGCGGCCATACGCAGCACTTCCTTCACATCCTCGTCCAACCGATCCACCCGGGCCATAATCACGCCCTGGATGTTGTTGGGAATTTGCACCGCATCAATCAGACCCGTGGCGCGCCATTGACCCGTCTCCCGGCTGCGCACGATCAGCCCGGCGCTGATCAGCGTGCGGATCACCTCCTCGACAAAGAAGGGGTTGCCATCGGCCTGTTGCACAATTCTATCGCGCGCGTGGATGGGCAGCGCTTCGATCTCCAACAGATTGCGGATCAGTTGGGTGCTATCGCTCTGGGAAAGGGGGGTAAGCAGAATCTCCGTGTAGCGGTTGGCACTCTGTTCCTGGGCCAGGGCGCGCAGAGGGCCGATGGGCGTCTCCCAATCCGGGCGGCTGACCCCGACCAGCAGCAGGGGCACACGCTCGCTCAACGGCAGCAGATGCTCCAGCAGCCGGGCCGAGGATTCGTCCATCCAGTGGATGTCCTCAAAAACCAGAACGAGGGGGTGACTCTGGGCCAGCCGCTCGAAGAAGCGCCGGGAAGCCAGAAAAATCTGCCGCCCTAACCCTTCGCTGTCCAGATGGCGCACCCGCTCGGAAAACTGTTGGGGGATCGCAATCGTGAGCAGGCTGGCCAAATAGGGCAGAATCTCCTGACTGGCGTCGCCAAAGAGCGGTCGCAGGTTAGCGGCCAGCTTTTCCCAGGCCGAAGCTTCGGTGTCGTCTTCGCCGATCTGGGCAAAGCGACGCAGCATCTCCTGGAAGGGCCAATAGCTGATGCCCTGCCCAAAGGAGAGGGTTCGCCCTTCCAGCCAGCGGATGGCCGCCAGATCGGTTGAGCGCTGGGCGTCTTCCCGGCTTTCGGCCAGCAGCCGGGACTTGCCCAATCCGGCTTCGCCCAGCAGGAGGAGCAGACCGCCTTCTCCGCCGCTCAACCGTTGCAACGCCCCAGCCAGGGCGGCCGACTCGGCGGCGCGCCCCACCAGCGGTGAACGAATGCCGTGGGATTCCAGCCCGCGCAGCCGGCCCGTTGCTTCCTTACGGCGCAGAGGGCGGTAGGCGGCCACCGGTTCGGTTTTGCCTTTGAGTTGAATTTTGCCCAACTCCTGCCAGTCGAAAAGGGGCGCGGCCAGCCGCCAGGTCTCCTCAGCCACCTGCGCCGTGCCTGGTTCGGCGGTCTGTTCCATACGCGCGGCCAGGTTGATGGCGTCACCCATCGCGGTGTATTCCATGCGCAGGTCGGAACCGACGGCACCGACGACGACGAGGCCGGTGTTGATGCCGATGCGGGGGAGGAGGGGGGGAAATTGTGAATTGTGAATTGTGAATTGTGAATTGTGAATGGGGAGGTTACGAAAGTTGTCGAGAATATCCAGGGCGGCGAGGACGGCGCGCTGGGGGTCGTCTTCGTGGGCGATGGGCGCGCCGAAGAAGGCGAGGATGCCGTCACCCATCAGCCGGGCGACTGTACCCTCGTATTGGTAGACCGGGCGGATCATCCGCTCGAAGGCGGCGTTGATAATCTCCGTCCACTCCTCCGGGTCCATCTGTTCGGCCAACGCGGTGGAGCCTTTCACGTCGCAGAAAAGCATTGTGACGACACGCCGTTCGCCCTGCATTGCGCCACTGCTGCGGGCTGCTTGCAGCTTGGCGGCCAGTTCCGGGGGGAGGAAGCGGTCAGCCGGGGAAGAGGAAGGTATGACAGGAGGAAGGGAGGAAGGGAGGAGGGCAACAGGCAGCGCGCCTCCGCAGCTATCGCAGAATTTTGCCCCATCTCGGTTGACAGCGGCGCAGGTTGGACAGATTGTCATCATTTCCTCCTTCAGGACGGATGCGCGTAACGAACCACCACATCCTCCAAAAACCAGGTCTGCATGGGACCTTTGCCTTTGACTTCGATCCAGCCGCGCGCTTCGCAAACAAAGGCATCTTTGATCAGTTCGTAGGTGGCGTGGCCGATCTGAATTTTGCCCGCCACGCCGTGCGATTCCATGCGCGCCGAAACATTCACCGCATCCCCCCACAGGTCGTAGTGAAATTTGGTTGTGCCGATCACCCCCGCCACGGCCGCGCCGGAGTTAATGCCCACGCGAATCTCCAGATCGAGGAGACTGCCGTTGACATTGCGGCTTTGCATATAGGCGCGCATCTCCAGGGCCATACTACACAGCGCGCTGGCGTGGCTGGGGTGGGGACGGGGCACACCGGCCGCGGCCATATAGCCATCGCCGATCGTGCGAATCTTCTCCACGCCGTGCTTTTCGGCCAGGCTGTCGAAGTGGCTGAAAATCTCGTTGAGTACATCCACCGTCTGGCGGGGGGTCAGCATCTCCGAGAGCGGGGTAAAGCCAACCACATCGGCAAAGAGGACGCTCACATTGTCGAAGGCGTCGGCAATAGACTGGTCGCTCTCTTTGAGAAGCAGAGCAATCTCTCTAGGCAGCACGTTGAGCAGCAGCCGCTCGGTCTTCTCCTTTTCGTGTGACAAAAGATGCAGGGCAGTGTCGCGCTGGGCGACGAAATAAGAGAGCAATACAAAAATGACAGCGGCAGGTATACCCACATCAATCACAAAGAAGATATCGCGCACCAGCGGCGACAAAAAATTGTCTGTACGCAAAAAGGGGCCAATCAGGGCGCTGAGAATGATTAAGCCGAGAAAGCCTAAAAACCAGTAAAGGGCAGTACGCGGTGTCGTGAGCAAAAGCGCGAGGAGAGGAACCAACATCGCCCAAGCAGCCACCACGCTGCCCAACACAAAGCCGCCCAACGACCACATCAACAAAAAGGGCAGCAAGAGCAGGATAGTCAGCAATACACGGCGCAAAAACCGGACGTTGCCCGTGATAGAAAAGATAAGCACGCTCAAGTGGATGATCACCCCGTAGGCAAAGGGAATCGTGCCGGGCAGCCATTCGCCAAAAGCGAAATAGATCAGCCCCCACACAAAGCCAGCCATCCCGGTCATCAATGCAGTAGCGCTCGTCAGTCGTTTGCACAGCCGTTCGTCTTCCGTATCCGCCGGGCGCGCGCCGATACGTTCCACCAACGATACCTGATTATTTAAGAATTTTCTGAACACAAGGACTCCAATCCTCCTGGGAACGCCGCCATCCCTGGCGGCCAGTGGTGACATCTGCCGCCAGGGATGGCAGTGCGCCCAATCGTTATAGACCGGCGTTGACAAACGGAAAGAGGATTGCCTTCTTCTCCGCTGTCAAAGGAGAACCATACTCGCACGCCTCAAAGGCTTCGGCAAATTCTACCCGCCGCCCGCGCTCCTCGCCGTAGTCGGCCACCAGCATCTCCCGATACAGCTCGGCGGCGCGGCGGAAACGGGGGGCGCGGAAGCCACGCAGCCAGGCCCGGCGCTCCTTCTCCCCCGCTGGCACTTGGGCCAGAGAGCCGTCGTTGTAGGGCAGCCATTCGTACATCTGCGAGACGTGGCAGTGCAGAGCATCGATCTTCTGTTCAAACACTTCGTCAATGTCCACCACCACATTGGGCGCAAAAGGATAGGGGCGCTGAAAGTGATCCCAGGTGTAGACGATCACCGGCATCGTCATCAGATGGGGGACATGGGAGACGACGTTGGGCACAGTCAGCAGATAGGAGGCGTCCTGCACCAGTTGGGAGGTATAGCGGTGATCCGGGTGATAGTCGTTGGGGCGGTGGGTGGTCATCAGGTCGGGCTGGAACTCGCGGATGAGCGCGATAAGCTGGTGGCGCACTTCCAGCGAGGGCAGCAGGCTGCCGTCGTGGTTGTCCAGGGTGATGTACTCTGCGCCCACACAACGCCCCGCGTTGGCGGCTTCGATCCGCCGCCGCTGGGCCAGGGGGCCGCCGCCCATCTCGTGGTGGCCGGCGTCGCCGTTGGTCACGCTGACCATTTTTACGGTGTGGCCCAGACGGCTGTAGAGCGCGGACAGCCCGCCCGCGCCAAAATCCGCATCGTCGGGATGCGCGCCGATAATCAGAAGACGGAGGGAAGTCATGGGGTATACTCCTTGCGGATGGTTTGTTGTGGTTGCCGAAACGTGAAAGATGAAACGTGAGTGTACGTGAGGTGATCTCACGTTTCACGTTTCTGTTATCGCATCGGTCTGTCCAGTTGCTTTGACCGCGAGCCGATGAAGGCGTCGTCGGCGTAACACCAGATCCAGCCCTGGCCTGGTTGGATGGTGCGCACGAGCGGATGGCCGGTGGCTTCCACGTGCTGCTTCATATGTTTGTTCTTGCTCCCATCACAGCAGCCCACATAGCCGCAGATCAGACACATGCGCAGTTCGGGCCAGTCGTCGCCCAGCTTCACACAATCTGCGCAGACAGTGACCCCTGTCTCGCGCACGGCGATTTGACCCAAATGGCTGCACTTCCTCTCCGTCCACTGTCGGGTGAACTCCCAGCGCAGATACCATTCGGGAAAGCGAAACTTCTTGACTTTCTGGGGCATAGAATACTCCTGTTTATCAAGTTAAGGCGGACTGGCAGTCCGCCCTACGGAAAGCACCGTCTGGACGTAAGGCGGACTGGCAGTCCGCCTTACGTCAACGCTTTTGGTTGCGACCCGCGGGATGATCGGTGATGGCCGTCTGGTCCACGTAGCACCAAATCCAACTCTCGCCCGGCTGCAAGGAACGAAGCAGAGGGTGGCCGCTGGCGTGAAAGTGCGTAGTGGCATGGCGGTTCTTGGAATTGTCGCAGCAACCCACCTGCCCGCAGACGAGACACTGGCGCAAATGTACCCAACCGTCACCCCGCGCCACACATTGGGGGCAGACGCTCTGATCGCTGGGAAAGTCGCCGATCTGGTCGAGATGGCTGCACGGGCTGTCAACGGGCGTGGTCATCGTCATTTACTCCGTGGCAAAGGTCTTCGATGAGAGGCGCGCCCGGCGTGGGCGTCAAGGGCGGTTGCACCTGGACAAAGTGTTCATGCCCAAACGCGGCGCGGAATACGGCGTCGGGCACACGCATCATCTGGTGCTCCCCGCCAAATTGGGTGCGGTGACAGGCCAAGCCCTGCCGCTTCAGAGGTGCGTCTGCGCTACAGTCCAGGCCGTGGGTGATGAGCGCGGCCATCGGGTCTGGTTCGTCCAAACGGAAAGCGCCAAATGAGCTGACGTCCATGCCCTGGCTGACCTGCCACTCCACAAAAGCGCGCCAGCCCTCCTTCAGAATCGCCGCATAGAAAAGACGCTGGGGCTGCCACGCCGTCCCCGCCTCCGGGTAGGCCGTCGCATCCCCGGCTGCGGCATAGGCGGTTGTGGTGTGGCGGCTGGCCGCGATGTGGTCCGGGTGGCCGTACCAGCCGCCCGGTTCAAAGGTGATGACGATATGCGGGCGCAATTCACGGATCAACGCCACAATTCTCCCGACTGCTTCGGTGGCCGGGGATTGCACAAAGGCACGCGGATCGTCGTTCTCGGCGCTGCCCGCCATCCCCGAATCCCGGTAGCCCAGAAAGCGCAGTTGCTGGATGCCCAGCGTCTTCACCGCGCATTCCAGTTCGCCCTGGCGCACCTGGCCCATCGTCTCCCGTGTCGCCAAAGCGGGATCGCTGCTCTCCCCCACCTCGCCGCGGGTGACAGAGCAGAGGGTGACGTGGCTGCCGGAGCGGGCATAGCGGACAAGAGAGCCGCTCACCGCGCCCTCGTCGTCCGGGTGGGCAAAGATCGCAAGCAAACGATAGGGCATTGGGTGATTCCTGGTGGCGTGTGGATTGGATGGAAAAGAATTGGGTCTCTTCAAAATCAGTTAAGGACTCTATAGCCGCGGATAGTGGGTAGCGCGGATTTGTCTCGTCTCACACAGACCCATTCGCGCTGCCCATTATCCGCGGCTATCACACCCGTCTTGTAACTAACTTTGCATAGACCCAATAACCTTTAGAACGCGTCACCCTTCAGCCCAAAGGTGCCTTTGACTGCTGCAATCTCGCCGCTCAGGGCAGCCAGATGTCCCGCCATCAGATTGGCAATACACCAGGCATGACTCTGTGTACCCGCGCCGATCATCGAAAGATCGATCATCCGCTCCAAGTCTGCCCCGCCCGCATAGGCCATAGCCGCCCCAAAGACGGCCTGGGCGTAGGCGTTCAATTGGGCGAAGTCCACTTGCACGCTCTTGCCCCACTCTGCTGTAATATCGGGGCGCACAACACTCACACCGGTCTTGCCCGCCCACTCGCCTTCATAGAGCGCCGGCTGGCCATTAAAAAAGCTGTGAATCTGCCAATCTGTGCTGATCACTCCGTGGGCATAAGTGGCGGCAATCGTCTGCATCGTGCCGCCGGGGTCGCGGTGGGCAATTTCGGACGACACATCAGCCATCACCTGCTGGATGTAATAGCTGGCAAAACCGACAGCCTGCTGGAGTACTTGGTTTCCATTCATTGTGGGTTTCTCCTGTGGTGCTAAACGGATCGAAGTTATCTGTACAACGTCTTCAATGTACCCTAATTCGCCCCGCCTGTACAGTCCAAAAAATGTTCATCCACTGCTCACTTGGGCGTGTACTTTGTCAGAGCCTCTGCTACAATAACCCGAATCTTTCTTTTCCTACAAATCAACTGACGGATGGGAGAACAGTGCAATGACACGACCACTTGAACTGGCGCTGCTTGGTGCGGGCGCACGCGGCGCACACGCCTACGCATCCTATGCCTTTGCCCACCCGGACGAGGTGCGCTTTGTGGCTGTGGCCGAGCCGGATCCGCTGCGCCGACGCCGCTTTGCCGACGAACACGACCTGGACGCCAGCCAGGTTTTTGCCTCCTGGGAAGAACTGATCGCCGCGGGCAAGCTGGCCGACGGCGCGCTCATCACCACCCAAGACCAGATGCACGTAGAGCCAGCCATCGCTGCCCTGGAAGCAGGCTACGACGTACTCCTGGAAAAGCCAATGGCCGACTCGCTGGCAGGCTGTGTGCGGCTGGTGCAGGCCGCCGAGCGCACAGGGCGCAGCCTGCAAATCTGCCACGTTCTGCGCTACACCCCCTTCTGGCAGACGTTGCACGGGATTCTGACCAGCGGGCGGCTGGGACGCATCATCACCGTTGAACACCGGGAGAATGTGGCCTGGTGGCACATGGCGCACAGCTTTGTGCGTGGCAACTGGCGCAGCCGCGCGCTCTCCACGCCGATGATCCTCGCCAAATGTTGCCACGACCTGGACCTGCTCGTCTGGAATCTGAACGACCCGGTGCTGCGCCTCTCGTCCGTGGGCAGTCTGATCCACTACACGCCCGAAAGCGTCGGCCCCACAATTCCCCTGCGCTGTACCGACGGCTGTCCGATTGAGAGTGAATGCCCCTTCTCTGCGCTGGGCATCTATCTGGATTCCCGGCTGCTGCCCAGTCGTCCTCGTCTGGCCGAGGGCGAGGGCGCGCCGCGCGTCTGGCCCTATCTGACAATCTCAGACGACCTGAGTTGGGAAGGGCGCTTGCAGGCATTGAAGAGCGGCCCTTACGGGCGCTGCGTCTACCGCTGCGACAACGATGTGGTCGATCACCAGACGGTGCTGATGGAGACGGCCAGCGGCGCATCGGTGACGCTGGTGATGCACGGTCACTCTAACGAGGAGCATCGCAGCCTGCGTTTCGATGGCACACAGGCCAGTCTGCGCGCCCGTTTTGGCGGTAAATCAGAGATTGTCATCTACAATCACGGGGGCGGCGAGGAGGTAGTGGCGATTCCCGCCGCGTCCAGCGGTCACGGCGGGGGCGACTGGGGTACTTTCGCGGCCTTCTTGCGGGTGCTACGTGGCGAAGAAAAGGCGCTGACCGACGTGCGCGCCTCGTTGGAAAGCCACCTGCTCGCCTTTGCCGCCGAAGAAGCCCGGCTCAGCCGCCAGGTGATTGATATGGCTGCTTTCCGCGCCCAGGCAGAGGGGATGGCTAAGGAGTAGCTGCGAAAAAGCGAGAATTGCCCCAACGAGGCGTGAAACGTGAAACGTGAGAGTGTACGAATGCTCTCACGTTTCACGTTTCACTTTTCTTATCGAAGAAATGGGATTTGTTGAGCCGTTTCCCTACCCCGCTCGTCGCGTACCCGGCGAACGCTGCGGGCGGGGGTTGTTCCAGTTCTGGCGGTTGTTGCGGGCGGCGTCACCACCGACGCGGGCGGGACGGGCGGTGTTGCTGCCCAGGAGGTTGTGGCCTCCCCGCTGGCTGCGCAGGGAAGCGGGCTGGTTTTGGTGGGCGTGGGCGATGGCCGTCTGACGTTCAGGCACAAAATCCCCGTAGTCAAAATCGGGCAGCCGTCGCCGTTCCAGAGGCTCGCCCAACACCTTTTCGATATCGCGCACCATCACCTCGTCGCTCTCCGTGACAAAGGTAAAGGCATCGCCGAGCTGCTCGGCCCGCCCCGTGCGCCCGATGCGATGGGTATAGGCATCCACCGTGTCGGGGATGTCGAAGTTGATGACGTGGGAAATATCCGTCACATCAATGCCCCGGGACGCGATATCCGTCGCCACCAGAATGTCGTACTTGCCCTCGCGGAAGCCGTCAATGGACTCCTGGCGGCGGTTCTGGGCCATATTTCCTTGCAAAGCAGAGGTGTTGAAACCCTCGTTGGCGAGGAGCAGGGCCAGATTGCGCGCCCGCCGTTTGGTGCGGGTGAAGACCAGCACGCGGCCGGTGGCGGTCTGCGCCAGCATCGCCAGCAGCAGTTTGTTTTTCAGCTTTTCGGGGATGGGGTAGATGGCGTGGGAGACGGTCTCCGCCGGTGCGATCATCCCAATCTGCACAGTGGCCGGGTTGTTCAGAATCTCCGCCGAAAGGATGCGGATGTCGTCGGGCATGGTGGCCGAGAAGAAGAGGGTCTGGCGCTGTTTGGGCAGATGTTGCAGAATGCGCCGGATGTCGGGCAGGAAGCCCATATCACACATGCGGTCGGCCTCGTCCAGCACCAGCACCTCCACAGCCGAGAGGTCAATGTCGCGCTCGCCGATGTGGTCAAGCAGACGGCCCGGACAGGCGACGACAATATCCACGCCAGCACGAAGCGCGGCCAACTGGGGGCGCTTGCTTACCCCGCCATAGATGGGTGTGCTGCGCACTTTTGTGTTCTTGCCCAGGTCAACAAATGTCTGGTGGATCTGCTCGGCCAGTTCGCGGGTGGGCGCAACGATCAGCACGCGAATTTTGCGCTGGGGTCCGCTGAGCAGCCGTTGGAGGATGGGCAGGGCAAAGGCGGCGGTCTTGCCTGTGCCCGTCTGGGCCAGACCCAGCACATCGCGCCCTGACATGACGAGGGGGATGGCCTGTTCCTGGATGGGGGTGGGCGCTGTGTAACCGGCGGCTTCGATGGCCGTGTTCAGGCGCGCGTCAAGAGAAAAATCAGCAAAGTTCATGGGGTGCTCCTAGACTCCATTGAGCCAAGTCGCACTCTCAGCCCGAATGATACGTGGCACGGCTTCAGCAAGGCTGCCCGTGCAAATTTCATGGCGAAACAGTATTCACCACCTAAGAAGTATGAGCCATAGATAGGCGCTCTGTCAATTTCTGGGGTTCATTCGATTGTACGCGCTATTGTCGCGCAAGTTGACAGCTTGCGCCTTATCAACGCGTTGACGAATCGGCGAAAATACGCGAAAATCAGCTTGGTTTGCCTTGACACCATTCCATCCACGAAAGCGAAAACCGCCATGCCAAACGCCTATTTTCTCTCTTTTGATCTGCTGATGCTCGTCCTCTTGGCTCTCTGCGCGCGCCACGCCTGGCAGGCGGGCGGCGCGGCCCGTCTCTGGCAATTGTTGGCCGGGGTGATCTTCGGCCTGCTCCTGGAATGGGCCACCATTCAACAGTTGCACGCCTACAGCTATGGCCGTTTTGCCCTGATGCTGGGCGGGGAAGTACCGGTCGCCATCGGCATCGGCTGGGGCGTGATCATCTACAGCGTGCGTCTCTTTTCCGACGCCGCGGCCATGCCCGGCTGGGCCAGACCTATGCTGGATGGGCTGTTGGCGCTCAACATTGACCTGGCGATGGACGCTATCGCCATCCGTCTGGGTTTCTGGGATTGGGGGCAAGGGATGAACTACGAGTATTTCGGCGTGCCCTACCCAAACTTCTGGGCCTGGTTCTGGGTGGTCTTCTCGTTTTCCGTGGGAATGCGCTGGTTGACCCGTTCGGGGAGCTGGTCGTCAGCCTGGGTTGGCCCGCTGGGCGCAATCGTCGTGGGGGTGGTCGGCGTGCTGGCGACGAACCGGTTGATAACCGCCGGCGTGCCCGACGGCATGCAGAGCGAAGTGGTCTGGGGAACGTTGCTGGTGGCGCTCTTCCTTGTGCGGGCTGTGCGCCCGCGCTTGAACCGCACAGAACTACCGGCGCTGGTCTTTTGGGTGCCCTTCGCCATCCACGTCTACTATTTGGCCGCGGGGCTGTTGAGCGGGGTCTTTGCGCCCGCGCCCTTCCTGCTGCTGGTCAGTCTGGCCATGCTGGCGCTGGCGCTCTGGCTGCACGGGCCGACCCTGCGCCGGATGATGGGAGAGAACGCAAGCCAGGCGGACGCTGTTACAGCTCCGCCCCACGGATAACGACAATATACTCGCCTTTGAGCGTCTGCCCCTCCACCCCGGCCAGCAATGCGGAGAGCGCGCCCCGCTCCACCTTTTCGTAGAGTTTGGTCAGGTCGTTGGCCAGGGCCGCGGGCCGGTCGCCGTAGACAGCCAGGGCGTCGGTCAAAAAGGCGGCCAGCCGGTGCGGGCTTTCGTAGAAGACGAGGGTGTGGGGGGAAGCCGCGTCCACCTCCAGAAAGCGGCGACGCGCGCCACTCTTGCGCGGGGGAAATCCCCGGTAGGTGAAGCTGTGCAGGGGCAGACCGGAGAGGACGAGGGCCATCACCAGCCCAGTGGGGCCGGGAATCATTGTGACGGGCAGCCCTTCTTCGATGGCCCTCCGCACAGCCGTGTAGCCCGGATCAGAGATGCCCGGCGTGCCCGCGTTGGTGACAAGCGCCACCGATTGCCCCGCCCGCAACAGGCCGACGATGCGCTCGACGGCCTGTTGTTCGTTGTGTTCGTGAAAAGGTATCTGGTTGGCGCTGATCTCGAAATGGGCCAACAGACGGCCTGTCTTGCGTGTGTCTTCCGCGGCGATCACATCCACTTTGCGCAGGGTTTCCAGGGCGCGCAGGCTGATGTCGTCCAGATGGCCGATGGGGGTCGCCACGAGATAGAGCATCAGCGGTTTTGACGCCGTTTGAGGAGATAGGCTTTGGCGATGTCAACGCTCACCGCAGCGTCGCGGCCATAGGCGTCGGCCCCCACATCTTTGGCAAAGTTGGCGGTGACGGGCGCGCCGCCCACCATCACATAGATATCGTCGCGCATTCCCTCTTCGCCGAGGGTGTCTATGACGACTTTCATATAGGGCATTGTCGTCGTCAGGAGAGCGCTCATCCCCAGCAGTTCGGGTTTGTGCTCGCGGATGGCGGCGATGAACATATCGGCGTCCACATTGATGCCCAGGTTGATCACCTCCAGACCCGCGCCCTCCATCATCATCGCCACCAGATTCTTGCCGATGTCGTGGATGTCGCCCTTGACCGTGCCGATGACCATTTTGCCGAGCTGCTCCGCGCCGGTCTCGGTGAGCAGTGGGCGCAAAATTTCCATACCGCCCTTCATAGCGTTGGCGGCCATCAACACTTCTGGCACAAAGAGAATGCCGTCGCGGAAGTCCACGCCCACAATCTCCATCCCGGCCACCAGCCCCTTGTCCAGAATCTCCTGGGGGGTGTAGCCGCGCGCCAGCCCCTCATTGGTTTGGGCCACCACCTCCGGGCGCAGGCCGTCGTACAAATCATCCTGCATTTGCAGGAAAAGGTCTTCATCGCTCAGGTCAGAAAAGTCAAAATCCATTGTATCTCTCCAAAGTGGTTGGATAATTGTAATAGGGATTGGGGATTGGGGATTGGTTACTTCGGCGGCGTGTTGTCGTGTGCCAAATACCCAATATCCCAATATCTAATATCTTTACAGCCCCGCAAACTCCTCGATTGCCGCCAACAGCCGCTCCAAATCCGCGTCCCAGCACTCGCCCATGTGGGCAATGCGGATGGCCTTGCCTTTGTACTCCCCATAGCCGTCGGAGAGTTCCATCTCCCGCTCCGCCAGAAAAGCGTTGAGAGCGTCGATCTCCCAGCCGTAGCTGTTGGCGATGGTACTCACTGTGGGCGAGGCGTAGCCCTCCTCTGCCATCAGCCCCAGCCCGTTGGCAACGGCCCAGGCGCGGGTGTGCGCGGCCAGCCGGTGGTGACGGGCAAAGCGCGCCTCCACCCCCTCGGCGTAGATGCGGTCGAGTTGGACGCTGAGCGCCTGCATCAACGAAATGGCGGGCGTGGCCGGTGTGGTACTGCGTTTTAGATAGCGTTCCAGCAGCAGAAAGTCGAAATACCAGCCCCGGCTTGTGACTGTTTTGGCTTTGGCAAGGCCGCGGTCGCTGACCGCGGCGAAGCAAAGACCGGGCGGCAGGGCCAGCGCCTTCTGGCTGGAAGTCAGGCAGATGTCCAGCCCCCATTCGTCCACGGGGATGCGCGTGCCGCTGAAGGAGGAGACTGCATCCACCAGGACGAGCGTCTCTGGGCTAATAGAGCGCACGACCGCGGCGATCTCGCCCGCCGGGCTGGTGACACCTGTGCTGGTCTCGTTGTGGACGACGGTAATCGCGTCCACCGGGCCATCGGCCAGAGCAGTTGTCAGCGCATCGGTCACCTGCGCCGGCTTGACAGCCGTACACCAGGGCACATCCACGCGGATGGCCTCTTTGCCGCAGCCCACAGCCACGTCATACCAGCGCTGGCTGAAGGCGCCGTTGACAAAGCTGATCACCCGCCCACCCACACAGTTGCGGATGGCGGCCTCGTGCATGGCCGAGCCGGTCGCGGCCAGAATATAGACGCGCGAGGCGGTGAAGAAAAGCTGCTGCAACTGCGCTTCACACTTGGCGTAAAGCGACTCGAAGCCGTCCGAGCGGTGGCCGATCATCGGCAGAGTCTGCGCGGCCAGCACAGCGGGATGAACGTCCGTAGGGCCGGGGATAAAGAGACGCTGGCGCGGTTTGTCCGCGGGTGCAGTCATCACAGCGTAGGGATTCATTTGCCTGTCTTTCTTTGTGGCTTTGTGCCTTTGTGGTTGCGATCCCACTGTGAACCACGAAGACACCAAGACACGAAGCAACGGATTCCTGTCTTTCTTTGTGGCTTTGTGCCTTTGTGGTTGCGATCCCCAATGATCGGTGTGACGCTGCGCTGCCAGAACAGTATAGTAGGAAAAGCGGATTCTCCCCAAAAAAAACCAGGGAAAAGGTAGTAATTTGCATTCTGGCCGATTCGGTGTAGGCTATAGGGGATTGTTGATTGGTTGATTGGTTGATTGGTTTGTCAAGTACGAGCGGCTTGTTTATGACCCAACTGCTGAATCTTTTCACCCGCCGCGGTCAGGCGCGTTCTGGCTGTTCACTGTTGTTTCTGATCGTCGGCTCGATTCTGGCCTTTATCAGCGCAACTGCCATTCTGTGGACAAACGAAGGCCGTGTGGACTTTGGGCGCATCGGCGCAGGGAGCATCCCGCTGGAGACAGCCGCCATCGATCCCGGCGTAGCAGACGCATTTGTGGCGGCCAACGGGGTGTTGGTGGGGGATGCACCCGTGGGCGACGGGTCGTTTCTGCGTCCCGGCAACTGGCTGGAAGTGCAACGGCTGGTGGAGATGTACGCTTGGGAAGAGAAGGCCAAGAGCGATGCAAGCTCCGGGACGCGCACGCCGGACGACTACGAATATCGCACGGCGCGGAGCGACGAGCCAGCAGATTCTTCTGCCTTTGCCGCGCCCGCTGATCACGCCAACCCGTCGTTGACGGTCAGCGGCGGCACGTTCCGCCCGGAGAGCGGTCATATCGGTGCGTATGTCGTGGATTTGCGCTCTCTGGACCTGCCCGACCCGGCCCCCCTCATTCTGGAGCGGGAAGCCGTCGTCCTGCGTGAGGAGCGTACCCTCTCCGGCGAGTACATTTTCATCGGCAAAGGTAGACTGGAGCAGCCGCAGGTGGGCGATCTGCGTCTGCGCTTTCAGACAGTGGCGGGCGGCAAGCAGGCGACTCTTTTTGGGCAGGTAGATGGAAACGGCATCGGCCCCTATTTTCACCGGGAGCGGAATCGGCTTTACCGCACCTTTTTCAGCGGGCGGGCCGATGCGTTGGCAGAAATGAGCGCTGAGTATCGTTTTGCTCTGTGGGGGATGCGGGTGGTCGGGCTGACGCTCTATTGGGTCAGCCTTCTCCTCGTCTTCAGCCCGCTCACCCGGCTGTTGGGCGGCGTGCCTCTGCTGGGCGGGCTGGGCAAAGGGCTGATCGCCGTCGTCACATTTGTCGTGGCCGCGCTGCTGGCGTTGCTGGTGGCGGGGATCGCCTGGTTCTTGCACAACCCGCTGGCCCTGCTCATTCTGCTGGTTCTGGCCGGAATGATCTTTGTCGTTGTCAGGCTTCTTTGGCCGCGTATACAAAAAACCTGATGCGGCCACACACGGCGGGCCGTCGTCTGCCGTCTGCGGTCGCTTGCCTCTATCGTCACGGTTTCAAATTCAAAAGGGAGAATGCTATGCGTTTGGGTGTTGTGGGGATGATGCCGTCGGACTTTCGCACGATCAACAGCGAACATTTGGCGGCGGTGCGGGCGTTGGGGTTGAGCGGCGTGGGCTTTCACGCGGCGGGGCGCGGGCTGGCGGATGTGACCAGCGCGCAATGCAGCCAGGTGCGCAACGTCTTTGCCAGCGCGGGGATGGATATTGCGCAGTTTGGCATCGGCTATGCAGATTGTCTCTTTGCGCCGGAAAGGTCAGCGCGGGATGAAGTCGTCGGGGTGATCGGGCGGGGGATCGAAGTGGCTGAGGAATTGGGGGCGCACGTCTGTCTGATCCGCACAGGCAGTCTGAGTTCGCGCGGCTCTTACTTTCCCGCGGCCGAGAATCACAGCCCGCAAAGCTGGCAGCGGCTCGTGGAAAGCCTGCGCCGCGTCGCCGACAAAGCCGAGAGCGTCGGGCAGACAATCGTCATCGAAACCCATCTGCTCACCATTCTGAACTCGCCGGAGGCCAACCAGAAGGTGATCGCCGAAGTCGCTTCGCCCCGGATGAAGGTGGTGATGGATTTCGTCAACCACTTCCCCACTGTGCAGCACGTCTTTCACAGCACAGAACGGCTTAATCACATCTTCGATTTGATGGGGCCGATTGCGGGCGTGGCCCACTGCAAGGACATCCGCTTTGGCGACGGGCTTGTCCTGCATATTGACGAGGCCATCCCCGGCGAAGGATTGTTGGATATGGCTACGGCCCTGCGCCGTTGGCACACGCTCGATCCCGACGGTTATATGCTGCTGGAGCATCTGCCCGACGCCCAGTATCCGCTGGCCGCGGCCAATACGCGGCGCATCGCAGCCGAGGCGGGGGTAGAGATACATTGAGTTATGAGTTAGGAGTTAGGAGTTATGACGCACCGACGGCGACTCGTAACTCCTAATTCCTAACTCTTTCCGGCACTACGTCTTTGGTAGCGATATGGGCAATCAAATACTCTTCCCCTTCAGAATCCCTTTCGGCATCGAGGTAAGACGCAACTCGACGCGGCTTCGGGATTTCTTCGCCATCCTCTAGCAACCCCCGCAGATGAAATGCCAGGGCCGATTGCATATTCGCTATCGTCTGGTTGGGCGTTTTACCTGTAGTGATACACCCTAAAACATCAGGAGAATAGGCCGAAAACCCTGTCTCACTTTTTTCGATAACAATCAAATATCTTTCCATTGGAGCATCCCTGTGCAATTTGACCCCACTTTCCGCGATGACCTGTTGGGCGACGACCTGTGGCGGCGGGCGATGATCGATCTGCTTCTCTCTGCGCCGGGGGAGTATGCCGGGCTGCGCGTGGATCAGGAAGCGGTGACGGCTGTGCCCCTCTACGAACGGCAGTTGACCTTCCCCCAACCGACGCTCTGGACGCGTCTGTATGAAGGCGACAGGCTTTGGATGAGCGACACGCCCCAGGAGCGGCTGATGATGCTGCGCGGGACGACGGGGATGCAGGGGCATGTGCTGGTGGCGGGGGGCGGGCTGGGTCTCTATCCCCAACTCCTGCGCCGCTATGCCCCTGTGCAGCGGGTGACGGTTGTCGAACGCCATCCCGTTGTGGCGGGTCTGCTGGCAGAGACACTGGCCGGTGACAAGGCCATCCAAATCATCCACGCATCCTTTGCCGAGTACATCGCCGGGCAAACCCCTGCCGCCTTTGATGGTTGTTACATTGACATCCACCCCACCCTCGACCCGCGTTGGCTGCCGGGGCTGAATTGGTTGCGCGACCGCTGCGCCGGGATTGTGAAGGGAACGTTGCGTATTTGGGGCTATGACTGGATGGCGCGGGAGTTGGTGAAAGGGCTGGAGAAAGAGTATATCTCCCTGCTGCGGCAAAATCTCACCTTTGACGATCCCTTCGGGCGCGGTCTGCGGCAGGAGCTACCCAGCGGGTGGCGCGCTTGGCCGGAGGAAGAGCTACGCGCGTGGCTGACAGAGTACGCCTATCGCGCGGCCTGGCCTGTCGAGTGGTGAAAACAGGAAACGGGAAGAGTGAAACGTGAAACGTGAGATCGTAGGCCGCTCTCACGTTTCACGTTTCATTTCTAGCGCGTAAAGAGCGTCCGGCGCACGTAATCCCCGTCGTCCGAAGCCAAGTAGGCGAGCAGACGGGCCACGCCAATGGGTTCGCCCAGATTGGAATTGGCGAGCATCTCCTCGTAGGGGCGGCCCTGTTTTTCGGCCGCGTCTTGGATGTTCGTCAGCTTCATCTCCGTGGCGATACCACCGGGACAGACCGCATTGACCCGAATGTTACGCGAGGCCAGGTGGCCGGCCAGCACCATTGACATCCCATTGACAGCGCCTTTGCTTGTGCCATAGGCGATGGACGAGCTGCCGCCCAGCACCCCCGCACCGGAAGCGATGAGAATCATCACCCCGCGCTTGGATTTGGCGATCAGTGGCGTGGCATATTTTGTGCAGAGGAATGTCCCCCGTACATTGACCGCCATCACAAAATCGAAAATATCGGTCGGGAATTCTTCCGGCTGCAGAAACGCGCCCAACAATACCCCTGCTGCGCAAATGATCACATCCAAATGGCCGTGGCTGGCTTCGACCTGGGCAAAGAGCGCCTGGACAGCCGCCTCGTCGCGCACATCCAGGGCGTGAAAAGTGGCCTGACCGCCGCTTTCCCGGATAGAGGCGGCCACAGCTTCGCCCTTCTCCGCCTTTACGTCTACGAGCAGGACGCTTGCGCCGCGCTGCGCGCAGAGACGGGCCGTGGCCTCGCCAATGCCCTGGGCTGCGCCGGTGATGAGAATTTTCTTGCCGCGGATGTCTGCGATTGTGTAGTCCATTGGGGGTTTCCTGGGGGTGAGGTGATTGGTTGATTGGGTGATTGGGTGATTGGGTGATTAGCGCAGCAAAATCCGGGTTCTTCTTATCCGCGCCGATCCGCTTAATCAGCGCAATCCGCGTTCCATTCTTCAGATCGGCACAACGCAGGCCGGGTCTTCGTTGCGGGCGTTGTTGACGTGGCTGCTGACCGGTGTGTAGGCCATCCGTTCGCCGGGGAACGAACGCAGCAGATGGAGCAGCGGGTCGGCCTTTTGGACATTCCGATCCAGCCACTCGTCGTAATCCTCCGGATGGAGGATGACGGGCATACGGTCGTGGATGGGGGCGAGCAGTTGGTTGGGTTCGGTGGTCAAAATCGTGCAGGATTCAACGACGGAACCCTCGCGCTCCCAATGCTCCCACAGCCCGGCAAAGCCGAAAAGACCGCCCTCTTTCAGCCCGATCAGTTGGGGCTGTTTGCCGCTCCCGATCTTCTGCCATTCGTAAAAGCCATCAGCGGGTATGATACAGCGCCGGTATTTGAAGGCGGCCCGGAACGAGGGCTTCTCCGCGGCGGTCTCGGCGCGGGCGTTGATCATCCGGCTGCCGATGCTGGGGTCCGTGGCCCAGGAGGGGATCAGCCCCCAATTGAGAAAAGTGGCTTCGCGCCCGTTGCCCGCGTAGCTCTCGCGGATCGCCAGCACAGGCTGGGTGGGCGCAATGTTGTAGCGGGCCGCCACGGGCGGCATCTGTTCTATAGAGAAGAGATCGGCGATCTGGTCTGGCGTCACGCGCAGGGTAAAACGTCCACACATAGGAAAGTCCTTCGTAGTGCATAAGGTGGCGGAGCCACAAGCCAAAGATGCGCATATTTCGTAGTGCATAGTGCGTGAACTGGTAGTGAAGTTGGTTCACGCACCACGCACTACGCACTACGGTCATCGGCGAGCGACTAACGCATAAGACGTCGATCTTGCGATAGTACGGAGTAGTGCGTGAACCGGTCTGGACAAGCCCACGCGTCTCGAAATTGTTCGGGTATCTTACCGCCTGCCGGTCAGAATGTCAACAAAAACTAGAATTGACAGGCTACACCTTCTCTATTACACTGCTTGCAACTTCCCACCCGTTGCGCCGCCCTCCACCCAATGCCTAGCGATGACAGAACCGGTTCTGGAAATCCGCCATATCTCCAAACGCTTTGACAACACCCAGGCGCTGGACGATGTATCGCTGTCCCTTTTTCCGGGCGAAATCCACGCACTCCTAGGCGAAAACGGCGCGGGCAAGTCCACGCTGATCAAAATTATGACAGGCATCTATCGCCCGGATCAGGGCGAAATGCTCCTGGACGGCGCGCCGGTTTCCATCCGCAACTCGATTGACGCCCAACGCGTCGGCATTGCCGCCATTCACCAGGAGCCTATGATCTTCCCCGATCTCAATGTGGCCGAGAATATCTTCATCAGCCACCGGGATCAGGGCGCGCTGCTCAACTGGGGCAAGATGTTCCGCGAGGCCGAGGCGATTCTGGACAAACTCGACATCCATTTGGACGTGCGCAGCCAGGCCCGGGGGCTGACTCTGGCCGCGCAGCAGGCTGTGGAGATCGCCAAAGCCATCTCGCTGAATGTGCGTGTGCTGATTATGGACGAGCCGACCGCCTCGCTCTCTGCCCACGAAGTCGAGCAGCTTTTTGCTCTGGCCCGTACATTGCGCAGCCAGGGGGTCTCCATCCTCTTTATCAGCCACCGCATGGAGGAGGTCTTTTCCATCGCCGACCGGGTGACGGTTCTGCGCGACGGCAAGTGGATTTCCACCAAAGAGCGGGCGCAGGTGACGGCAGAGAGCGCGATCCGGGATATGGTGGGGCGCGCCATGGACGAATTTTTCGCCAAGACGAATGTGCCCCAGAGCGAAGTTTTGATGCAGGTGACTGGGTTGGGGCGGGAGAATGTCTTTTCCGATGTCAGTTTTGACGTACACGCGGGCGAGATTCTGGGCTTTGCCGGGCTGGTGGGGGCGCGGCGCACCGATGTGGGGCTGGCGCTCTTTGGCATCCAGCCCGCGGACAGCGGCGCAATCGTCTTTCAGGGCGCAAGGGTGCAGGTGCGTTCGCCCGAACAGGCGCTGCGTCTGGGCATTGCCTACGTCACCGAAGACCGCCGCCAGCTTGGGCTGACAATGCCCATGTCCATCGCCACCAATATCACTTTGCCAATGCTGCCCGAATATCTCAACCGGTTGGGGCTGGTGCGCCGCGGCCAGGAAGCCGTCACCGCCGAGAGCTTTCGCGAGCGTCTCTCTATCCGCACCCCCTCGGTACATCTGGAAGCGGGCAAACTCTCCGGCGGCAACCAGCAAAAAGTGATGCTGAGCAAATGGCTCAACACCCGCCCCCAATTGTTGATTTTGGATGAACCGACGCGGGGCATTGACGTGGGGGCCAAAGCCGAGGTCCATCATATCATCAGCGACCTGGCCGCCCAGGGGTTAGGGATTATCCTCATCTCGTCGGATCTGCCCGAAGTGCTGGCGATGAGTGACCGCATCCTCGTCATGCGCGAGGGCAGGCAGATGGGCATCTTTGGCCGGAACGAGGCGACGCAGGAAGTGATCCTCGGCGCGGCAATGGGTCAGACGCAAAATGCAGTGAACAGTAAGCAGTAATCAGTTCCCCAGATGCAATTACACGACATGGGGAATGAAATTTTGTATACACAGATTAAAAGGAACACGGAAAGTCAGACTGATCCGTGTTCCTTTCAATCTGTGTATACAAACCTTATTTTATGGCAGCATTTTTGGAGAAGTGGTAATGGAGCGGATCAAACGGTTGTTGCGCCCGGAACAGATACGGGAATTGAGTCTGGTATTGCTGATCGCGCTGGCTGTGCTCTTTTTCAGCACCCAAATCGACGGCTATTTCAGCGGGCGCACCTTCAACCGCATCGCCACCAGTGTTGCCATTTTGGCTGTGGTGGCTGTGGGACAGACGCTCGTCGTCCTCACCCGCAACATCGATCTCTCTGTCGGCTCGATTGTGGGCTTCACCGCCTATTTTGTGGGGACGCAACTGGCGGCCAACCCGGAGATGTCGCCTCTGGCCGCAGTGCTGCTGGCCGTGGCTGTGGGCGGGCTGATGGGTGTGGTCAACGGTCTGCTCGTGGCCTACGGACGCGTGCCCGCCATCATCACAACGCTGGGCACGCTGGCGCTCTATCGCACCTTTCTCGTCTCCTTCTCCGGGGCGCAGACGGTCATCACTGCCTCCCTGCCCGAATGGTTGCTGGAACTGCCCAGAACCAATCTCTTCTCTTTAGGCGGTCTGGAGTTCCGTCTGATTGTGGGCATTGCGCTGGCCTTTGTCCTGCTCTTCCAACTGCTTATCACCTATTTGCCCTACGGCCGTCGTCTCTACGCCATCGGCTCCAACCCGGACGCGGCCCGGCTGGCTGGCCTGCCCGTGCAGCGCACACTGATGAGCGCCTTTGTCCTCTGCGGTGCGCTGTCGGGACTGGCGGGTTTTCTCTTTCTGGCCCGCTTTGGCAACATTACAGTCGTAGCCGCGCAGGGGCTGGAGTTGCAGGTGGTGGCCGCGGTGGTGGTGGGCGGCGTCAATATCTTTGGCGGGTCGGGCACAATGCTGGGCGCGCTGCTGGGCACCGTTCTCATCGCCACCCTGGAACAGAGCCTGCTCCGTTGGGCGCAGATCAGCGAATTCTGGCGGGATGCCCTGCTGGGGCTGCTCATCCTTCTGGCCGTGGCGTCGGATGCGGTGATCATCAACCGTCTGCGCACGATCTGGGCGCAGGGCGGGATTCAGCGCGGCGGGTTGAAGACGTAGTTTTGTAGTGATGTGGCGGGCGCAGCAAGCAGCACCCCTACGGTTTTACGCCTTTCAAGCATCAAACGTCACTACTACTCAATACGATTCAGAACAGATTTTGGAGCTACAATGACCCGTCGATTCGATTGGCTGCGCAGTTGGGAAGGGCTGCTGCTGGTGATTTTGGTGGCGGTCGTGGGGATGAATGTGGTCCAATCGCCCTTCTATCTGGGCATCGGCAATCAGATCAATCTCTTCCAACTCTCCATCGAAAAGATTATTGTAGCGTTGATGATGACGCTGATTATCATCAACGCCGAGATCGATCTCTCCGTGGCTTCGGTGATGGGGTTGGCGGCCTGCACCCTGGCTTGGCTACACGAAATGGGTGTGCCCCTGCCGCTGGGGATCGCTGCGGCGCTGGGAGCGGGCGTGCTGGCGGGCGCTTTCAACGGCTTCTGGGTGGCCTACGTGGGGCTGCCCTCCCTGGCCGTCACCCTGGCTGGGCTGATCGGCTACCGGGGCATAGCGCGCATCCTGGTAGAAGATCGTTCCATTGGCAACTTTCCCGAATGGTTCAACCGCTTGGGCCAGCAACCACTGCTCGGCCCCCTGCCCCTGGCGCTGATTCTCTTTTTCCTGCTTCTGGCCCTGACACTTGTGCTCCTCCAATCGTCGGCTTTTGGCCGCTATGTTTATGTCATCGGCAACAGCCTGGAGGTCGCCCGCTACTCCGGCGTGAAGGTGAAACGGGTCAAGATGCTGCTCTTTATCGCCTCCGGCACAGTGGCGGCGCTGGCCGGTCTGCTGCTGACAGCCCGCCTGGGCGCGGTGCGCGGCAACACCGCCGACGGCTTTGAACTGGACATCATTACGATGGTTCTGCTGGGCGGCGTGAGCATCTTTGGCGGGCGGGGCACACTGACGGGCGTGCTTCTCTCGATTCTGATCATTCTCAACCTGCGCAACGGTCTGTCGCTGATCAACGTGACCAGCAACACCCAGACCGGCGTCATCGGCATTCTACTGATTCTCTCTGTGCTACTCCCCAATCTGGCTGCCAGTTTCCGGGATCGCTGGCAGCGCTCTGCATTTCGGGCATCCCAATCTCACTAAAGGAGCGTCGTATGTCGAAAGTCCGCAGTACCCTACTCTTTGCGCTGATAGCAGCACTTCTCCTCACCGGCTGTGTGGCCCCGGCTGCGCCCGCGGCTGCCCCAGCCGCGGCCGAACCCACCGCCGCGCCCGCTGCCGAAGACACCGGCGTCAATATGGTGCTGATGCCCAAGTTCCTGGGGATTCTGGTCTTTGACCAGGCCCACCAGGGCGCGCTGGAAGCCCACGCCGAAGTTGGCAACACAGGCACGCTGGATTTTCTTGGCCCTACCCCCGAAAATAGCGTAGCCGGGCAGATCGAAATCCTGACCACCGCTACCACCCAGGGCGTGGACGCCATTATGATTTCCAACAACGCGGGCGAGCAGTTGGCCCCCGCGGCCAAAGCCGCGCGTGACGCCGGCATGACCGTCGTCACCTGGGACTCGCCCATTCCTTCGTCCGAAGGCGAGCAGGTCTTCGTGGCCCAGGTTGACTTCGACGAGACCGGGACGGTCATGGCCGATATGGCGCTGAACATTCTGGGCGCGGAGGGCGGTCAACTGGCGATTCTCTCGGCCTCGCCCGATGCGGCCAACCAGAACGCCTGGAACGCTGCCTTCCAGGAAGTCTTGAAGAACGATCCCAAATACGCCAGCCTGGAGATGGTCGATCTGGTCTACGGCAACGACCAATCGGAGGACAGCTACAACCAGGCCCTGGCCCTGGTGGACAAATACCCGGACCTGAAGCTGATTATGGCCCCCACGACTGTCGGCATTGCGTCGGCGGCCAAGGCCATGCAGGACGAAGGGCTGTGCGACAAAGTGAAGATCAGCGGTCTGGGTCTGCCCGCCGAGATGGTCAGCTATACGCTGAACGGCTGCGCCCCTGAGTTCGCCCTGTGGAGCTTTGTCGATCTGGGCTATCTCTCCTATCAGGTAGCCTATCAGTTGGCCACAGGGATGATCGAAGCCAAAGAAGGCCAGGTCTTTGAGGCCGGACGTATGGGCAGCTTTACAATCACAAAAGACCCGACGCGCGATGCGGGTCTGCGTGTATTGATGGGGCCGTTCACCGTCTACAATGCAGAAAACGTAGAGGCGGCGTCGAAGTAAGAGACAAGAGGAGGGGAGGAAGGGAGGACAGGAGGACAAGAAGAAGGGAAGACAAGAAGACAAGAGGAGACGATCTCCCTTCCTCCCGTCCTCCCTTCCTCCCTTCCTCCCTTCCTCCAGCCAATCGAGGGGTTTGCCCGTGTCCGACTCCATCATTGACGTAAGCAGAACCTTCTTTCATCAGATCGTTCTGCCCATTCTGCAGGAACATTTCCCCGCCGAGACGGGCCAGACCGCGTTCGGCGTCTACGGCTATGGCTCCGAAGCCCTGGGGCTGGACGACGAACTGAGCCGGGATCACCACTGGGGGCTGCGCATCGACGCGCTGATGCCAGAGGCGATCTTCCAGCAGCGGCGGGCTGAGATGATGCGGGTTTTGTCCAGCCGTTTGCCCACCAGCTACCTGGGACACTCCCTGCGCGCGGGCCATCTGGCCGGCGCGGGGCTGGCACCCGACAGTCTGCCCGCTTTTCTGCGGCGCACTGTCGGCATTGACCACGCCCCGGTCACAGCCCAGGAGTGGCTGGCTATTCCAGAAGAGGACATCATCCACATCGTCAACGGCGAAGTCTGGCACGACCCCGCGGGCACATTCAGCGCGCTGCGCGCCCACTTTGCCGGATACTACCCGGAAGCGGTGCGTCTGCGCCGCATCGCGCACTGGTGCCGCTTTTATTCGGGGATGGGAACATACGCGCTCAAACGGGCCATCCTGCGCGACAACGACTTCTACGCCACCACCCGTTTCAGCAACGCCATCCGTCTGGGCGTGCAACTGGCCTTTCTGCTCGACAAGCGCTACTTTCCCTACGACAAGTGGCTGATGGCCTGGTTTCGCAGATTGCCCCGCATGTATGGGCGGATGGGCGGCCTGGTGGAGGAGGCCGTGCGTCTCTCCACAGGCTGGGAGCGCAAACTGACGATACTGGACGAGATCTCCGACATCCTCGACAGTACACTGGTGGAGGACGGCATCATCCCGCCCCACCCCCGCTTCCGGGGATCGCCCACCTCCGGCTACCGTCTGCTGGAACACGCCTACGCCGCCATCATCCAACAACTGCCCACCGACCTCAAATCCGTCGTCCCCGTCTGGGATCAGATTTATATGGAGCGCTTTCACAGCGGCTATGTGGACAGCGTACCATTGGACGAGTGGGATCGGATACTCAATTTGAAAATGGAGGAATAGGGACTGGGGACTGGGGACTGGGCAGTATCGCCCCATCACCCGATCCCTGATCCCCAATCCCCAATCACCAATCACCTATGAACTCAAAACAACGCATCCTCGCCACCATCCGCCGCCAGCCCGTTGACCGCACGCCCATTGACTGTATGCTCTACCAGAAGCAGTTTGTCGAGAATCTGGCCAGCCAATGGGGCAGCCGGGAAGAGTTTCTCGACGAGTTCGGCATTGATATCTTCGCCGGTTTTGTGCCCTATCCCAACCAGTACGGGCGCAAATTTGATGTAACCGAACTGGCCGACCTGCCGCTGAAAGACCCCCGCGACCCGGCCTGGATCACCCACAGCGACTGGAACTACGACTTCGCCGGGGTGAATGTGGCCCAGGCCGTGGAGTGGTACGGCGACAAGCGCGCCATCCGCGCCCATCTGTGGGGGATTGTCGAGGGGACGAGTACCTTTCTGGGCATTGAAAAATGCTGGATGAACCTGGGCATGTACCCGGAGCTGATGACGGCCTGGTTTGACCGCTACGCCGATTGGTTGTGCGGGTTGGTGGACAACTGCGCCGACGCCGGTGTGGATTTCCTCACCCTCTCCGACGATTGGGGCAGCAACAATACAATGCTCTTTTCGCCGCGCATGTGGCGGCGGATGATCCGCCCTTACAGCGAACGGGTGGTGCAGCACGCGGCCAGCCGCGGTCTGCCGGTGATGCTGCACAGCGACGGCTATCTGATGCAAATTCTGGATGACATTGTGGAGATGGGTTACAGTCTTTTCCACCCCATTCAGGAGAGCGCGGGGATGGACCCCCAGACGATCAAAGACAAATACGGGGAGCGTATCGTCCTCTACGGTTCGCTGGATGTGGTGGACGGGCTGCTGGCCTACGACGGGGATGTACTGGACGAGTACATCCGCCGCCGTTTTGAAATCTACGCGCCGGGCGGCGGCTTCATCTATTGCACCGGTCACTTTGTGCAGAACGATATTCCGCCGTTGCGTCTGGTGCAAGCCTATACAACCGTCGCCCAACTGGCCGCGACCTACGGCACGCAATGAGTCGCCCCCCCCGGCATGCCTGTGCTGCACCCGCATGAAGCGCTGGGAAATGGGCGCAGGTGTGATGCTGTTGTCCTGCAGGGAATCTTTGTGTATACTCTACTCAATTCGTCACGGCGGGGCAAGAGCCGGTACGAATCCGCAACTTCTGGCCCGTATCTGCTTTCTTGGCGGTCCACTACGCCGCCAAAAGGAACAGAAATGCTGAAAACAATCGATATTGACAGAGGAGAGTTCAGTCTTTCCGAAATGGTGCGTTTGATCAAAGAGGGCACAGAAGTGTTGCTGGTGGATAAGGAGACGCCGCTGGCGCGCCTTACACCGGTAGATAGCACCGCACCAAAGCGCGTTCCCGGCCTGTTCGCTGGTCAGATTTGGATTCGCGACGACTTTGACGATCCACTACCTGAATCCTTCTGGCTGGGTGAAGATGAACCTTTTCACTGCCTCAACACACTCTGGCAATGACAGAGTTTTCTTCCATCCCCGCCCACGCCCGCTGGATCGGCTCGGATCACCCCTTCGATCTCCACGAAGTCTACCTGGACTTTCGCTCGCCTGCCGATTTTTCCCTGGACCCACAGCTCGCCAGTGCCCAACTTTTCATCAGCGCAGACAGCCGCTACAAAGTCTGGGTCAACGGTGTCTTTGTCGGGCGTGGCCCTGCCCGCTCCTGGCCGCACGCCCAACAATTCGACAGCCACGACATTGCGCCGCTTCTGCACACCGGGAAGAACAGTATCGCTGTGCAGGTCTACCAGCCCGGCTACTCCCACTTTGCCTACCTGCACCGGGGCGCGGCCGGGCTGCTGGCCTGGCTGGAATGCGACAGCACAATCGCACTCGTCAGCGATCAGAGCTGGCGGGTGCGCCGTGACCCCTCCTTCTCTGCTGCGGTAGAGCGGGTCTCCATCTACAGCAGCGGTGTGGAAGAGCGCGACCTGCGTCTGGCCGACGACTGGAGCGCGCCTGACTACAACGCTGCGGCCTGGGCCGCGGCGCGTATCGTCGCGCCAGCCGAGAGTCCGCTCTGGTCGGGCCTACGCCAACGCACGACGCCACTGCTCGGCGAGGAGCGCACGATCTTCACCAGCCAGCCGCTTTGTAGGCTGGGTTCGATGGTGACGGAAAGCGACGATCCCCACGCGCAGATACGCACCGGCTGGCCCGCGGCCCCTCCGCTAACGCTGGCGATGGACAAAGCAGGCTGGTTTACACCGACAATAAAAGTTGGCGAGACGGCCTACTGGCTTTTCGATCTGGGCCACGGGCATACCTGCCAGGGCATCGCCGAGGTAGAGGGAGCGGGCGGCGCAGAGTCTCTGCTGGTCAGCTACGGCGACAAACGGAGGGATGGGGAACTGGTCATCTCCGATCCGACCACCTACTGCCGGGTACACCTGACCGACCGTACCCATCTGCAAGCGGGCGATCAGATAGTCGAGGGCTTTTCGCTGCGCGGCGGGCGCTTTCTGCTCTTTGCCCTGACTGGACCCGCCTGGCCCGGTCTGCGCATCCGCTTTGGTGTGCGCACAGCCGCCTATCCCCTGCTCGACGACCGACCGCTGACCACAGACGACCCAGAGTTGGATGCCATCATTCGGCTATGCGAAACAACGCTGCGCGCCTGTTTGCAGGATACGTTTGTGGATGGCGTCTGGCGGGAATCGTCCCAATGGCTGGGGGATGCGCTGGTGCAGGCACAAGCGCTCTGGGCGATGAGCAGCGACGCCCGCCCGATGCGCGCTACACTGGAAATGGCGGCGCAGGGCGCTTATGCCGATGGGGTGCTGCCCAGCATTCTGCCCGGCGAAGTGCATTCCTATTGTGTGGTGGATTATAACTTTTCCTGGGTGGAGCTGCTGGCCTTTTACTTCAGCGCAACCGATGACCAGGATTTTGTGGTCAGGCAGTGGCCGACGCTGACGAAACTGCTTGAACGCTTCCACCAGGACAGCGCAAGCGACGGGCTGATCCGCAGCCAACCCGGGCGACGCCTCTTTCTGGACTGGTCGCCCCAATCCCGGCAGGAACCCAACGCGGTTTACAACCTGCGCTATCTCTACGCGCTGCAACAGGCGGCGGGGCTGGCCGAAGCGCTGGGAGGGGCAGAAGCGCAGTGGGTGGAGGTGTGGGGAAAACGGGCAAAAGCGCTGCGCCTCTGCGTGGCCGCGGCCTTCCGCTCCGACGAGCGCTGGTGGGATGACAGCCAGCGTTCCACCCGTTCCCAACTGGCCGCGGCTCTGGCGCTGCTCACCGGCGCGGCCGAAATGGACGAGTGGAACGGTCTGGCGGCGGCGCTGGTGGCCCGCTCCCTGAATCTGGACGATAGCCAGCGGGACGGTCAACTGGTGCTGGCCAGCCCCTTTATGCACCACTACATTTTCGAGGCGTTGCACCGGGCCGGGCAGAACGACGCGGTCGTGGAGATCATCCGCTGCCGCTGGGGGCGCTGGGCCGCCGGCGGCTTCCCCACCACCTGGGAAAACTGGAACGTGGACTTCCCCGACGGTTCGCAATGCCACGCATTCTCGGCCCATCCGCGCTATCATCTGGCGCGGATATTGGGTGAGCGGGTGAGCGGGTGATTGGGGCTGGTACTTACACGGCCGCGATATCCTCACCCGGCAAGCCGAACAGGGCTGGGGGGCGAAGGTAATTGACCGGCTGGCCCACGATCTGCGCAACGCCTTCCCGGAGATGAAAGGCTTTTCTCCCCGCAATCTCAAATACATGCGCGCTTTTGCCGAAGCCTGGCCCGATGCCGAATTTGTGCAAGAGGCGCTTGCACAATTGCCCTGGGGGCATAATCTGGTGCTATTGACCCGGCTGAAACAATCCACAGGACCAGAGCAACACAATGACAGAACAATTCTTCGAGAAGCCCATCCTCAACTCGCCCTACGCCTACCCAGCCCACCATTGGGAACTGGACGCGGACGGCCAGCCGACCAACCGGATTCTGGAATTTCGGCGCACGGCCAGGTTTGTGACGCCTGTGCCCAAGCCTAAGAAGCGGCGGCAATCCCAGGATCAGCAGTTGGCGCTGGTGCTGGGTGAGGGCGCGGGCGTCTCCACCGCGGAACAACTCTACGACCCGACCGGCAATATCAACGCCATTCGCGCCCACGTGGACCGCTGGCGGCAGATTCCCGACCCCAGCCAGTGGGGGGTGACGCCGGAGACGCAACGGCTGTTGCAGCACTGGCGCAGCCATCCCTTCCAGGGGGTGCGCCCCTTCTTCTGCCAGGTAGAGGCGGTGGAGACGGCCATCTGGCTGGCCGAGGTGGCTCCGAATTCTGCCCAGGGCAAGGCGACGCTGGAATTGCTCCAACGGGCCAGCGAACAGGCGAACCCAGCATTGGAGCGGATTGCTCTGAAGCTGGCCACGGGCGCGGGCAAGACGACGGTGATGGCCATGCTCATCGCCTGGCAGACCATCAACGCGGTGCGCCGCCCCCAGAGCAGACGCTTCACACGGGGCTTTCTGATTGTGACGCCGGGGATCACCATCAAAGACCGGCTGCGGGTGCTGCAACCCAGCGACCCGGACAGCTATTACAAAAGCCGGGAACTGGTGCCCGGCGATATGCTGGACGATCTGAACCGGGCCAAAATTGTGATCACCAACTATAGTTTTTCAGATAATCATTTGTAGGGGCGCTGCTTGCTGCGCCCGATGCACAGGAGCGGGCGCAGCAAGCAAGCGCCCCTACACGGAAAATCTTTACCTGTAAAACTATACCACGCCTTCAAGCTGCGCGAGCGGATGGAGGCGGCCGCGGGGACGCGGGCGCTGCTGCAAGGGCGGGGGCCAGCCTTGCAGACCACCGAGACCGAAGGCCAGATGATCCAGCGGGTGATGCCGGATTTGATGGGCATGAAGAATGTGCTGGTGATCAACGACGAGGCCCACCACTGCTACCGGGAGAAACCGGACAACGATGATGTTGACGAGCTGACCGGGGACGAGCGTAGAGAGGCGGAGAAGGCCAACGAGGCGGCCCGGCTCTGGATTTCCGGGCTGGAAGTGGTGAAGCGCAAACTGGGCGTGCCGAAGGTCTACGATCTCTCGGCCACGCCCTTTTTTCTGCGCGGCTCCGGCTACGCTGAGGGCACACTCTTCCCGTGGACGGTGAGCGATTTCTCCCTGATGGACGCCATCGAGTGCGGGATTGTCAAGCTGCCCCGTGTGCCCGTGGCCGACAACATCCCCGGCGGCGATATGCCCAAATTCCGCAACCTGTGGGAGCACATCGGCAAGAAGATGCCCAAAAAAGGGCGGGGCAAGGCCAAGACGCTGGACCCACTGAGCCTGCCCGCAGAGCTTCAGACCGCGCTGGACGCGCTCTACGGCCACTACGAAAAGATTTTTGGCCTGTGGGAAGCCGCGGGGATTGGGGTGCCCCCGGTCTTTATTGTGGTCTGCAACAATACCTCCACCTCCAAGCTGGTCTACGACTACATCGCTGGTTTTCACCGCCTGGGGGAAGACGGGGAGACGGAAGCCTACAACGCGGGGCGGCTGGCCCTCTTCCGCAACTACGACGAGGCGGGCAACCGGCTGGCCCGGCCCAATACCCTGCTGATTGACAGCGAGCAGCTTGAATCCGGCGACGCCCTGGACGCGGACTTTCGGGAGATGGCCGGGGACGAGATCGAGCGCTTTCGCCGGGAGATTGTGGAGCGCAGCGGCAACCAGGCCGATGGACAGAACATCAGCGACCAGGAGTTGCTGCGCGAGGTGATGAACACCGTGGGCAAGGAGGGGCGGCTGGGCGGGGGCGTGCGCTGTGTGGTTTCGGTCTCCATGTTGACCGAAGGCTGGGACTGCAACACAGTGACCCACGTCCTCGGCGTGCGCGCCTTTGGCACCCAACTGCTCTGCGAGCAGGTGGTGGGGCGCGCCCTGCGCCGCCAATCCTACGAACTGAACGAAGAGGGACTCTTCAATGTGGAGTATGCGGATGTCTTTGGCATCCCCTTCGATTTTACAGCCAAGCCGGTGGTGGTGGCGCCCAAGCCGCCCAAGCAGACGGTGCAGGTGCTGGCTGTGCGGCCAGAGCGGGACGCCCTGGAAATTCAGTTCCCGCGTGTGGATGGCTACCGGGTGGAGCTGCCCGCGGAGAAGCTGACCGCCCGCTTTGGCCCCGACTCTGTGCTGGAACTGACGCCCCTGCTGGTCGGCCCTTCGGTGACGCGCAACGAGGGCATCATCGGTGCGGGGATTGACCTGAATGTGAAGCATCTGGCCCAGACGCGCCAGGCCACCATCCTCTACCACCTGACCCACCGCCTGCTCTACACCAAATTCCGCGACCCAGGCGAAGAACCGAAACTGCACCTCTTCGGCCAGTTGAAGGGGATAGCCCGCCAGTGGCTGGAAGGGGGCTACCTGCGCTGCACCGGCGGCACCTACCCGGCCCAACTGCTCTACCAGGAGATGGCAGACCTGGCCTGCGAGCGCATCCGGGCGGCCATCAGCGCATCCATGGCAGGCGACAGGCCCATCAAAGCGATTTTGGACGCCTACAACCCCACGGGGTCCAGCATCCACGTCAATTTCAACACCTCCAAAGAGACCCGCTGGCAGACCGACCCGCGCAAGTGTCAGATCAACTGGGTGGTGTGCGACAGCGATTGGGAGGCGGAGTTCTGCCGGGTGGCCGAGGCGCATCCCCGTGTGCGGGCCTATGTGAAGAACCAGGGGCTGGGGCTGGAAGTGCCCTATCTCTACGGCTCGGTCAAGCGCGCGTACATTCCCGATTTCATCGTGCAGATCGACGACGGGAGGCCCGACCCGCTCAATCTGGTGGTGGAAATCAAGGGCTTTCGGGGCGAGGATGTGAAGGACAAATCCAACACCATGCGCAACTATTGGGTGCCGGGGGTGAACAACCTGGGCACGTATGGCCGCTGGCAGTTTGCCGAATTTAAGGCAGACTTCGAGATCGAGGCGGATTTTGAGAAGTTGATCCAAGCCGCCAGCGCGTAGGTGCGGTTTGTAACCGCACAGGCAACGGTTGTAGACAAATGACCGGGTACGCAGAGACCGTGCGGTTACAAACCGCACCTACAAAACCACCACCCGCAGGTGCGGTTTGCAACCGCACAGGCATCGGTTGTAGGCGAATGACCGGGTACGCAGAAACCGTGCGGTTGCAAACCGCACCTACAAAACCATCACCCGTAGGTGCGGTTTGTAACCGCACAGGCATCGGTTGTAGGCGAATGACGGGATACTCGGAGAATGTGCGGTTGCAAACCGCACATCCAAAACCATCACCCGTAGGTGCGGTTTGCAACCGCACAATGACGGGACGCGCGAAGATGT
>CAMDEX010000039.1 GCA_945897075.1 Litorilinea aerophila
ACATATCGCCATCGCGGCCAGCGATCCTGCGGCATTGGCCGATTGGTATTGCGACACTCTCGGCTTCAGGCTGGTTGTTGCATCCGAAAGCAGTAAGACCTATTTTGTCGGGCTGCCCACGGGCGGAATGGTGGAGATTATCGCAGTCGCTCCCACCGCGCAAGGGGCATCAGCAACCCACACAGTGGGTTTCCACCATCTTGCCCTGAGCGTCGAAAATTTTGCCCACACCGCGCAAACCTTGCAGGCGCGGGGCATCCACTTTACCGGTCCAGCCTATCGCAGCGAGGATGGCGGTACCCAATTCGACTTCTTCTCTGATCCCGAAGGCAACCGGCTGCAAGTGGTGCAACGGGCGCGGTCATTGGGAAGCTGACCGTGAGCCTCAACTGGGGAATCATCGGCGCGGGCAAAATTGCCGAGCGGCAAATGGTCTCAGCGATTGCGCAAGCCTCCGGTCAGCGGCTGGTGGCGGTGATGAAGCGCGATCTGGCGCAGGCGCGTGGGTTTGCCGCCAGCTATGGCGCGCAGAGCGCCTATGACAGCAGCGCAGCGCTCTTGGCAGACCCGGCTGTGCAGGCGGTCTATGTGGCTACGCCACCCCATTTGCACGCAGCACAGACGATACAATCTGCCCAGGCGGGCAAACACGTCCTCTGCGAAAAGCCACTGGCCCTCAACAGCAGGCAGGCGCAACAGATGATTGACGCCTGCCACGCCAATGGGGTGCAACTGATGGTCTGTTATTACCAGCGCTACAACAGCCGCCATCAGCAGATCAGAGAGTTGCTGGCAACGGGTGTTATCGGACAGATTAGTGCGGTGCGGATCAATTTTTCCGACTACTTCCCGCCGACGCCCGGCTATTGGCATCACAACCCGGCCATCAGTGGCGGGGGCGCGTTGATGGATTTGGGCGTTCACTGTCTCGATCTGCTGCGCTTTCTCTGCGGTGAGGTGACAGAAGTGATGGCGATGGTTGAGACGCTGGCGGCGGATTCGCCGGTTGAGGATACGGCCACCTTGCTGCTCAGGTTGCGCAACGGCGCACAGGCGGTGATCACCAGCCACTGGAGTACCGCCAACTTCGAGCCGCAGCAGAGCAATGGGCTGGAGATTTGTGGCACGCTGGGCACGATCCAGGCTGCGCCCATCCAGGCCAAAGATTCCTCTGGCAGCTTGCGTCTGATCACAGAGGCGGGCGTGCAGGATTTCAGCGTTGCGCCCGGTGGTCAACGACCGCATGTCGCCTTGCTCGAAGATTTTGCACGCGCGCTGACCGCAGGCGCGCCCTCACCCATCCCCGGCGCAGAGGGGTTGGCTGGGTTACGGCTGATCGAGGCGGCCCAGCAGTCCGTCAAAACAGGACGACGGGTTGCGCTTGCGTAGGGCTTGTTACGAATTAACTTACCAACCTTCCGGGAAGGGGTCAAGCAGATTGGGGCAAATTCAGTCGGCTTGTGACCCCTTCCCGGAAGGTGCAAAATAGTTCCACGGGTTTCCATATGCGTTCTATCTTTTTCTGGGAAGCAGCAGGGCTTTCACTCACCGATGCGAACCCCTACGGGGGACTGCTGGCGCGCGGTCTTGCCAGTGCCGGTGTGGAACTGCTGGCCGGCCACGCCGAGGAGTTCGATCAAGCCTGGGTGCGCGCCAACCGCAATCGTGTAGATGTACTCCACCTGAACTGGCCGCACTATCTCTACGACGCGCCCGATCTGGCGGGCCGGGTGGCGCGCTGTGCCGCGCTGATCGACAATTTGGCCCTGGCGCGCGAACTCGGCTATAAGATCGTCTGGACTGTCCACAATCTTTTTCCGCACGAGAGTTCCACCCCTGATCTCGATCGGCTGGCTCGACTCGCGCTCACCCAGCTTGCCAGCGCCGTCATCACCCATTGCGACTATGCCCGACGATTGGTGCAACACCACTTTCACCGCAGCGAAGGCGTTGTGGTCATCCCCCACGGCCACTTTATGGATGTCTACCCCAACACGCTGCCTCGCCAGAGCGCTCGCCAGAGATATGGAATTGAAGAGAATCACTTTGTTTATCTCTTCTTTGGCAATGTGCGCCCCTACAAAGGGCTGGAAAAGCTGTTGGAGGTTTTTTGTGCGCTGCCCGGTGATCATCTGCGCCTGCTCCTGGCGGCCAAAGTTTACAACGAATATGGAGATCGCTTTGTTGAACAGGCGCGGCAAAGCGACCCGCGCATCATCGTTCAGCCCTCGCGTTTCTTTGCGAATGGGGAGTTCCAAGACTTTTTCAATGCCGCCGATGTCACTGTTCTGCCCTTTGTGGATGTGTTGACCTCTGGTTCGGCGATCACTGCGCTGGGCTTTGGCATGCCGCTCATCACCCCGGCCGTGGGCTGTCTGCCCGAGTTGGTGGATAACTCGATGGGTATTCTCTACGATCCGCACCAACCGGGCGCACTGCAAGAGGCGATGATCGCCATCCAGACGCGCGAGCAGCCAGCCATGCGCCACGCCGCCTTCCAGCGCGCAGCCTCGTTGGATTGGGCCGAAATTGGTCGGCGTACACTGATCGCCTACAAACAATGAAAGGCTTGTTATAGTTTTTCAGATACGCATTGGTAGGGGCGCTGCTTGCTGCGCCCGGTACACAGGAGACGGGCGCAGCAAGCAAGCGCCCCTACGGAAAAATGTTTACCTGAAAAACGATAGCCAACTTTATGTTCACCCTTTCCGCAGCACGTCTGGACACACTATCTGGCCCGTTTACCTATTGGCTTCATCCGGCCCAGAAAGAAGCATCCGCCCTGCTCTTGACCTTTTCTTCGACGCGCCAGGCATCCTTTTATGAGGAGCCATACGACATTCCCGCACGCATCTTTGCCGAGGCAGGCCACGCAGTCGCCAGCTTTGATCTGCCCAACCACGGCGAGCAGGTCAACGCGTTTGGTCAGGGCATTGACGGCTTGTGCGCTGCCTTCTGCGCAGGGGCAGATCCCTTTGCCCAATTCGTCGCGCAAGGCAAAGCGCTGATCGATGACTGTGTGGCCCAGGGCTTGGGGCGCGGCGGCATCTTCGCCTGCGGTGTGTCACGCGCTGGCTACTGTGCCTTGCGTCTGGCCGCCGCGGACGCACGGATTGGCGGCGTGGCTGCTCTGGCACCCGTAATTGACTGGCGTCATCTGCGCGAGTTTGCCCTGGTGCGACAGCGGCCCGCTGTGGCGATGCTGGCCCTCGATCAGTGGGCTGACGCTCTGGCTGGGCGGGCGGTCTTTCTAGCCATCGGCAACTGCGACACGCGGGTGAGCAGCGCGGCCTGTGTACGCTTTGGGCTGCGGCTGATGGAGATTGAAGAGGCCAAACAGATGACAAGTTCGCTGCTTCAACTGCACGTCGTGGCTGCCGAGGGGCACGCGTTGGGTGTGGATTGGCGCACGGCGGGGGCGGAGTTTCTCTTGGCGCAAGTCAGAGACAATAAAAGTGGGCTATGAAGAGTACGAAAGAGGAATCCAGCTTATGAAGATCACGCACATTGGCTCACTTCTGCTACAACCTATGCCCTGGGTACTCGTAAAGGTTGAGACCGATGAGGGTATTACGGGCATCGGCGAGGCCTATCACGGGGCAGGGGTGCATCAGATTGTGGTCGATCCCCGTTTGCAGGCTGCGCTGATCGGTCAAGACCCGCGCAACGTGGACAAGCTGTTTCGGGATATGATGCAGCGCATGTCGGCCTCTGGTTTTTATCAGGGCGCGGTGATGAGTGCGATCAGCGGCATCGAAAGCGCTCTGTGGGACATCACGGGGCAGGCACTAAACGCACCGATCTGGCAATTGTTGGGCGGCAAGTTTCGTGACAAAATCCGGCTTTACAATGACTGCCATGCGGGTGAGAGTGAAACCGTGGCAGCCTATGTCGCCAAAGCCAAAGAGGTGGAGGCGCTTGGCTTTAGCGCGCTCAAATTCGATATAGACCCGCTGCCCACCCGCCGCGACCGTTACAACCGCTGTATCAGCAACGACGACATCGCCTATTACGTCGAGGTGGTCACAGCAGTGCGCCAGGCCCTGCAGCGCAACACCGACCTGGCAATTGACGCGCACTGGTTTTATGCCCCCGTCGATATCCTGAAAGTGGCCCACGCCTTTGAAGATCTCAATCTGCTATGGCTGGAAGACCCGATCCCACCGGAGAATGTGGCCGCGATGGTGCGCGTGGCCGGGGCGACACGCACCCCCATCTGCACGGGTGAGAATTTTTACACACGCCACGGCTTTCGCGAGCTAATCGAACGACAGGCAGCCGACATTATCTCCCCGGACCTGGCCAAAGCGGGCGGTCTGCTCGAAGGACGACGCATTGCCGATCTGGCCGATCTCTACTACATTCCTGTGGCGCCGCACAACATCGGCAGCCCGATTGAGACGATTGCCACCTGTCATGTGATGGCGGCGGTTCCCAACTTTCTGGCTTTGGAATTTCACCATCTACACAACACGGTATGGGAAAATCTGCTGGATGGCCCGCCCCTGATCGAAGGCGGCCATATCAGCGTGCCCAACCAGCCTGGGCTGGGCGTTACGCTTAACGAAGATACCTTGCGGGCGAATATGAAAGAGAATTTGGGATTTTTCAGCGACAAGTGAATGGAAGGTTTGATGCGCGTCATTGTAGTAGGTTGTGAATATAGCGGAGTGACTACGCTGATCGACGGGTTGATGGCGTGGGGTGACGAGCGGGGCATCTATCACCATCTGGATGATCACTTCACGATTCCCGACAGCCAGCATTTGGAGCCGGTGGATAGGGCAATGATGCTCAACCTTACGCCCCTGCTCAAGGAACGTTTTCAGCGCTTTCAGCTTGTCTATCATCTCCGGCTGCTGCATCTCTTCGACCACATTCTGTTGGGCGGCTTTCACATCGAAGAGGAGATCTACGGGCCGCATTACTATTACCCCGGCGTGCCCACAATCGGCGTGCGTGAGTACGAACCGGAGATGCCCGCTGACACAATCCTCGTCCATCTCACGGCCCGTGCCGATGTGATTCGGACGAGGATGCAGCAAAATCCCCACAGCCACACACTGATCAACGATGGCGACATCCCGATGCTGCTTGACAAATTCCAGCAGAAGTATCGCGAATCTTGGATCAAGCAGAAGTTTGAGATCGACACCTCGGCGCTAACTCCGGCTGGGTTGCTCCAGCAATTTCTGGACAGATCGCAGCCACACTTAAATACTCGTGACCTGCTGACCCGGTTGGCAGAAAAGAATCCATAATTCGGCGATGGTCATCGTTTCAGCCATTTGCCAGACCTGTCAGGTGCGCAGATTAAGTTTTCGCTGATTTCCAGACTGCTTCACCTGCGCACCTGACAGGTCTAGCCCGCACGATGACCAAGACCCATAATCCATCTTCAGAAGGAGACATCTCATGAAATTAGCAACGTACAAAGCTGACAACCAACAGCGCGTGGGCGCAGTAGTGGATGGCCGTGTTTTTGATCTCGCCGCTGCGCTACAGGCCAGCGGCAAGGGGGATCCAGCCCAGGCTGCCTCCGTGCTGACACTCCTGGCGGCTGGCCCACGCGGCCTGCAAGAGGCCAATGCCGCGCTGACTTGGGCACAGACGCGCGGGAACGAACTTGCGCACCCACTCGATCAGGTCAAACTCTGCGCACCCATCCCCTGTCCAGGCAAGTTGCTCTGTCTGGCGGGCAACTACGCCTCGCACCTTTTGGAAGGCGGCGGCACCTTTCCCGGCAAAGAAAAGATGATCCCCCGTTTCTTCAGCAAACCCTGCACATCGGTCATAGGCACGCAGGATGCCATTCGCGTCCCCGCCTCCACCGGTTTTGCCGATTGGGAGCTGGAGCTGGCGGTGGTGATTGGCAAAACCGGGCGCAACCTGAGCGTAGCCCAGGCAGCCGATCACATTGGGGGCTACACAATCTTCAATGACATTTCCGCCCGCGAGTTGACCTTCCGCAAAGATTTGCCCATGCAAGAAGGAGACTGGTTCTTTGATTGGTTGGTGGGCAAGTGGTTGGATACTTTCGGGCCGATGGGTCCCTGGCTGACGACAGCGGATGAGGTGGGCCGCCCCGACAATCTGCGCATGCAACTCTGGTATAACGGGCAGTTGCAGCAGGACGCCAACACGGGCCAGATGATCTTCTCCCCTGCCGAAGCCATCGCCTTTATCTCCCAATTTGTCACTCTGCAGCCCGGCGACATCATCAGCACAGGCACGCCGGCTGGTGTAGGGCATTCCAAAAAGTTGCGTCTTAACCCCGGCGACCAGATCCGTGGCGAAATCGAAGGCTTGGGCGTATTGGAAAATTCAGTCGAGCAGTTGGATTGAAGCTGCGTGATGACCAACAAAACTCTTTGCGACCCACGCCATCGGCTTTTGTGCGCACTCTTGGCAGGCATGGCCCTTCTACTGGCTGGCTGTCTATCACCCGTGCGCACACTGCCCACGCCCACGCCCTGGCCCACGCCCACTGTTTCCGCGCGCACCCTCTATGCCGTGGAGCGGGCGACGCTGACCGATGAGGTTCAATTTAACGGTGAAGTGGCGCCGCTGGTTTGGCAGCCGCTCAGCTTCCGCACCCAGGGCACGCTGGGCGCGATCCACAAACTGGAGGGTGATACCGTCGCCGCGGGTGATCTGCTGGCCGAACTGGAGATGCCTGACTTGACCGAAGCCTTGCAACAGGCGCAGGTGGTATTGGAACAGGCACAAGACAACCAGCTTGAGAACGAGCGCCGACGCTCTTTTGCCCTGCAGAAGGCAGAACTGGAACTGCGCAAGGCCGAAATCCTCCTGGAAACCGTGCGCAGGGGTGGGGATCAGACTGCGATCCAAATCCAAGAGATCGGCGTACAACTGGCCCAATTGGCCGTGGAGGAGCAAAAAGCCGCTATCGATCCTGCCCAGCAGCGGGCCATCACCCAAGCCCAGTTGGAAATAGAAGCCCTGCAACGCCAGATTGATGAGCGACGGTTGGTTGCGCCTTTTGACGGTGTGGTGATCGCAGTCGGCATAGATTTACAGGGCATTCGCAGCACAGGGACACGCCCCCAGCCCCACACACCCATCCCCGCCTATACGCCTCTGTTGGTGGTGGCCCAGTTACAGCCACTGCTCGTGGTGGCAACGAAAGATACCCAACGCATTGCCGAACTAACGGTGGGACAACAGGTCACTATCACCCACTATCTGGCGCGCGACCAACCCTTTGGCGGGGAAATCAGCGCTTTGCCTGCCCTCAACAGTAGCGGGGCAAAACAGCCTGGCTTTCAGGATTTCCTGCAAATCGCCATCGCCCCTCAGCATCCCCCCCTGAAGATCGGAGACTTCGTACAGGTGCGTCTGCTGCTGGCTGTACATGCCGACACATTGGTCCTACCCGACGGCGCAGTGCGCCGTTTCGCGGGGCGCACCTTTGTGATCACACAGGACGGGGAGCGGGAGCGACGAATTGATATCAAAACCGGGCTGGAAACAGGCGGGCAGGTGGAGGTGTTGGAAGGTGTACAAGAGGGGGATCTGGTGATCGGCCCATGAACAGACGCATCTTGACGCTGGCGCTGCGACGGCTGCGCAGCCGTCCTGGGCTGACGATTCTCTCCCTGTTGAGTGTGGTGTTGGTGGTGGGGATGGTCGCCAGCATCCCGATCTTTTCGCAAGGGGTGAGCTATCTGCTGCTGCGCGACGAGTTGCTGGCGCTGGGCAAATTCTATCACCGACCACCACTGACTACCCGTCTCTACTTTGTGGCCAAAGAGAATGTCCCACTCTCGCTGCAAGATGCACAGGCGCTTGGCGAAACATTCCGTGATTTAATCGTAGGGCGCACGGGCTTGCCAGTCAAGCAGGCGGCTACCTACGTGGGCAGCCCCAATCTGACCCTGCAACCGAGCGCGGGCGACAGCCATTACCCAACAACCGATAAGGGTGTGATCACAAAAGACCTTTCGCTTTCGGTCGTTACTGATATCGGCAATCACATCACAATTGTCGAAGGTGAGCCGTTTGGACAACCCAGCGGGGAGCGCGTCTCGGTCTGGGTCTATGCCGCGCTAAGCAGCGAACTGGGATTGCAGGTGGGCGAAAATTACGAGATGGTCAGCTTGCGCACTGGCAGCAAAATCCCCATCACCATTGCCGGCATCTGGCGCGAGGCAGACCTGGACGATTTCTATTGGAGCGGTACGACGCTGCTCTGGCGCAACGTTCTTCTGATCACCGAAGCGGAGTACAGACGCGCGGTGGAGCCTAATTTCCCGCAAAAGACCGGCTTCACCGCCTGGTATGTGGTGCCCGACGACACCAAACTCACTCTGGCGCGCGCCGATGCCGCGGCCGCAGGGTTAGAACTCGCGCCCAGCCTGGCCGACCGTCTCTATCCGGGTGTCCGTTTGGATGTCTCGCCCGAAGCGCCGCTCAAACGCTATCTCCAACGCAAGGCCAGCCTCTCCGCCCTGTTGGTTGGTTTCAGCTTGCCCGCGTTGGGTCTGCTCTTCTTTTTTATGTGGCTGCTCTCCAGCGTCACCGCCCAATTCCAGCGGGAGGAGGCTGCTATCCTGGCGGGCCGGGGCGCAAGTCGCGGCTTTTTGATGACGCTGGCTGTGGTGGAAACAGTGCTGCTGTTGGCAGTGGGCGTACCGCTGGGTCTGGGGTTGAGCTATGCGATGGCGCGCCTGATGGGGTTGGCGTCCGACTTTCTGATTTTTACCCGCCGCACCGAATTCCCGGCCAGTCTGTGGGAAGCCGACTGGCGTCTGTTGGGCGCTGCCCTGCTGATTCTGCTGCTGGCACGCCTTATCCCCACCCTGGCTGCGGCCCGCGCGGGGATTGTTTTGCATCTGCGCCAACGCTCGCGCCCGCGCCTCCCATCCGGGTTGCTCAAGTTGGCTGTGGATGGCGCATTGGTGGTCGTCACGCTCTATACCTACCAACAACTTAGCCAGCGCGGCAGCCTCGGTATTATTGGCTGGGAGCCAGCAGGCGATCCCTTTCGCGACCCACTGCTGCTCTTGACGCCATCAATCTTTGTGCTGACCGGCGCTCTGCTGCTCACCCATCTCTTCCCGCTGCTGATGCGTCCGCTCGATCAGTTGGGTGGGCGTGTGAAGTCGTTCCCTGTCTATATGGCGATACGTCAACTCTACAGACAAGGCGGACATTACAGCAGTTCCCTCTGTCTGGTGATGATCTGTCTGAGCTTGGGGGCATTTTATTCGTCTATGGCGCTCAGTCTGAATGAATGGCTGGTCGAACGCATCCGCTACCAGGTCGGAGCCGACTACAAATTCCAGCAGGGCATGCCACCGCCCTCGATGGGTGGACCCTCCGAATTTGACCCGGTTGCCAATCCAGAGGTGGTCAATGCCTGGCTGCTGCCCTCCAGCGATTATCAGGCCATCCCAGGCGTGGAGCAGGTGGCCCGTGCCGGACAATTCGAGGCTTCGGTCAAGTTTTCGCTGGGCGGAGCTCCGATCTTCCTGGGGATTGACCGGCTGGCGCTGCCACAAGTGCTTTACTACCGCAATGATTTTGCCCAGGCCGCTCTGGGTGAATTGATGAACCGGCTGGGTATGTATCCCGACGGTGTGCTGGTCTCTCGACGTTTCTTGCAGCGCACACGGCTGTTGGAAGGACAACGGCTGCCGCTGACGGTGCAAGTTGACTACGACCGCTACGATGTGAACTTTCTGATCGTCGGTGTCTACGACTTCTTTCCCACAGCCTACCCATCCGATCGGGAGGTGATTGTCGGCAATCTCGACTCGCTCTTCGCCCAGGTGGGCAAGGAGAGCTTCCACCAGATTTGGATGAAGACTGACCCGGCGGTCGATCCGGCCAGCATCGCTGCGGCCGTGCTGGCATTGGGCGTCTACCCCATCAAACAGGTGGATGCGCGGGCGCTGATCACCCTGGACGAGGAGCGGGTGGAGCGGATCGGTCTCTTTGGGGTGCTTTCGGTCGGCTTCCTGGCCACCGCGCTGCTGGCCTGTCTGGGGCTGCTGGTCTATACCTATTCCTCGTTGCAAGGACGTCTGCAACAGATCAGTGTTCTACGCGCCATCGGCATCCAAACCCGCCAGATTCTGCGTATGGTCAGCCTTGAATATGCCGGGGTAATTGTCTACGGCATTGTGGGTGGGATGGTGCTGGGTTTGCTCACCTCCCATCTTTTTGTCCCTTTTTTCCGGATCAGCGGCAACCCCGTCTTTGCCTTGCCGCCTTTTGTCCGTCACATAGACTGGGGCAAGATCAGTTGGTTGACACTGGCCTTCCTGGCGATTTTGGCGCTTTCCCAGGCGATCATTTTGCGCCAGGCCACACGTCGGGATATCTTTCAGATTTTGCGTATGGGACAGCGGGAGTGATGGGGTGGGGCGTTACTAAAGTTTAACCGATAAAGATTTTCTCTGTAGGGGCGCTGCTTGCTGCGCCCGTCTCGTGTGTGCCGGGCGCAGCAAGCAGCGCCCCTGCAAATGATTATCTGAAAAACTATAGATAGAGGAAAGAGGAACACTGATGAAAACCTATCGGGCAGGACTTGTCGGTTGTGGCAGAATCGGCACGCTGTGGGAGACCGATCCACCCACACCTGTGACCCACGCCGGCGCATTGGCTGTCTTATCCCAGACGGATCTGGTGGCGGGTGCCAGCCGGGGCAAAGAGCATCTGCAAGCCTTTGGCAAACGCTGGGGCGTTGAAGCGCTCTATCACGATTACCGGGAAATGTTTGCCCGCGAAAAGCTGGATATCGTCTCTATCGCCACCCATCCGGGTCTGCACCGCGCGATTGTCGAAGCCGCGCTGGCGGAGGGCGTGCAGGGAATTCTCTGCGAAAAGCCGTTGGCTTTGAGCCTCACCGACGCAGACGCGCTGGTAGCGGCCTGCCGATCCGCGGGGTGCGTGCTCTCCGTCAACCATTCCCGGCGCTGGGATCCAGCCCATCGCAAGGCGAAGGAGATGGTGGAGGCCGGGCTGATCGGCGATCTGGTGGCGCTCTACGGCTTCTGCCAGGGCGTCAAGCCCTTCCCGGCGTGGACGGCGGACGAGGAGGGGCCGCTGATCCACGACGCGGTTCACCTCTTTGACCTCTTCCGCCTCTTCGCCGGTGAGCCGACTGCGGTGGTGGGTACGGCGGTGCGTCGCATACAGCCCTTTCGTGTGGAAGATGACAGCCACGCCATCTTCACCTTTGCCAATGGGCTGAGCGGCGTGGCAATGGTCAATGAACTGACCCGCTACAACCGCTTTGGCATCGAAATTCAGGGCACAGATGGCGTCATTCTGCTCAACGAGGATGGGCCGCGCTGGTGGCGCAGCGTTGACCGCACAGATCGCATCAACGAGCCAACCTCGCAGATCGAGTGGTGGCAACTGGAGCCAGAAATCTTTCCTGCCTTGCCCACGACGAGTTCGATTTTGGAAGCGCTGCGCGAACTGGTTCAGTGTATGGAGACAGGCGCTACCCCCAGTTCTGCGGGCGAAGATGGGATCGCTTCGCTGGAAATGGTGATGGCGATCTACGAGTCGCAGCGGCGGGGCAACCAACCGGTGGCCTTTCCCCTGGCGGAGCGCTCGTCGGCACTCTACCGGCTGCGGGAAGAGGGACACTTTTGAGCACAGCCACGCACGAACCAGAAACAGCGCCCTTTATCCATTGTGAAAACCTCGTCAAAATCTACAAAGTGGACGAGTTGGAAGTCGTCGCGCTGCAAGGGCTTGACCTGGAGGTGCAACAGGGCGAGTTTCTGGCGATTGTCGGGGCCAGCGGCAGCGGCAAATCGTCCTTGCTCAATATGCTGGGCGGATTGGATCGGCCTTCGGCAGGGCGACTGCTGGTGGGCGGTCAGGATTTGCTCAAACTCGCTGATCAGGAGTTGGCGCGCTACCGATTGACTCAGGTTGGCTTTGTTTGGCAACAGGCGGCGCGCAACTTGCTGCCCTATCTGACGGCCCAGGAAAATGTGGAGTTGCCGATGGTGGCCGCGGGCGCGCCCGCGAATGCCAGCGCCCAATATGCCCAGGAGCTGCTCGACGCGGTCGGTCTGGCGGATCGACGCCGTCACCGTCTGACGCAGCTCTCCGGTGGGCAGCAACAGCGGGTGGCGCTGGCCGTGGCCCTGGCCAACCGCCCCCAATTGTTGCTGGCCGATGAACCGACCGGTGAAGTTGATTCCGCGACGGCCCAGTTGATCTGGCAGGCGTTGCGTTCCTTGAGCCAGCGCTATAGCTTGACTGTTATAATCGTTTCCCATGACAGGGCCATTGCCCGCGTGGTAGACCGGGTGGTGAGCATCCGTGACGGCAAAACCAGTTCGGAGACTGTGCGCCAACACCCGGATACGCACCTCCACAGCGCCGACCACTTTCAAGAGCGGGTGGTTTTGGATGTGGCTGGCCGGGTGCAACTGCCGCGTGACTATCTGCTCCAGCGTGGCATCAAGACGCGGGCGACGGTTGAGTTGGTGGAGGAAGGCATTCTCATCCGCGGCCTGGCAGGAGACGCAACGGGTGAGCGCGCCCAGTCTGCGCTGACGCCCGCTCTTCCTCACCAGACGCCTGGGCTGGTGGTGGATGGGCAGGACGATCTGCCGGAGACTCCGCTTGCCTGGTGGCAACGGCTGCTGCGACGAAGACAACCAGCCCCGCTTGCACCGTCCCCCAGCGAGGAGGCCCTGCTCATCCCTTCCCCCGTCGGCAGCGTTCGCCCGTCTGGCGCAACGACTGACGACGGCGCGCCCATTATCATCACCGAAGGAGTGCGCCGCCATTATCAGGTGGGCAACGAAGAGGTGCAGGCGTTGCGTGGGGTTGATGTGCAGATTGCCCGCGGGGGTCTGGTCGTCTTCAAGGGGCGCTCGGGTTCGGGAAAGACGACGCTGCTCAATCTGATCGGCGGGCTGGATCAGCCCAACGGCGGTCGAGTCACCCTTTTTGGGCACGACTTGAGCCAGCTTTCCGACGATGCCCGCACGACATTGCGCCAGGAACGGATAGGCTTTGTCTTTCAGTCCTTCTCGCTCCTGCCCATTTTTTCTGCCCTGGAAAATGTCGAGATGTTGCTGCGCGTGGCCCAGATGGACGAAGAAGCCCGCCGCGCCCGCGCGCTCGATTGTCTGTCGCTGGTTGGCCTGCGCCGCTGGGCCGATCACCGCCCCTTTGAGATGTCGGGCGGGCAGCAGCAACGCCTTTCCATTGCCCGCGCCCTGGCCTATGGGCCGGAGGTTCTGATCGCAGATGAACCGACCAGCAATCTTGACAGCGAGACCGGGCGACAGGTGTTGCAGCTCTTTCAGCGATTGGTGCAGGAGGAGGGCTTTACTGTACTTATGGCCAGCCACGACCCGACCAGCGACGAGTATGCCACTGAAGTGTATGAGTTGCGCGACGGGGTTGTTCTCACAAAATAACGAAGTACCACACCACACAGGAGATTCCACATGACTGAACTACGCATTGCCCTCCTCGGCTCTGGCTATATGGGGCGCACCTATGCCGAGTGTATTGTCAAGCACAACAGCCGGGCCAGGCTGGTGGCGGTCAGCGGGGGCAGCCGCGCCCCAGGGCTGGCGGCTGATTACGGGGTGGATTATGTCGAGAGCTATGCAGACCTCCTGGGCCGCAGCGATGTGGCTGCTGTGTTGATCGCCACGCCCCATATCAACCACATCGGCCAGGTATTGGAAGCTGCCCAGGCGGGCAAACATGTGCTATGCGAAAAGCCACTGGCAACGTCGGTCGCCGACTGCACGCGTATGATCGACGGCTGTCGGCAGGCGGGTGTGATGTTGCAGGTGATCCAGACGTTGCGCTTTCGGGGCACACCGGCGCGCGCCAAACAGTTGATTGCCAGCGGCGCGATTGGCAAAGTCTGGATGATCCGCGGCCAGACTCTCGTGCGCAACTACATTATCGACAAATCTTCCTGGGCGGCCCAGCCCGAAAATGGGGGCGCGTTCCTCGATATGGGTGTCCACAACTTTGACATTATGCGCTTTTGGACTGGTTCGGAAGTGCAGCGGATCTTTAGCCAGATCAACACCTTTGGCGCGGTGGATGCACCCGATATGAGCGCCATGACGCAGATGACGATGACCAACGGTGTCGCTATCCAACAGTGGATGTCCTTTGAAGTATCGACACGCTTTATGACCGGAAGTCAGCACATCTATCACATTTTGGGTGAAGAGGGGATGATCGAAGTGGATGGCTATGGCAGATTGCTCCTGGCTAAAGGCGATACAGTGGAGACCGTCTGGGAACAGCCCAAGTTCGATTTCGTGAACCGCCCGCTTGACCCGATCCGGCTCGAAGCCTTTTTCACCCAAATTCAAGCCTTTGTGGATGATCTGCTCGATGGCCGTCCAGCCACGGTGCCGGGTGAAGAGGGGCGCGCGGCGGTAGCAATTGTCGAGGCGGCCAGAGAATCGGCGCGCACCGGGCAGACGGTGGAAATGATCAAAAAATGATGCTACTTTCCGACGCTGACTGGCAAGAAATCCGACAACGGGCCGGCCTGCCGACCTTTGGCCCGGCCCTGCAGCGGCTGCGCGAGGAGGTGGCCGACTTTCTGGCCCATCCAGTCGCGGTCCCCGCCGAACCAGGCGGTTACTATCACGATTATTTCTGCCCGGCCCACGGGGTACAATTGCGCTTTGACCCGGCTTCGCCCCACCGCCACATCTGCCCGGTGGACAATGCACCCTGGCAGGGCGAGCGCTTCGATGGGGCCTGGCGCTGGTTCGTCAACAACCGGCTGGCCGAGAGTGCCATCCGGCTGGCCCTGCTCTGGCGCTTGGAGGGCAATCCGGCCCACCTCGAACCGGTGATCCGCACCCTGACCGGCTACGCGGAACAGTATGCGGCCTATCAGAAAGTACCCCGCACAGTCGCCAATCCCGGCGTGGCGACCTACACAACCCTGGATGAGTCAGTCTGGGTGCTGCCCCTGGCCTGGGCCTACGAAATGGTGGCGGATGTCCTCTCTCGCTCCCAGCAGCGCCTGATCCAGGAGCAGTTGTTTCTGCCTGTGGCGGAACATCTGATCCAGCACCACTTTGGCGGCATCCACAACTTCGCCTGCTGGCACAACGCCGCGATTGGCACGTTGGGTGTTGTCCTGGGCCGGGACGATCTGATCGACTTCGCCCTGCACAGCGACTACGGCTGCGACCGGCAGTTGGAAGAAGGGGTGTTGGCGGACGGACTCTGGTTTGAAGGCTCCTACAGTTATCACTTTTACACACTCTATGCTCTCTTGGCGTTGGCCAAAGCCATGCGCCATCTGCCTGCCCGGGATCTGCGCACCCGCGCGCAACTGCGCCTGATGCTGCTTGCGCCTATCCAGTCAGCCTATCCCGATGGCTCGCTGCCAGCCACCAACGACTGCTGGTACTTCACCAGCACACTCGCCGACTGCTGTCACGGCGTGCCGCCGGCCCCGGCCTTCTATGAGATCGGCTATGCCTGGTTCGATGACGCCGCCTTTGGGCAGACGTTACAGCGGGCCTATGAGCAGACAGCCCGGGAGAGCCTGGATGCCCTGCTCTTTGGGCGCGCCGATCTGCCCAGCGCTTCCGGCAAACCCTTGCCCAGCACACTGCTCCCTGCCTCCGGCTATGCGATTTTGCGCTCCGACGCCCCGACGCTGAGCGCAAACGAACAGCGCTATCTGCTGCTCAAATATGGCCCCCACGGCGGCGGTCACGGTCACCCGGACAAACTGAATCTGCTCCTCTACGCCAACGGTCAGCGCTTCTCGCCCGACCTGGGCACGCCAGGCTATGGGCTGGACCTTTTTGAAAGCTGGTATCGCCAAACCGCTTCTCACAATACAGTGACGGTTGACGGGCAATCCCAGCCGGAAGCCAGCGGCGAACTGCGCTTCTTTCAGGGCAACGGTCCCTTTCAGGTGGCCGATGCGGGGGTGAGTTGGCCCGCTGAAAGTGGGGTCTACGCGGGCGTTTCCATGCGTCGGGTTGTCCTGGCGCGACCAGCCTATTTTCTCGATCTATTCATCGTTAGCGCGCCCCAACCCCGCCGCTTTGATTGGCTCTACCGTAATGTGGGAAGCCTGCATACGACCCTGCCCCTGAGTGAATATCCTCAGATTCAGGGGGAAGGGCAGGGCTACCAGCACATTGGCGCAGCGCAACGGGCCGCCAGCAGTGGGGAGTGGCAAGCCGAGTGGCAGGTAGCCACCGGTGGGCTGGCGCTCTTTGCGCCAGCAGCGAGCGATGGCGAAGTACTCACCGGTGTGACGCCGGGCAATCCGCCTACCGACCAGGCCGTGACACTGATCCAACGACGCACGGGGAGAGCCACCATCTTTCTCTCTCTCTTCCACCCTTACGCGGGTACACCCACAATCAGTGCGGTTGATTGGGCCGTGGCGGACGGTCCGGGCGCGGGTTGGGCTGGCTGTCGGGTGACGCTGGGCAATCAGCGTGAGCAGTGGCTGATTCAACTGCGCCCCGATCTGACAGCCCCGGATTGGTTTGCGGCATCGCCTGCTGAGGAGAAATTTAGCTATGCTCTGACAGATTTTGGCGACTTGACAGGCGTAGAAGATTCAATATACTCTATCTACGGGTTGTGATCTAGTGTGAGAAGAGGGCACAAGATGGCAACCTGAAACAACCTCACTGCAAATAAGCAGTGGGCGGTTAGGTGAAAAATGGATTGGTGACAGTTTTCCGTCAAGTCATGAAGAAGCTCAATGTGTGCGCCAAGATGCAGGTGGCAATGCGCACAACATGCCCAGCCAAACTACGCCCGCGCGGGCGTTCGACGTTGAAGACTGTGGACAGAACCAGTTGTCCGCCACCGTTGAACGGGCCTGTCACTGAACTCCGTTTCGGTGAGGCACCAGAGGAATCTTTCGTCCAAAATGAGACCCTTCTCTGGATTTTTGCCGCAAACTGCTTCACGGAGTTGACCTGCTCAGTGTGACAATAGCGACTTTTGCGGTATTGCGTTAATATGTTTGTGCAAATGGTTGTGCAAAATTTTGCGCAACTACTTTTACCCGGTGCTATTATCCATCCAATCAAAAACCCGGAAATGAAATAGGAGCGATCCGTTATGCAAGATTATCAGAAAGAAATCTTTGTTTGGATACCTCTTATTGGCTTTGATCGGGACCAAGAAGATAAGGGCGTAGCAGATTTTTTACACAAGACCATTGCGCCCCCTGCGGCTGTCTCGTTGTTTTTATTCCATTCCGATATCGTCAACCAGCATCAAGGCATGGATCAAGAATATCCACTGCCACCTGATAACTGCTCCTACTATGGCAGTGTTCGCAATGAAGAACGATACCGGCAAGAATGGACGAATTACGACTTGAGAGAATTGTGCCGGTCACTCAAGGAAAACGGCGTACAACCATACCTGGGTATTATGGGTGTATATCTAAACAATCGGCATCATTATGAATGGGAAAGCGACCACCCGGAATTGATGTTTATTTATAAAAATGGCCGCACCTCAGGGTTGAACGTGTTGAAGCGGTTCAACGACGGCCAGTATTATGAAGATTTCTTTACGGATCGGATTAACACTGTACTCGACGATTACGGTTTTGCCGGGCTGCACGTCTCAGATGTGTTTTGCCCACCCTCTCTTTCGATCTGTGAAGGAGATTTTTCCGCAGACATCATCGACCAATTTGTGCAGCAAAGTGGATGTAGTCTGCCTGCGCCTATCGTCCAGAACTTGGCCTCGAACGCACAGGTTCATGTGGAGGAACGCGGGGAGTATATCTGGAACAATTATCGCCAGGAACTGATTAAGTTTTACTGCTGGCGGTGGGAAGGCTTTTTCAAAAAGTTGAGTGACCGGTTGCATGGTGATGATAAAAAATTGATCGTCAACAACGCCTGGTGCAGTGAGCCGTTTGAAGCCATTTATCGATTTGGGATTGATTACAAAGCGCTCTTCCGCGCGGGTGTGGATTATATGGTCCCCGAAACGGTACCGGTGGGACAGCATATGACTGCCCAGACGCTTGACAACCTTGAAGATGAACCGTTTCGTTATTATCAGTACATGACGATGGCTATGTTTATGAGCGCATACACGCCGCAGGGCAAGCTGCTCTGTCTTAATGGCGTGAAAGATGTGACAGAAGAATGGGATACACTGCACCATATGTCTACCTTACTGGAAAGGGACATTTACACCCTTTCCAGCTATTACCTGAAAACGGATCAGGGCGTTCGCCGGTGCATTAAAGGAATATTTGTGTGTCTTGGGGACGGCATACGCAGAGACGAATGGGAGTGGCTCAATTCACGCTATGCAGTCGGTTTTAAAGAAACACCGAGCACATGTTTGTTGCCCACCCTGATCTGGTCCGACACCAGTTTAGAAAATCTTTTACCCGATTACATACACAGCAAACGCTGGACGATGCATAAAATTGTTTTTGAATTAGCGAAAGCCTGCGCGCCGACAGGCTTCACTGCTCGCATCGAGGATCTAGACCATGTAAGCGGTGCTATCTTCGTCCCCAATGCTGACCTCTATTCTGAAGAAGAACAAATCGCTCTGGCAGCGTACGACCGTGGGCCGATTATTGGGGTAGCTAAGGCGGGATATGCGTTGCCGGGCGGGAAACAACCAGACATCTATTTCGAAGACCTCCATGGCGGTTATACCCTTTGCGCCTTTGCATACAACTTCGGTGCAATCAATGCTGAGAATATAACATCCCAATTAGACGACGCAAGTGGTGATGAAGACATAGAAGGTGATCCCTATTTGGTCAAAGATCCAGACTATTTCCGCTGGGACCTGCGCTATCGCAAGGTTTCTCAGGGCTTCATTAAATCCTGCGCAGCGCTTCTCAAAGCGGCAAACACATCCGAAATTGAGGCACCTGCTCGTGTGCCAGTTCTTACGTATACGTTCGATGATGATGACCGTATGAGAGTCGTGGTTATCAATGATGATCGCTTCCACTATATCAAGCCAGTTATCATCGCAAAAAAAGCGATCCGCTATGTGGAACCAGTAAGCCGCTATCCTGTTCTTCCTCCACAGCTTGTCAACCAGGCGCCAGATGGTCTCTATTACGCCTTTATTGCCAAGGTTCCACCGGCTGGCCTGTCAATCTTCGATCTGACTTTCGAAACGTAGGGTGACTGCTGAAGAATTAGAGGAATCCAATTTGAGCGAAATGCTGTTAGAAGTCAAGGACCTCAGGGTTGCATTTAATACAGCAAGTGGCACAGTCAACGCATTGAATGGTGTCAGTCTTGACATCATGAAAAATGAGAGCGTTGGGATTGTAGGCGAATCGGGCTGTGGAAAAAGCGTGACTGCACGCGCCATCATGCGCATTCTTGAAAAGAACAGCGTGATGACGGGCAGCGTCAAGTTATATTCCGACAACGGGATGACGGAGATTTCTGCTTTGCCTACAGAATCTGAGGAAATGCGCAAAGTTCGCGGCGGCAAAATCGCCATGATCTTTCAGGAACCGATGTCATCGCTGTGCCCGGTTTATACCGTAGGCAACCAACTGAACGAAGCAATCCGCCTGCACCGTGATGTGGACAAAACTCAATCGAGCGAAATAGCCATCGACTATTTGCGTCGAGTGGGGATCTCGCGCCCCGAAAAATTGATGAACGATTATCCATACCAGCTAAGCGGAGGTATGCGGCAGCGGGTTGTCATTGCCATGGCGGTGTCGTGCAACCCATCCTTGCTCATTGCGGATGAGCCGACAACCGCCTTAGACGTAACCGTATCTGCCCAGATACTGGCACTGCTCCACGACTTACAGCAATCCCAAGATATGGCCGTGATGATGATCAATCACAGTCTTGGCATTGTGGCCCAATCCTGCACGCGTGTGATGGTGATGTATTTGGGCATGATCATCGAAACCGCTTCGGTAGACGAACTTTTTAGCCATCCGAAGCATCCTTACACCGTGGATCTGCTTAATTCAATACCGAAGCTTAATCTCAATAAGGGAAGCCGCTTGGCACATATCAAGGGCCACGTTCCGGATCCGTTCAATATTCCTAAAGGTTGCACCTATCATACCCGGTGTAGATTCAGCAAGAAAGGCATTTGCGACGAGCAAATACCCGCTGTAAACCAAGTAAATGATGGTCATTTTGTGCAGTGTTATAAATATTCAGAGCACGCGAAACTCTGGGAGTAAACCATTGGAGACGATTTACCAGGTCAGCAATCTGAAGATGCATTACCCGATCGAAAGGGGTTTTGCAAAGAAAGTTGTTGGATATATTCGTGCAGTTAATGGAATCACCTTTAATGTCTACCAAAGAGAGACTCTCGGTTTGGTGGGTGAATCGGGCTGCGGCAAAAGCACGACCGCAAATTGTCTGATCCGGTTATTCAAGCCCAGTTCGGGCAGTATTCTGTATAACAACAAAGACGGACAACAGGTGGATTTAGCCAGGTTGAGCGATCATGAACTGCGGTTTTACCGAAAAGAAGCGCAGATGATTTTTCAAGATCCCTATTCATCACTGAACCCACGCATGACCATCCATGAGGTGGTCGGCGAACCTTTGCTGGTCAATCATATCGCCAAAGGAGGAGAGATCACTGACAGAGTGGGTGCAATTCTAAAGCGAGTCGGTTTACGTTCAGAGTATATGAAACGATACCCGCATGCTTTTAGCGGCGGACAGCGTCAGCGCGTAGCGATTGCGCGAGCCCTGATTATCGAACCGCGAGTTGTGATCTGTGACGAGCCGGTATCCTCCCTGGATGTATCTGTACAAGCGCAGATCATCGAGCTGCTAAAGGATTTGCAAACTGAATTTGGTAACACCTATCTATTTATTTCACATGATCTGAGCGTTGTCAGATATATTAGCGACCGGATCATCGTTATGTACCTTGGTCAGATCGTTGAAATGTGCGACAGCGATGAACTATTCAACAACCCCTTGCATCCCTATACACGCGCGTTGATCGATGCCGTACCGGATGTCGATCCCAAAAAGAAAACTGTTGTACCGATCATGGGTGAGCCAGGCGATCCGAGCAAGGTGTACACGGGGTGCAGTTTTTATTCCAGATGTAAACATGCTACCGATCTATGTGCTGCGCAACCTCCTCTATTGGTAGATTTTCCAAGTAACGGCAAAGAGCATTTCGTAAGCTGCCATCATGCTCAAAACTGGAGATAGCCTCGACTATTCATAATCCAGCATCCAGAAATTAACCGCGACAAAGGAGAAGAAAAATATGGCATGAATACAGAGATTTCCGCGCACATTCACAGGAACAAGTTATTGGTTTAACGGCATCCGTTGACCGGTCGCCATCCGTGAAGGTGAATAGATTCGTGCAATTTCACTTACAGATCGAGGATACGCGAATACCAAATTTCAAGGAGTGAGGAAATGAAGCTACACACAAGACATTCAATGGTTCTGCTGAACATTCTACTTGCAGTCGCTCTGATATTGACTGCATGTACCGCGCCGGTAACTCCGACTGCTTCGGATACCACAGCTACCGAAGTTCAGGCGAAAGCCACCGAAGTTCCAACAACAGATCCTGAAGTTTCCGAATATACGGAAGCTCCAATGCTGGCCGATTTAGTGAGCCAAGGCAGTTTGCCCGCTCTGGATGAAAGGTTGCCAGAATCACCTTTTGTATTGGAGCCCAGAGATGAAATTGGCAAGTACGGAAAAACGCTGTTTTCGGCCTTCCCTGCTCCTTATCAAGGCCAGGCCTATCAAACGCTTGGCTTTTACGAGCCTGTGCTCAGTTGGAACAAAGACAATACTGAGCTCATCCCCAATCTTGTGGAAGCGTATGAGCCATCGGCAGATCAAATGACCTTTCGCATGACCATCCGGAAGAACTTAAGATGGTCCGACGGGGAACCCGTGACCACCGCGGATATCAAGTTCGCTTATGAAGATATGTGGAGCAACACAACGCTAAACCCGCAGTTCCCGACCGCGTTTTCGGCGGGGGGCGAACCGTCTAAGCTCAACGTCATGGACGATTACACATTCGAACTTGCTTTCGCGAAACCGTATCCTTCCTTCCAGTATGTCCTCGTAAGGCAGGGTTCTGTAGGCCAGCTATTTGTTCCCTCAAAGTATCTGCAGCAGTTCCATGAGAACTATGTCGACAAGGCCGAACTTGACAACATGACCAAGGAAGGCGGCTTTGATACTTGGAACCAGCTATTCAGCGACAAAAATAGCTTCTTCAATAACCCCGATCTTCCTAACCTGTATGCTTGGAAGATGGAAAGCCTTTCAGAAGACAAGCTAACGCGCAAGTTCGTCCGCAACCCCTACTACTTCAAGGTGGATACTGCCGGCAATCAACTGCCCTATCTGGACTATCAACAGGTCCAATATGTAGACAATGCAGAAACGCTGAAGTTGATGACGCTGGCTGGAGAGAATGAATATATCGGGGCTCCGATCGGCGAAGTGTTTGCGGACTGGCCGCTGTACGCGGAGAACGCAGAAGCAGGTAACTACCGGATGATCACCGGCAACGCTGACTTTGGGCACATCTTCCTCGTGATGCCTAACCTCTCTTCAACAGATCCACAAAAGGGACCACTGCTCGCGAACAAAGACTTCCGCATTGCGCTCTCTCACGCCGTCAATCGTGAAGAACTGATTTCGTTGTTTGTAACAGTTGGCGACGTAAAAGGAACACCAGCACAGCAGTCTCCCGTTGAGAGTTCGCCTTACTACGACGAAGAATTGACCAAACAGTATACCGAATATGATGTTGCCAAGGCAAACGAGCTGCTCGATGGCATTGGCTTAACCAAAAAGGGCGCGGATGGCTATCGCCTGGGACTCGACGGCCAGCCGTTGAGCTTTATCGCAACCATCCCCACCTACAGCCCGCTTTGGGTAGACGGTGGCAACCAGATCAGCAGGTATTGGAAAGAGGTCGGGTTGAATATCGAGGCCAAACCGGTTGCACCTGAGATCTGGAACGAAACTGTCCAGGCGAACCAACTCGACATCACCATTCACTCGACAGGCAGTGGTGGTTTGCTCGTGATCAACTCTGATGGCATTGATGCTTACTCTATGCCCTACGTGGGTTGGATGCAGCGTTGGGGCGTGGGATTCGTCCAACATATCCTTTCCGATGGCGCGGAAGGGGTTGAGCCTCCGGAGTTCGTATTAGAGATGAACAGGCTGAGAGAGGAAATCCTCTATGAGGCAGATCCGGCAACGGCCGATGCAAAGGTCGAGGAATTGCTGGGTCTGTGGAAAGAGAATTTCCCGATCATGGGCATTTCCCGGCCACTGCCTAGCTGGTTCCTGATCAGCAATGACCTGAAGAATACGCCACAGGATGGCGAGCCGTGGGCCATCTTCATGTTTGGTGTCGGTGGTAACGTCAACCCTTCCCAGTTCTACAAAGAATGATATTATAGCAATGCCACATAGAAACTAGGAGTTTTCGTAGGACGGGTTTCCACATCTACCTCCGCTGGCAGGTAAGAAACCCATTCTACGAAACTCCGTTTTTCAAAGGTGCTTTGCTATAGCCGGCAATCGTTAAAATGAGGGGTGGGCAGTAAGAAGACGATCTCTTATTGCCCACCCCTCCACTTTCATAGAAATGAAGGCGATATCGAATAAATATTTTGATGCGTACCGTAATTATGAAACGATAGAACTTAACTACCCGGTATGAATTTTGTAAGGAGGTTGCACGGTGGGAAACTATCTAATTAAGAGATTGATGCTGATGATGTTGTTGATGGTTGCCATCACGGTCACATCGTTTATTATCATTCAGTTACCACCCGGCGATTTTCTCACGGTGCATATCGAACAATTACGCTCGCAAGGTCAGAATGTAACTGACGACCAGATCGCAGCCCTGACTGCGCAATATGGGTTGGACCAACCCATGCCAGTACAGTTTTTTAAATGGGTTTCTGGTTTTGCTCGGGGAGACTTTGGGTACTCCTTTTCAAAAAACCGCCCTGCAATCGATGTGATTATCCCTGCTTTTAAGATTTCCTTGCTGATCGCTTTAATCGTTTTTATAACAACCACTGTCATCGGGCTTCTGATCGGCTACTTTACGGCGAAATATAAGAATTCATTCGTGGATTACTTTTTCTCGTTTTGGGGATATATCGGCGTATCGGTGCCGGGTTTTGTCGTTGCGATGCTTTCGTTATGGCTGGTCTATAAATTATCAGGCAAAAGCTTCATCGGATTGTATTCGCGGGAATTTTTAACGGCTCCGTGGAGCATGGCCAAAGCGCTGGACGGTCTTTTGCATTTGATATTGCCGGTCCTGGTCATTACTTTTACGAACCTCGCCGGTTTTAAGTCATTCCGCGCAAATATGCTCGACGAGATCAATAAACCTTATGTGGTAACCGCCCGCGCAAAAGGAGTTAGCGAAAACAAGCTGCTGGTGAAGTACCCGGCCAGGATGGCGCTTATCCCCAATATGGGATCGATTGGCCTTGCCATTCCTATGCTAATATCTGGCGAAGCGATCGCAGGAATTGTGCTAAATTTACCGACCTTGGGACCTCTCATGCTAAATGCGTTAAAGTCGCAAGATATGTATTTGGCCGGTGCGATCTTGTTGTTTCAAAGCATGATGACATTGGTAGGAACCCTGGTCTCCGATGTCGCTCTGGCATTAATAGACCCAAGAATCCGATTAGACAGGTAAGTGACGTGGAGGCATGATATGAGCGAAGCTTTGGTGAGTGACGGTATTGACAATCGGGAAGATGAGGAATTTGAACTGGACGAAAAGATTTATATTGCTCGTCCGATTGTTATGACGTGGTGGAAATTCAAAAAGCACAAGCTTGCCGTTATTTCTCTTGTTGTTTTGTTCTTGATTTACCTGGTTGGCGCATTTTGTGAGTTTGTCGCTCCACAGGATCCATTACTCATTAACGCTGAGATGATACATATGCCGCCGCAGCGCATTCGTTTTGTTGGTAAGGACGGCTTCTCTTTACGCCCCTTTGTGAATGCCTATGACATAACTTTTGACCAAAAAACCTTCGCGCGCAAATATGTGGTTAATCCAGACATTGAATTTCCAATACATTTCTTCGTCCAGGGCATGCCGTATAAGCTCTGGGGTGTTTTTGAAAGCGACATTCATTTGTTTGGAGTTGAGGAGGGCTATGTAATGCTGGCGGGAACCGACCGCTTAGGGCGGGATCTGTTTTCTAGAATCATTTATGGGACAAGGATTAGCACAAGCATTGGGCTGTTAGGAATACTGATCAGCTTTATTATCGGTATCTTTCTAGGGGGTATATCCGGCTATTTCGGTGGTTGGGTCGACATCATCATTCAGCGCGTCATCGAGTTTATCACCAGCATACCTTCCATTCCACTGTGGATGGCGCTCAGTGCTGCCTTGCCTTTGAATTGGCCTCAGTTATGGATTTATATGGGTATTGTCGTGATCCTTTCCCTGGTCGGTTGGGCAGGTCTGGCGCGCATTGTACGGGCCAAATTCATTTCACTGCGCGAAGAAGATTTCGTCAAGGCGGCGAAAGTGGTTGGTGCCAGCGAGATGAGGATTATCTTCAAACATATGGTACCGTCTTTTATGAGCTTTTTAATTGCCAGCATGACATTGTCGATACCAGGCATGATTCTTGGTGAAACGTCGCTCAGTTTTATCGGCCTGGGATTACGCGAGCCTGTTGTCAGTTGGGGTGTAATCCTGATGGATGCACAGAGTCTCAACAGCATCGTGAATTATAACTGGCTGCTTTTACCGGCCCTGGCGGTCGTAATTACCGTGCTGGCCTTTAACTTCATGGGGGATGGTTTACGCGACGCTGCGGATCCTTATTCGCACGAATAGAAAGGGCAAACCGGCATGAGCGACTTATTTTTTAGCAAAGACAATTCCTATCAAAAATGGGTCTGGATTGAGCTGATTGGCTTTGACAATGAGTTGTTTGATTTTGGCGTCAGCGACTATATGAAGCGCTGCAAGTTTATTCCCGATGGCGTCTCCCTGTTGTTGTTTTCCATAGGATTTGTACTCAGGCATGAAGGACTGGATCACGAGTGCGAGTTATCTCCCTGCGAACAGAGTTATGCCGGACACCCCTTTTCTACCGAACGGGCCCGGCAAAACTGGACCAATCATCAGCTAAAGAACCTGATTAAAGAACTGCAAGGTTACGGCTGCAAGGTCTATTTGAGCTTTTTCAACACTTATACGTATACGAGCGACTCTGGCGAGACTGTAAGCGAAGAATATTTCAAAGACAAGCCCTTTTTAAACGAGACACACCGCAATGGTCGCCAACAGAAGACGATTGGTATGCTGAAACGCCTGGGGAATGGTCAGTTTTTTGAAGACGTACTGCAGCCCAAAACGATTCAAGCGCTGGTGGATTACAACTTTGACGGCATCCAGATTGCGGATGGAATCTCCTCCCCGCGTGTATCTTTGCAGGAGGGTGATTATTCGGATGATATCGTGAATCAGTTTCTTGCCCATGTTGGAATTGATCTACCGAGTGGGTTGAAAGCAATTGCGGATGGCGACGCAGCGGCGTTGCAGTCTCGCGCCGAGTGGATCTGGCAAGAAAATCGCCCGGAATGGATTCGTTTTTACACCCATCGCTGGGAGCAGTTTTTTGCCAAGTTCGTCGATCGCCTACACGCTGCCAAAAAGACGGCTATCTTTAACAGTGCATGGACGCGCGATCCCTTTGAGGCAATGTATCGATATGGTGTTGACTATCGCAAGGTGGCAAAGACCGGCATTGACGGTTGTATGGTCGAAGATGTTTCGCCAAGTTTGGCCATCTTATCACAACACGATAACGGGTACCTGATGAACGATGAGCAGCGTAGAAGGCTGCATTATGAATTTCTGACCGCTTTGATGCTCAATCGGGCGGCGATGCCGGCGCTGTGCATTACGCCATTGGCTGGCATACATGACACGATGGAGCAGTGGGGTGTGCTAGAACACATGCCAACCTCCATGACGCGTAACGTGATGAGCAACCTCAATACCTTTATCAATGATAAAGGTAGGCTGAAACCTATTACAGACGGCCCGTTCTTCTGCCTTTCAGACAGCCTCAGTGAAGCGGATTGGGATTTTATCCGGAAAAATTGGGAAATCGGGTACACCAAAAATGCCCAGCTTGTCTGTGGTGCAACCCTCATCTATTCAGATAACAGGCTGGATCAGGAGCTTGACGCTTTTATCCGGACGCGTCGAACACCTACGCACCGGTTGGTGTCGGAGCTTCTGTACGCTGGTACACCCGTTAGTGCTGTAGTCAGAATCGAAGATCTGGAATACATCACCGGCACAATCTTGGTCACCAATCCTGACCTTTTGCCAGGTGAGGAGCTAAACACGCTGCTCTCTTATGACCGAGGCCCGATTATCTTGATCGGCAGCCAGGAACACTCCGTATCCTCTGAGAACCTACAGGATGCGGTGGTGGAGAACAATCGATTTGGCGGTATTCGGCTTCAGATCGCTGGTTCTGGCGAGCAAAAACGGGCTGTTATCCTTGACAATGATCAGCACTACAGCTTTGATCCAAAATGTTCGATGGAAGCGGTCGGGGGACTATGGACACATCCACTGGAGTTTGCGCCGATATCACCTGCGTTTTTCGCAGCGTGTGCAGAAGCGATCACCCGCAGCTCGAAAGCCCCCGTCATTGCAGCCCAATCCAAGTCGGAAACCGGCCTGCTTCGCCAGGTGTGTAAATATATTGCCGTACAGGTGTCGGAGGATATGTATCGGGTCTTTATATCGAATGACGATTATTACTACAATCACCCAAAACTAGATATGGGCCGGGAGATAAAACAGGTGACATGCCTGACTAAATACCCCGGCTACAAGGTGAACTTCGACCAGAGTTCGTTTACTGCGCGCATACCCGGCAGAGGGATGGAAGCCTTTGAGGTGTGTGTTAAGATGGATAAGGGAGGAAGTCAATGAAAATCATCGATTGCAATGCCTGCATAGGCCTCAGTACTGTTAACGGGATAATTGTCAATCACGAGGGTCCCCTCTGTGTCTATAATAAGTGAGCGCTCATGTCTAGCACGGTGAGAAGGCATACTACTCAGGCATTGATTGGCACCTCTGGGAACGCCGCCATCTCTGGCGGCGGCGGCACGCTTGCCGCCAGAGATGGCGGCGTTCCCGGCTGAGTAGTTACTGAGAAGGAGTAAGACCGCCAAGCAGGTGGAAGAGGGAAGGAGAGTCCCAAGAGCAATCAAAGGCAGGGATTTCCTGGCCTGGGAGCAAAGTCAAGCTGAGCGACCAGGCGGTCACGTTGATCCAACGACGCACGGGGAGAGCCACCATCTTTCTCTCTCTTCCACCCTTACGCGGGTACACCCACAATCAGCGCGGTTGATTGGGCCATGCCTGACGGTCCCGGCGCGGCTTGGGCTGGCTGTCGGGTGACGCTGGGCAATCAGCGCGAGCAGTGGCTGCTTCAATTGCGCCCCGATCGGACAGCCTCGGATTGGTCTGCGCGATTGCCCGCTGAGGAGAAATTTACCTATGCCCTGACAGATTTTGGTGACTTGACAGATGTGGACAATCAACATAAAATTTTAATGCGCTCATGATTACTCAATCGGCATCAATTCCTATGAATTTTCAGAAAGAGATTTGCAGATCCTCTCTGGACAACCACCCAAAGCACAGAAGAGCAGGCTCTGCAAAGCACATTCTGAGCAACGATTTCCCAACAAAGGAGGCAACAGCATCACAGACTGAGAAGTCTGAAGTCGAGTACCCGATAGATTGTGTCCACTGTGATCTGTGCGCATCGCTCTTTAATGAATCTGCTTATTGAGAGGAGAAACAGGTGATGAAAGTACGAAAACAATCCCGTCGCATTGTTCCGAATTTTGTGATTGCCCTGCTGGTTACTTTGTTGCTGGCAGCTTGTGTAGCGCCCGCAGCCCCGACTACTGCCCCGGCCGCTGAGCCAACCACTGCTCCTGCCGCTGAACCAACCACTGCCCCCGCGGCTGAGCCAACCGCTGCCCCCGCTGCGGAGCCAACTACCGCCCCTGCTGCGGAGGAAGATTCCGGGACTCTGACCTTCGCCACAGCCTCGCCCTGGGGAACCTACAGCCCCTTCCGACCTACCTATCAATATGGGTACAGCAGCAATTATATCGCCATGCTGACCCACAGCCGGCTGATTGATCTCGATCACAACAATCAGCCGCACGGAGATCTGGCGACATCGTGGGAAGTCTCGGACGATGCCACAACCTATACCTTCCAATTGCGTGAAGACGCCAAGTGGCACGACGGTCAGCCGGTGACAGCGAAGGATGTGGATGCGACCGTCCGCTTCATCCTCACCAAGGCGACCAACATCAATCCCGAGCGCTGGATTAGCAGTCTCAAGGGAGGTCAGGCCTTCTACGATGGCGAAAGCACCGAACTGCCAGGGGTACAGGTGGTTGATGATTACACCATCGTCTTCCAGTTGGAGACGCCTACGGTGGGTTGGCATCTGTCGTCTATCACAGACCTGCAGATACTGCCCGGCCATATCTTCAACAGTGTGGCGCCGGCAGACATTGTTGAGCATCATGCCCCGGCCTGGTACACGCCAGAACTGAACATCGGCTCGGGACCCTTCAAGTTTGTGAAGGCAGAGCGGGATCAGTTTGTGGAACTTGTGCGCAACGACGATTACTACGGCGGCAAGCCACAGGTGGGGCGCATTGTCTACAAAAACTTCGGCACCGCAGATACGCAGTTCATTGCCCTGCAGAAGGGGGAGCTGGATATTTGGAGTGTGCCCCAGGACTTCTACGAACAGGTGCAGCAGCTTGACAACGTTAATGTCAATCTGGTCGATCGCAACTATATCCGGGTCTTCCTTCTCCACTACGAATCACCCAATCTGGCCGACAAACGAGTGCGCCAGGCACTGGCTTATGCCATTGACCGCGAGGGTATCTGCGCCAGCCTCTACGCGGGTCTTTGCAAACCCTACAACTCCTACATGGAGATGAAAACCTGGCTAGTACCCAACCTCAACCAGTATGAGTACAACCCGGAGAAGGCCAAAGAGCTGTTGGCCGCTGCCCAGGCCGACGGTACCTGGGACCCCAACACCGAGTTGAAGGTGGTTTGGTACTATCCCGATGCACTGCATCAGGACATCATGGCAGCCATTCAACAGAACCTGGCCGCTGTGGGCATTAAGACACAGCTACAGTTCACGGAGGGAACGGCCGTCGCGGCTGCGCAGGAGGCATGTGATTTTGATCTGCTCTATCAGGGTTGGGGCTTCGCCTTCCCGGAGGATTACGACTCCTTCTTCACCGACGCCACGCGCTGTCGCACACCGTGGGATGATCCGGAAGCCACCGAACTCCTCAACCAGACCGCAGTCACCGTGGACGAGGCCGCCCGCCGCGCGATCCACGAACAGATCCAGGTCAAGCTGAATGAGGAGCTGCCCATGATGCCCTTCCTCCAGTTCACCGGCATCACCGCCATCAACAAACGGGTGACCGGCTTCGATGAAGACGCTCTGTGGTGGATGTTCTATCAGTGGAACAACGGCCACAACAACGCAGTCAACTGGTCTGTCACACCGTAGGGCTGACAGAGTATCTGCTCACTATCGAGAATCTCTCTCGATAGTGAGCAGATATTTGGAGCGATTGTATCTCTTGTGTGAGGCTGTCACGTGCGAACCTATATCCTGCGCCGTCTGGCGATCTCAGTACCCATTCTGCTGGGTCTGACTCTGGTGACCTTCTTTTTTGCTGAACTGATGCCGGGCGATTTCGTGGATGCCCTGATGCCCACGACGAGCATCGTCAACTTCACACCCGAGCAGCTAGAGGCCATGCGCGAAAGCTACGGCTTGAACAAGCCACCCATCGAGCGCTACTTCATCTGGCTACGGGAGTTGACCCGGGGCAACTTGGGCCACTCGCTTGCCTCCGGTGCGCCGGTGCGCGACGAGATACTGGAGCGGTTGCCGGCCACTCTGCAACTGACGGCCACCTCGCTGCTCTTCGGCATTCTGGTCGGCACCAGCCTGGGTATCGTCGCCGCGGTGAAACAATACTCCTGGGTGGACCAGTTGCTGACCATTCTCGGCTTTTTCTGGATATCCACCCCTGGTTTTGTTTTTGCCATCGGCGGCATCTATCTCTTTTCCCTGAAGCTGCCCATCTTCCCCACTTCCGGTATCACCAACTACGGCGAAGAGGCCTCCCTGTTGACGCGGCTGCACCATATGGTTCTCCCCGCAGCGGTTCTGGGCTTGGGCACTGTAGCCAGCTTCATGCGTTACACCCGGAGCAGTATGTTGGAGGTCATCCGCCAGGACTATATTACTGTGGCCCGGGCCAAAGGGCTTGCAGAACCGGCCATCCTGCTTACCCATGCCCTGCGCAACGCCCTCATTCCCGTCATTACCATTATCGGCCTGGACATCCCCTATCTGATCGGCGGGGCCGTGATCATTGAGTATATTTTTGCCTGGCCCGGCATGGGCACGTACAGCCTGGGAGCCATCTCCTCCCGTGATTATCCGGTGATCATGGGCGTCAATTTCATGGTCGCCCTGGTGGTGTTGATGAGTAATCTGGTGGCGGATATCGCCTATGCCTTCGCCGACCCGCGCATTCATTACGAATAGGGACTCCTGGCCGATGACAACCCAGCAAGCAGAAAGAAGTGAATTGACAGAGGGCGCTCCCAGCCCACCCCGGCTGGCCTACGCCGTGCAGCAGCCTCCCTTGCGCTCGACCCGCTACCGCTTCTGGCGGCGTTTGCGACGCCACAAGTTGGGGATGTTCGGCCTGGCCATGCTCACGCTGCTGGTCCTTGCGGCCATCTTGGCACCTGTCATCGCCGGCCACGACCCGGCAGCCATTGATCTGCGCATGAAGAATACACCCCCTGGCGGAGATCACATCCTGGGCACCGATGCCATTGGCCGCGATGTCTGGGCGCGCCTGGTCTATGGGGCACAAGTCTCGCTTTCGGTGGGTCTGGTGGCTGTCACGATCTACACGACGATTGCCCTGCTTCTGGGCAGCATCGCGGGTTATCTGGGCGGAGCCGTGGACAACGTAATCATGCGCTTCACCGATATTATCATGTGCTTTCCCACCTTTCTGCTGATCATCACTGTGGCCGCGGTGCTGCCGCCCAACATTTTCAATATTATGATCATCATCGGTGTCTTTGGCTGGCCTGGCATGACGCGCCTGGTGCGCGGCCAGTTTCTGAGTTTGCGCGGGCAAGATTTCGTCGTCGCAGCCCTGGCCATAGGCGTTCCCACCCACCGTATCATTTTCCGTCACATCCTGCCCAACGTCATTGGGCCGGTGGTTGTCGCGGCCACGTTGGGTCTGGCAGGCGCGATTATGACGGAATCGAGCCTCAGCTTTCTCGGTCTGGGTGTGCAGCAGCCGACCTCTAGCTGGGGTCAAACCCTGACCACAGCCATGCAATTGCCGACACTGGAGGGGATGCCGTGGCGCTGGCTGCCTTCGGCCGCGGCCATTGCCTTTGCTGTTCTTTCCGTCAACTTCTTTGGCGACGCACTGCGCGATGCCTTTGACCCGCGTTCGACATTGGATTAGCGAGGAACCATCACTGAGATGAATGCTACGAGCCAGCCAGGCGCGCCCATCGCTATTGGCTCCCGTTTGGAATTGCTGGTTGACGACTATTTGATCGAGCAGATGCGTGGCGGTGCGGCCCTGCACCTGCACCAGCCGGTGCTGCGCGAGGTCGTGATGCGGACCGATGAGCCGTGGGAGGGCAATGCCTGTCTCTATAGCTCGATCTTCCAGGACGGCGCGCTCTATCGTATGTACTACGGCACCCAGCAGTACGACATGGGCGAGGGCGTCATGACCTATCCGCACCCAGGTTTTCTTTGCTACGCCGAGAGCGCAGACGGCATCCACTGGCGCAAACCAGCCTTGAACCGCGTGGAATTCAATGGCTCAACCCAGAACAATATCCTCCGTCTGGTGAGCGACCGCGGCGATCCAGCGCTGATCGATGATACGCATGTGGCGGTCTTTAAGGACACCAACCCGCACTGCCAACCCGAAGTACGCTACAAAGCCCTGGCACGCGGCAAAAATCCGCTGGGACTCTACGCCTTTGGCTCAGCCAACGGTATTCATTTTACGCGCTTGCGTGGTCAGCCTATCCTAACCCAGGGCTATTTCGACTCGCTCAACCTCGCTTTTTGGGATGGATCGCGCGGCGAGTATCGCGCCTACCTTCGCGACTTTGACGGCGGTGTGCCGGACGGGGTGCGCGGTATTTTGACCGCCACTTCGCAGGATTTTATCCACTGGACCGAGCCAACCTGGCTGCGCTACCCTGACGCCCCCATTGAACAGTTGTATACCAATCAAATTCAGCCATACGCACGCGCGCCCCACATCTTCATCGGTTTCCCTATGCGCTATGTGGATCGGGGCTGGACGGCGCAGACGGACTTCTTGCCTGA
>CAMDEX010000040.1 GCA_945897075.1 Litorilinea aerophila
TTCGCCGCCGGAGAGGGAACGGGCTGCTGCTCCGGCCAGATGGGTCAGCCCCACTTCTTCCAAAATCTCACCGACGGCGGCTTTGCTGTTGCGCTCTCCACGCAATCCCAAGCCAAAGGCGACATTCGCCTCCACCGTGCGCTTGAGCAGGACGGGCCGCTGGAAGACGGTTGTGATGCGGCGCAGCACAGCCAGCGAGACGTTATCCCCACCCACAACTGGCCGCCCGTCAAAGCGAATCGTGCCGCTGCTCGTCGCTTCTAAAAAGTTGAGCAGGCGCAGCAGCGTACTCTTGCCCGCGCCGCTCGGCCCCACAATAGCCAACACTTCCCCCCGACGAATCGCCAGGTCGTCAACGGCCAGGACAGTACGCTGCCCGTACTGTTTGCTCACGCCGCGCAGGTGATAGAGAATTTCACTCATTCGTCAAAGGAGCGCCCCTGCAAGCGCACGATCAGAAAGTTGGCGGCAAAGGTCAGCCCCAACAGCACCAGACTGAGGGCAATCGCCAAGTCAAAATTGCCCTTGCCTGTCTCCAGCACAATCGCCGTCGTCAATACGCGGGTGCGGTGTTCGATATTGCCGCCCACAATCATCACCGCGCCCACCTCCGAGATGATACCGCCAAAGCCAGCCACCACCGCCGCGATGACGCCACCCCTGGCCTCCTCCAGCACAGCCCACGTCGCCTGCCAGTTGGACGCGCCCAACGCCCGTACCTGCACGCGCAAGGCCGGGTCTACGCCAGTCACCGCGGCCATTGTGAAGCCCGCCACCAACGGGAAAGCCAAAATTGTCTGGGCCAGAATCATCGCCTGGGGGGTGAAAAGGGAGGGGATGAAGGGGAGCGAGAGGCTGCCCAGCGGCCCAGAGCGGGAGAGGAGCAGATAGACGAAAAGACCGATCACCACCGGCGGGAAGGCCATCCCCGTATAGACCGCGGCCACAGCCAGCCGTCGTCCGCGAAAGCGGCGCAGCCCCAGCAACAGACCGGCGGGAATACCCAACAGGACGCTGATCAACAGCGCAAATCCTGAAACCTGTAGGGAAAGCAGAACCATTTCGAACAGGGCAGAAGCGACGCTCACAGTTCGGCCAGAACCTCTCCCATCTGATCCGTGTCATAGCCGCCCAGTGCCTGCACAGCGCGCACAAATGCGCCATCCCGCCCGCGAATTAGCCCCAACAGAGGGGCCAGCAGTTCGCTTTCGTACTGTTCCACGGGGATCACCAGATCGTAGCGTTCGTCAAAAAGGGGCACGAAATCCAGTTCCAGGGCGCGGGCCGCAGCCAGAATCCCCAAGCCCACATCGGCCGCGCCGCTCTTCACCGCCGCGGCCACGGCCAGATGGGTAAACTCCTGCCGGTCATAGCCGTTGATGCGGCGGGGGTCCAGCCCCTGCTGCTTCAGCGCGTAGTCCAGCAGCACACGCGTGCCCGCGCCCCGCTGCCGGTTGACAAAGGCCACGTCTTCGCGCAGCAGGTCTTCTAAACTGGCGATGGCTTTGGGGTTGCCTTTGGGAAGCATCAACCCCTGTTGCCGATTGACAAAGCCGAGCAGCACCACCCGTACCCCGTGCGGCGTGAGCAGACGGCGGATGGAGTCCAGATTGTACGCGCCGCTCGCCTCGTCCAGCAGATGCGAACCGGCCAGATGGGCCTCGCCCCGTTGCAGCGCCAACAGCCCGCCCAGGCTGCCCACATGCGCCGAGGAGAGGCTGCGCCGGGGTTGGGCCTGGCGCAGACGGTCGGCCAGCAGGTCGAGGGTCAAATCGTGGCTGCCGATGGCGACGATTGTACTGTCTATACTGGCGAGGGGGCGCATCAACTCCACTTTCACTTTTTCACCGGCGTCGTGGCCTTCGGAGAAGCGGGGAATCAGCGCCACCCCGTCGGCCTTGACCAGCGACATCAACACGCCCGCGCCTCCGGCCAGTGGCGTCGCCAGCAACCGCCCGCCCACTTTGCCCAGCGTCACCCGCAAGAAATGATCCTCGCCCAGCGGCGACAATACTTTGCGCGTCAGCGTCGCCTGGACGGTCGGCTTTTCCGGCGCTTCCAGCCCCTGCCAAAGATAGAGCAGCGGCTTCACCAGCAGGTCGAAGGTCAACGCGGCGGAGACGGGATAGCCCGGAATGCCCACCAGCGCCTTGCCCCGCGCTACCCCCAAGACAACCGGATGGCCGGGGCGGATGGCGATGCCGTGTACGCGCAGTTCGCCCAACTCCTGCACGATTGCGGATGTATAATCTTCCGAACCGGCCGACGAACCGGCGTTGATGGCGACCAGATCGTGGGTTTCTAAGGCTGCGGTCACAGCGTCGCGAATGGCCGCATAGTTATCGCGCACAATCGGCAGACGGGTGACAATACAGCCTGCTTCCTCGGCCTGGCTGCCCAACATCAGCGAGTTGTACTCGATAATCGCGCCGGGTTTCAGTTCGCTGCCGATAGTGACCAGTTCCGTGCCGGTGGGCAGAATCGCCACCCGCGGCCGCCGGTAGACGGTGACCGCTGTGTGGCCGCTGGCGGCCAGCGCGCCCAAATCCTGGGGGCGCAGGCAATGGTTGGCCGCCAGCACCAGTTCCGAGGCCACAATGTCCTCACCCATCGGGCGCACGTAAGTCCAGGGCGCAGAGGAGGCGAGAATTTCGATATACTCCGCTCCATCCCGGCTGACCAGCTGCGTCTGCTCGATCATCACCACCGCGTTCATACCCAGCGGCAGGGGATCGCCCGTATCCACCGCGAGGGCCTGCTCGCCCAGGCGCAGAAGAAGGGGTGAAGTTTCCGTAGCGCCGCGTGTCTCCTCGCTGCGCAACGCGTAGCCGTCCATCGCCGCGGCGTGGTAGTGGGGTGACGAGATGCGCGCCCAGACCGGCTGCGCGGTGACCCGGCCCAACGCGTCGGTCAGGGGGATCGTCTCTTTGCCCAACGGCGCGAGCAGACCGGCCGCGCCCAACGCAGCGTGCCAGTCGGCAATGGCTTCGTGCAGAGGCACGTCGTGCAGGTAGATGTTGCGGGTGGGTTCGGTGGGCATAGGGTGTGCGACGAATGAAAGTAATTGGGTAGGGAAGAGACGGCAGACGGCGGACGGCGGACGAACGAATGTGGAAATTTCTCGGTTTCAGTTCGTCTTTCGTCGGTCGCCCTCCGTCTACTTTAGTGCAACAAAACCGTCACCCACGCGCCCTCGCGGATGCCGTTGGCGTTGAGGTCGATCTTCACTGTGCCGTCGGCGTGGACAAGAGTGTAGATGAGGTTGGACTTGCCCAAGACGGGCACGGCCCACACTTCGCCCTCCCGCTCCTCCAGCCGCACCTGCACGTAATCTTCGCGCCCAGCCGTGGAGGCGATGTTGCGGGCCAGCCGCGCCTGCATCTGCGCTTTGGGCTGCTCCTGCGCACCCAGCAGAGCGCGGATGGTAGGCGCAACGATCAGATCGAAGATGACCATCGCCGAGACGGGATTGCCAGGCAGACCGAAGACCGGTTTGCCGTCGGCTACGGCCACAATCGTCGGCTTGCCGGGACGCACGCTCAAGCCGTGGACCAGCACACCCGGCGCGCCCAGCCCGGCGATGACCTCCACGCTCAGGTCGCGGTAGCTGACCGAACTGCCCGCGGAGAGGACGACAATATCAGCTTCGGCGTGGGCCTGCGCTGCCGCGGCTTCCAGCGCGGCCCGATCATCCGGCACAATGCCGTAGAGGATCGGTTCACCCCCCGCCCGCCGCGTCAACCCGGCCAGCGTGTAGGAGTTGATGTCGCGCACCTGACCGGGCGCGACAGGCTGATCCGGGGCCACCACTTCGTCGCCGGAGGAGATGATGGCGACGCGCGGCGGCACAGCCACTGTCACAGTTGTGATGCCCAGCGCCAGCAGCCCGCCGATCTCCTGCGGGCGCAGACGGCGACCCGCACCCAAAATCGGCTCGCCAGCGCGGATGTCCTCGCCGATTTGGATGACGTTTTCGCCCTCGGCCACAGGCCGCAACACTTCAATACTGGCAGCATCCACAACTTGCGTGTTTTCCACCATCACCACCCCGTTGGCCCCCGCCGGGATCATCCCGCCCGTATGCACCAGCGCGGCTTCACCCACGCCCATGCGCAGTTCGCTGGCGCGGCCCATCGCTACTTCGCCGATAACCGTCAAAAAGGCGGGCAGACTGCTCGACGCGCCGTAGGTGTCCACAGCGTTGACCGCGTAGCCGTCCACAGTGGAGCGGGCAAATTCGGGCAAATCCTGGGGAGAGATGAGGGAGGATGCCAGCACCCGGTCCAGCGCGTCAGCCGTCGCAATCTGCTCGGTGCGGACACGGGGGGTAAAGTGCTGGAGCAGCAGCTTCCAGGCGTCGGACGGGGTGCGAACTGTGAAAAATTCAGACATACGCAAGTTGCCAGGGCTGGAGGAATCGTTCGCTAAATAAGCTATAGCAATCGTAGTTGAGGGATTTTTAGTTCGTTGGCATTGGCGCTGTCATATCCATAATGATGACTCTGAGGGCTTTCAGAATGCGCAGAATGTCGTAAATTTCATCCGACAACGCCGAATAGTCGCGGCTGATGAGATACTGCTTGCCGTCGAGGAGCATAAAACGCCAGTCGCTACCGACCACATAACAGCCATAAATAGGCTGCCCGTCGCCATTGAGTGCCTGTGCCACCAGCATCGCTGCCAATGTCTGTCCTGCCGGGTCGCCTTGCGGATCGATGAGCCGTTTATATTCGGTAAAGGCAAACATCGGAATTTCTGGCTCTCGATAACCGGTGGCAATAATCGTATCAGGTTCGCCATTTAGCTCGACATCGTTAATCACAGCCTGAATATGCCGTTGAGCGAAGAGATTAAAACGGTAGAACTCCATAAAGTTCACCAGCGATAAGATAGGACCGATAAAGCGCAGAGATAACTCTTGCTCATTCCAACCATTGACATTCAGAATCAAAATCTCACGTAGTTCTTGCAGCCTCTCCCTATCGGCCTCAGTCAATGTGATAGAAGATTGTAACCAGCGATCCAAAATGGGATTAGAAAAGGATGTACGCAACCCAAACCGTCTATCCAATAAAGTCAGTGTACAATCGCTAAAGCGTAATTTCTCCATAAATATCTTCCCTTTGCCAATCATTTACGCACTTGGGTAAATTATAGCATAGAAAGAAGGCGGGTTCTAACCCTGAACACAAAAAAGGGCGACGGTCATCGTTGCGCCCCTCTCGCCAGCCCCTACCTGTCACAAGGTCTGGCCCGCACGATGACCAAGACCCGTTGGAACGCTTCAACGCTTCAACGCTCAGTTCAACCGTTCCACAATACCCGCCGCGCCCATCCCGCCGCCGATGCACATTGTAATCAGCCCGAATTGCTTGTCCTGGCGGATCAGCTCGTAGAGCATCTGCACGGTCAGTTTGGCCCCGGTGCAGCCCAGCGGGTGGCCCAGGGCAATCGCGCCGCCGTTGACATTCACCCGTTCTTCGTCCATCCCCAGCTCGCGGATGACGGCCAGCCCCTGCGCGGCGAAGGCTTCGTTGAGTTCGATGAGGTCGATGTCAGACAGGTTCATCTTTGCCAGCCGCAACGCTTTGGGCACAGCCGCCACCGGGCCAATGCCCATCACCTCCGGCGGCACGCCGCCAACACCAAAACTGACAAAGCGAGCCAGGGGCGTCAGCCCCAGCGCTTTGGCTTTCTCCTCGCTCATCAATAGCAGCGCGGCCGCGCCATCGCTGGTCTGGCTGCTGTTGCCCGCGGTGACAGTGCCTTTGACGTGGAAGACCGGGCGCAACTTCGCCAGTGCCTCGCTGGAACTGTCGCGGCGGATGCCCTCATCCGCGGCAAAAACGGTTTCGACGGTGCGGCTCTCGCTGCCTTCGCCAGTGGTGACGCTCACCTCAAGCGGTACGATCTGATCGCTAAATCTGCCTGCGTCCTGGGCGGCGGCGGCGCGCTGGTGGCTGCGCAGGGCAAAGGCGTCCTGCTCCTCGCGGCTGATTTCGTAGCGGCGGGCCACATTCTCGGCGGTCAGCCCCATCCCCAAATAAACGCCGGGGTATTCCTGGGCCAGCGTCGGGTTGGCCATAAATTTGTTGCTGCTCATCGGCACGCGCGACATCGTTTCCACGCCGCCGGCGATGACGACCTCGCCCATCCCGGCCATAATTTGCTGCGCGGCCAGGGCGATGGATTGCAGCCCACTGGAGCAGAAGCGGTTGACCGTCTGCGCCGGCACTTCCACGGGCAGACCGGCGCGCAGCGCGGCGATGCGCCCCACATTCATGCCCTGCTCGGCTTCGGGCATAGCGCAACCCAGGATGACATCTTCGATCTCTTTGGGGTCCAACCCCGGTGCGCGGGCGATGACGGCACTGATGACGGCGGCGGCCATATCTTCCGGGCGGGCGCTGCGTAGGGTGCCCCGGGGCGCTTTACCTACGGCTGTACGTGCAGCAGAGACAATCACAGCATTGGGCATACGAATTAGTCCTTTCGTAGTCGAATAATCTTGCGCCCATCGCTCCCGCGTGGGCGCACAGGGGGACGCTCTGCGTCCAGAACAACGGTCTTGCGATCAGCCACTCGACGCAGAGCGTCGGCGGAACACTCCCACGCGGAGCGGTGGGAACGAGAAGGTTAGTTGCGTAGTGGCTTGCCGCTCTGCAACATCGCCCAGATGCGCTCTTGGGTTTTGGGATAGCCGCACAGTTTCAGAAACGCTTCCCGCTCCAAATCCAGGAAGTATTGCTCGTCCATCCAGGCGGGCTGGCTCAGTTCGCCGCCGCAGAGAACCGTTGCCAACTGCCCGGCGATGATAGCGTCGTGCTCGCTGATGTAGCCCCCCTCTTTGAGGGAATAGATGCCGATGCGCAGATTGGCAAGCTGATCCCCCCCCGCGGCGTAGACATTCGCCTTCACGCTGGGCGGCGTGTAGCCGTTGGCGGCCATCCGCAACACTTCCGCTTTTGCCTCGCCCAGCAGGTGATCGTAGTTCATCACAATGCGGTCCGTCTCCGCAAAGAAGCCCATCTGCCGCGCCTCCACGGCGCTGGTGGAGACTTTGGCAAAGCCGATCTGCTCAAAAATCTGCTGCAGATAGGGGCTGGGGTTGACATTGGCCGCGTGCATATGCGGGCTGACAGTCCGCCGCACCATCTCTTTGCAGCCGCCCCCGCCGGGAATGACACCCACGCCCACCTCGACCAGACCCATGTACGTTTCGGCGTGGGCCACAATGCGATCCGCGCCCATCGAAATCTCCGCGCCACCGCCCAGAGCCAACTGATAGGGCGCGGCCACCACCGGTTTGGGGGCCAGGCGCATCTGCAAAATCATCTGTTGCAGGCCGTGGATGGCCGCGTCCAACTGTTCCCACTGGCCGGACTGGGCCAGCATCCCGATCAGAAAGATATTGGCTCCAGCGCTGAAATTGCCGCCCTGGTTGCCGATGACCAGCCCCGTCGCGCTGCCGTGCAGCCGTTCAATGGCTGCGTTGGCGATGGCACCGATGGCCGTGTCCAGGCTGTTCATCTTCGTGTGGAATTCCAGCAGCAGCACGCCGTCGCCCATATCGAGCAGGCTGGCCGAGTCATTCTCGGCCAGCACACCCCGGCTGCGGCGGATGTCGGCCACTGTCACAGTCTGGCCGTCGCTCACGCTCCGGCTTCCGTCACTCGCCGGGCTGTAGACTGTGCTATGGCCGTTTTCGTAGGTGTAGAAAGTCTCGCGACCCGACGCCAGCATTTCATGAACCCACCCAGCTACGGTCACGCCTTCGCCTTCCATCCGCTCCAGCGCCTCCCGCACGCCCAGCGTGTCCCACGTCTCAAAAGGCCCCATCTCCCAGCCAAAGCCCCACTTCATGGCGTTGTCAATGTCCGCCGGACTGTCGGCGATCTCTGGCACGCGCTTGCTGGCGTAGGCCAATGTGCGGCTGAGGGTATGCCAGATCAGATCGCCCGCCTCGTCGTCGGCGTCGGTCAGACGGCGCAGACGCTCGGCCAGTTCCTCGTCTTTGGCCTCGCCCACACTGGCCCAGCGCGGTTTGGCCGGAGCCACGTAATCAATTTTGCCCTTTGCCGCCGCCTGCAAATCCAGCCCCCAGAAATCCTTGCCCCCTTTGGCATCGGTCACTGTCTTGTAAAAGCCCTGGCCCGTTTTGCTGCCCAAGAGTTTGTTCTCCACCAGCAGCTTCATCACCGCGGAGCCGCCCGGCCCGCGCAGAACCTCTCGATCCTCGTCGTCCGGGATCAGCCCGTAGAGGTTGTCGCCCACCAGCGCGGCCACGTCAATCCCCACCACATCGTTGAGGCGGAAGGTGGCGGTCTTGGGGCGACCGATCAGCGGTCCGGTCAGGCTGTCCACCTCCTCGACGGTGTAGCCGTTCTCGATGGCGTACTCCATCACGTCGCTCTGGATAAAGCTGAACATCCGGTTGCCGACAAAGTTGGGCGTGTCTTTGCAGACGACGACGCCCTTGCCCAGACGGCTCTCGGCGAAGGTTTTCATCTGGGCCACAATGGCCGGGTCGGTCTCTGCGGTGGGGATGATCTCCAGCAGGTGCAAGTAGCGGGGCGGGTTGAAGAAATGGGTGCCCAGAAAGCGCTTTTTGAAGGCGGCACTGCGTCCCTGGCTGATGATATGCACGGGGATGCCGGAGGTATTGGTGCTGATGATGGCGTGGGCGGGCGCGGCGGCTTCGATGCGCGCCATTAATGCCTGTTTGGGGGCGGGGCGCTCGACAATCACTTCGATAATCCAATCGCTCTGTCCCACCGCGGTGTCGAAATCGTCCTCCAGATTGCCCAGCGTAATCAGCGCCGCCTGCTGCTCGGAGAAAAGATTGGCCGGTTTGCTCTTGACCATCCGCTCGCAGCCCTGGCTGACGATGCGGTTGCGCACGGCTGGGCTGTCCAGCGTCAGCCCTTTGGCCGACTCGGCCGCGGTCAATTCAGAGGGCACAATGTCGAGCAGATGGGAGGCGATGCCAGCGTTGGCGAGATGACCGGCGATGGCTGCGCCCATTGTGCCGGCCCCGATAACGGTCACGTGGGAGATGGATTTGGGCATGAGCAAGAGTCTCCTGAGGAGAGGATATTGGGTATTGGTCGTCGGCGTGTGAACAGTTATCAGTGTGATACCGACTGATTACCGTTCACTGATAACTGGCCTTTGCGCGTGGAGCAATAGTACCGTCGGCGTGTTGCGGGATGGTTTTGGGATCGTTGATCCGGGTAGGGTATACGGTCAGGCGAATAACGAAACGCTCACCCACATCAATTGACCAAATGGCTCGCTTGCGCATGTAAAAGCCGGAGCAATGCCTACTCTTCTTTTGACAGTCACTTTCCGTCACATCTATAATAGTAGGGTTGCCAATGGAACAGGCGAGGAAAGAGAGCAGGATGGCTGTACTTGAGATTGTGACCGCAAAGAGCGCCAGGGCAGGAATTTTGCGCAACCCGACCAGAAGGGTGCGCACTTTTGACGCGGGGCTGCATAAGCTGCTCGAAGATATGATTTTCACGATGCGCGAAGCCAACGGCGCGGGTCTGGCTGCGCCGCAGATCGGTCTGGATCAGCGCATCTCCGTCATCGAGTGGCCGGAGGACCCGGACAAGCCCGAAGAGACGCTGCGCCGCTACGAAGTGATCAACCCGGAGATCATCAAGGCCAAAGGCGCGGAAGAAGGACAAGAGGGCTGTCTCTCCCTACCCGGTCTGGCTGCGGATGTGGTGCGCGCCACCTTTGTGCTGGTTAAGTTTCAAAACCGTCATGGGCAGGAAGTACGCCTGAAGGTCTACGATTGGCTGGCCCGCATCTTTCAGCACGAGATCGATCATCTAAACGGGGTGCTGATGACCGACCGGGCCGAGGCACTCTACCGCATTGTGGAGAATGAGCAGGGCGAAGTCGAGTTGATCCCTCTGGAGCGGGTGGCGGCGTAGGAGGGAGTGGGGATTGGGGATCGGGGATTGGGGATTGGGTGCTGCCAAGTCTCCTGCTCCCCAGTCACCGCTCCCCGATCCCCACCCGCCAGTCGCCGCTCCCCAGTCACCGCTCCCCAGTCGCCGCTCCCCGCTCTACCGATTCTGGTAACGCTGCACATTCGCCAGATGCTCGTCATAGGTTTCCGCAAAGATATGCGCGCCGCTGCCGTCTGGCGTGGCGACGAAGTAGAAATAGGCGTGATCATCCGGCTGCAACACCGCCTGAATCGAGGCCAGACCGGGGGAAGCGATGGGGCCGGGCGGGATACCTGTATAGATGTATGTGTTGTAGGGGCTGAGGACGCTGCTGTATTCTTCCAAAAAGACGGGTGTCTTCCACCACTGACCCGTCGTTGGCTGATAGCCCAGCGCGTACTGTACAGTCGGGTCCGCGTCCAGCTTGATCCCCGCAGCCAGCCGGTTCAGGTAGACCGCGGCAATGGCGGCCCGCTCCTCCGCCAGCACAGCCTCCCGCTCCACAATGCTCGCCAGCGTCAGCACCGCGTAGAGGTCCAGCTTCGTATCCCCGCCTGCTACGGCAGCGTCGTAGACCGGCACAACCTGGGCCAGGAACGCGTCCAACTGCCGGGTCAGGAAATCCACGGCGCTTGCCCCTTCCCTGGGCAGCTCGAAAGTGCTGGGGAAGAGATACCCCTCCAGGCTTGTGCCCGCCGGACGGCTGTTCAAAAACGCATAGCGGCTGACATCCAGCCCGGTCAGGTCGCCCGACAGCGCCCGTCGCCGGTAGTCGTCACTGTCCAAAGATATCTGTCTCTCACGCAAATAGTCTGCAATCTGCTCCAGCCGCCAGCCTTCGGGAATTGTCACGCGGATACTGGCGGCACGCGCATCTTGCAGGGCCGCGGCGATCTCCACCGTCGTCATGGCCGGGTTGAGATAAAATGTCCCCGCTTCCAGCCGCTCTGCCATCCCCCCTGTGCGCACATACGCCTCAAAGAGGGTAGCGTCACCGATCAGCCCGGCCGCGGCCAACTGCTCGGCAATCGCCCGGGCCGTGGAGCCGGGCGCGACTACAAAGCGCAGCGGGCGGCTATCAACGCTGTGGGGACGGTGCAGGCTCTCTTCGTTGTTCGCCAGATAGCTCACCAACACATCCTGGCGCGAGCAGGCTGCCACGAAGAGAAGCAGAAATATGGCTGTGAACCAGACGCGCAACGAGGAAAGGGACAATAGGGCAGAGCTTCTCATCAATCAGACACCGTTGCTCCAAAAGGCAAACCCAAGCATCCGGGCCGTATTGGTTTTGCGCACAGTCTCTTTCTTGAAGAGAGGATCGTTGCGGTAGAGCATCTCCAGACCGGCGGCCAGACGCATCCGAGGGGTGTAGTCCAGCAAAACCTGGGCTTTGGCGATGTCAGCCACCAGACGGGCTGTGCCTACGCTCTTTTCCCGGTTGTGCAGCAGGCGCGGCTGCTTGCCCAGCACCTGTCCGATCAGTTCAGCGGCCTGGTTGATCGACGTCTCCTGCCCGCTGCCGATGTTGATGATCTGTCGGTCCACGTTGGGGGCAACCCCGGCCGTGACCAATGCCTGCACGACATCGCTGATGTAGACAAAATCGCGCGTCTGTGTGCCATCGCCAAAAATGATCACCGAACCGTTCTGGGCTACCTGCTGCATAAGATAGGGGATCACAGGGCCGTGGGTGGGCGGCAGGGGTTGGCCGGGGCCATAGGCGTTGAAGATGCGCAGGCTTACGGCTTCAAAGCCCACCAGCGCGCCCATTGTAAAAAGATATTGCTCTGCGGCCATTTTGGTCACGGCGTAGGGGGCAGCCGGGGCCGGCAGTGTGCCTTCGCTGACTGGCTGGGTCGGCTGGTCTCCATAGATGGTGGCGCTGCTGGCCAGGACAACCCGCCCCACGCCCACATCCCGACAGGCTTCCAGCAGGGCAACCGTCCCGCCTACATTCACATCGTTGTAATCGCGCGGGTAGAGGATGGACGCGGGCACACTGACCAGGGCGGCCAGGTGATAGACCACATCCACGCCTTGCAACAGCGACCAGAGAGTCGGGATGTCGCGCACATCCCCGCGTTTGACGTAGATTTCCGCGTGTAGCTGATCCGGGTCGCCGCTCGTCATATCGTCCAGGACACGCACATAATGGCCCTGGGCATAGAGAAAATTTGCCAGATGGCTGCCGATGAATCCGGCCCCACCAGTGATCAAAATACGCATACGGGTTTGTTCTCCTGCGGCGCTTCCCCCGAGAAGCGCCACTCTGTGTTGCGCGCAGTATATCATTTGGCCGGTCGTTTTGCCAACTGGTTGGGGCTGCTCAGTTTTGTTGAGAAGTAGGAAACCTTCCGGGAAGCGACCACGGAGTCAATAACGTAAGAAAGATGCTGTGGTCGCTTCCCGGAAGGTGGCTGCCTTTGGTCAGTCTGGTCTGGGATCGCGGCGCAAGCTGTGTTGTGCTTCACAGCAAACGGGTGTGCTGGGATACAATCAGTGTGCCATACCAAAAACGTTTTCCCGTCACACCGCCTGTCATTGGGTGTTCTCCCCACTTTTTTGCTATACTGTCCTGTCAGAAAGAAGGGATTGGGGATTGGGGATTGGGGATTGGGGATTGGAGATTGGGGATTTCTGTGCGCACACTCATCACCGGTATCGCCGGATTTGCTGGCTCTGCTCTGACCCAATTGCTGTTGAGCGAGCCGGATGTGGAAATCCACGGCGTCATCCACCGCCACGACTGGCGCATCCGGGCTGTGCGCGGCCAACTGCAGCTACACAAAGGCGATCTGCGCAACCCGTCTTGGGTGGACGAGATGATCCAACAGGTGCAGCCGGACCTTCTGCTACACCTGGCCGCGTGGAGCGATGTAGGCGGGAGCTGGTCACAGCCCTGGGTGGCCTACGAACTGAATATCCACTGTCAGCTCAATCTGCTGGAAGCCGTGCGCCGTTTTGCGCCGGATTGCCGGGTGCTGGTGGTCGGCTCCAACGAAGTCTATGGGCGGGTGTTGCCCGCAGATTTGCCGGTGGACGAGGAGACGCCCTTCCGCCCCAATTCGCCCTACGGGGTGAGCAAAATCGCCCAGGATATGATGGGCTATCAGTATTGGTGCAACTACGGGTTGGCGATTGTGCGTGTACGCAGCTTTAATAATATCGGGCCGGGCCAGGCCGACGATTTTGTCGCCAGCGCCTTCGCCCGCCAGATCGCCGAGATCGAAGCCGGACAGCGGCAGCCGGTCTTGCGGGTGGGCAATTTGGAGGCCGTGCGCGACTTTACCGACGTACGCGATGTGGTGGCCGCCTATTGGCTGGCTGCCCAGCAAGGCGTGGCCGGCGCGGTCTACAATGTGGGAACTGGTCAGGGGCATTCGATTCAGACCGTTCTGGAGATTCTGTTGGGGATGAGCAGCGTTTCGATTCAGGTGGAGCAGGACGCGGCCCGTCTGCGCCCCAGCGACGTGCCCGCGATGATCTGCGACAACCGCCGCCTGGTGGCGGCTACGGGCTGGCAGCCGCGCATTGGACTGCGCCGCACCCTGCAGGATGTGCTGGACGGCTGGCGGCTGGATGTGCGCGGGAACAGACCGGGGTTTACGGGCGTTTCTGGCTAATGCGTTTCGATATTTCTGGCTCGTTGGGTTCTTCCGGCATACACAGTACAGGAAGTCCACCCAACGCCAGCCGGAAGAACCCAACCTACGGAGAAACATCTATGCCAACCGCACTCATCACCGGCATCACTGGGCAGGATGGCAGCTACCTGGCCGAACTGCTGCTGGCCCAGGGCTACAAAGTTATCGGAATGGTGCGCCGCACCAGCACCATCAACTTTGACCGCATCCGCCACTTCCAGGAAAAAGTGGAGATCGTCCAGGGCGATCTGCTCGATCAGATGAGTCTGATCAGCATTTTGCAGGAACACCGCCCCCGCGAAGTCTACAATCTGGCCGCGCAGAGTTTTGTGCCTACCAGCTTTACCCAGCCCGTCCTCACCGGTGAATTTACGGCCCTGGGCGTGACGCGTGTGCTGGACGCTATCCGCATCGTGGACCCCTCCATCCGCTTCTACCAGGCCAGCAGCAGCGAAATGTTCGGTAAAGTGCAGGAAGTGCCCCAGCGCGAATCCACGCCGCTCTATCCGCGCAGCCCTTACGGCGTCGCCAAAGTCTACGGACACTGGATTACCATCAATTACCGGGAGAGCTACAATATCTTTGCCTGCTCCGGCATTCTCTTCAACCACGAAAGCCCGCGCCGCGGCCTAGAGTTTGTCACCCACAAGATTACCAACGCGGTGGCCCGCATCAAATTGGGACTGGACAGCGAACTGCACCTGGGCAATCTGGAAGCCCGCCGCGACTGGGGCTATGCGCCAGATTACGTGCGGGCGATGTGGCTGATGCTGCAACAGGACGCACCCGATGATTACGTTGTCGCTACGGGTGAGACCCACAGCGTGCAGGAATTTGTCCAGGAAGCTTTCAGTTTTGTGAACCTGGACTGGCGGGAGTTTGTGGTGCAGGACCCCAAATTCTACCGCCCCGCCGAGGTGGACCTGCTGGTGGGTGACCCGTCCAAAGCGGGCGCAAAACTGGGATGGGAGCCGACCGTCAGCTTCCAGGAACTGGTGCGGCTGATGGTGAAGGCCGATCTGGAAACCTGGGAACGGCGTCTCAAACAGAGCGCGGCGTTGGCAACTTGACACAGTTGGGATTGTGAACTTTCAACGGTAGGGAAACTATGCCCGAAACATTGCGCATTTTTGTCAGCGCCACCAACGATTTGGAAGCCGAACGGGCCGCCATCGGCCAGATTCTGGCCGAGCTGCCCGTGCAGGTCGGCGTGGAGAGTCGCCGCAGCCCGCTGACGGGTCTCAGCTACGACAATCTCTTCGAACTGGTCGCCAATGTGGACCGCTTCTACTTTCTGCTCGGGCAGGACATCACCGCGCCCGCCGGGGCCGAATGGCTGCTCGCTATCCAATTGGAACGCTCGATCCTCCCCCTGCGTCTGGCCGCTTCGCGCACCGCGGCGGGTCAGGAATTTTTGCGCTATTGGCCGTTGCGCTGGAAGAGCTTCCAAAATCGCGGCCATCTGGCCCAGCTCATCGGCCAAGACCTAATCGAAATTCTGCTCCACCCCACCAACCGCTATGGGCTGTCCGTGACTGAAGTGGCGGCTCTGCACGCCCACAAGAAAAAACTGTCCGCAGGCTTTGTGGCCGATGTGGACGAACCGGGGGGCGCGGGGGGCGGCGGCATCCTCCTCGACCCCACCCATCGGGATGCGTAATCGAGATCAGGACTTACGCAGCCGGGAACGCCGCCATCCCTGGCGGCAGCCAGCAGGATGCTGGCGTTCCCAGGAGTAACTGCGTAAGTCCTGGAGATAAAATGAAGGAGTAAACAAATGGGAATTAGAGAAAGATTCACTGCAGTTGGCGCATATTTCTATCTGGAAAGACCGGTGCGCAATCAGAGCTACGCCGATCTGGGCCGCGACTTGGCAGAGGCGGGAGAGAAAATCCTAGCCCGGCTGCAAAGCAAGCGGATGACCGAATTCAACCACCGGGTACTCAGCCACATCATCGGCATCGAACGCTGGGGGCAGAGCCGTCTGCGTGCCCTGCTGGGTGGGCCGCTGCTGCAGGACGAGTACAACGGCTACCGTCCGGCCAGGGATGTGGACTGGGATGCGCTGATCGAGCAGTTCCGCGCCACCCGCGCCGAGACTGTCGCCATCGCCCAGGCATTGGAGACGGCATCGGTCGGCCACGCACAGACCGTTCCCCACAACGAATTCGGACCCCTCTCCGCCCGCGCCTGGCTGCGCTATCTGCAAACCCACGCCAGCCGCGAGATATACCAGGTCCGCTAGTGTCAAGCGTCTCCTCGCCCCGTGAAGCTGCGGGTCTGACCGGGCTGTGGGTGGTTCTGATCGCCACGGCCTTTGCCTGGGCACCCGCCACCTATCCCGGCTACTGGCAGGCGCTGGAAGGCTTTGCCCCTCTCTTCAACGCGCCTTATGCCGCGCCCGTCGCCGACATCGCGGCCCAGCCAGACCTGTGGCGGGGCAGCGGCAGCGCCACCTTTTTGCTCACCCGCCCGCTGATTCTGTTGGGCGTTGCGCCGGCTGTAGCTGTGCGTGCGGTCTTCGCCCTCGTCTTTGTGATGGGCAGTCTGGGTATCTATTTCTGGCTGCGCCCCCGCTTCGGTGATCGCTCTGCGGGGCTGGCCGGGCTGCTCTATGCGCTGCTGCCGCCGCTGTTGGCAACTGTCTACATCCGGGGTTCCCTGGCCGACGCACTGGTAGTGGGACTCTGGCCGCTCGTCCTGGCCGGGCTGGCCGTCTATGTCCAGACCCGCAGCCCCGCGGCCATCGGTGCCGCCGTCATCTCTCTGCTCTGGATTTGGCGCACCCAAGCTGGTCTGGCCGTCTTTGTCACCCTCTTGGCTCTGGCTTATGTGCTGTGGGTGGAGCGGGATCGGCTGGCGCTGCTCACCACCGGCGTCACCGGGCTGGCCGGGCTGCTCAGTCTGCTGCCGCTCTGGGGATTGCGGGCGAGTTCACCGGTGGATTTCTACGCCCATTTCGTCTACTTTTTCCAATATTTCGCGGGCGGCTGGCAGACCGCGCCCAGCATCCCCGGCTGGCAGGATGGCTATCCTTTCCAATTGGGTTTTGCCGCTCTCGCCTTTGCGCTGGTGGCGGTCTGGCTGCTCTGGCAGAAATACCGGGCCAATGTGGATTTGCCGCTGCTGCTCGTGCGCCGGTCGCTGATCTTCTCTCTGGCCGCTGTCGTCGTCCTGATCCTCTTGACCCTCGCCCCCTCCGCCTTTCTCTGGCGGATTAGCGGCACTGATCGCCTGCTCACCTGGCCCTGGCAGATTCTGCTGCCGGGGCTGCCCTTTCTGGCATTGATGGGGGGCAGCCTGCCCGCGCTCAACAGCCAACTGGCCTGCCGGGGCTACTGGGCGGCGCTGTCGGCGCTGGTGTTGATGAGCAGTTACCCCTATCTCAGCGCCGACTTCACTGAATATACGCCGCCTGCCGCGCCTGTCGCTGTCTATGGCGCGCGGGGCGAACTGGTGTTGCTGGAAGCGACTGTGTACGAATCCAGTGCGGGCGGCTACGACGCCACGCTGGAAGCCGTCTGGCAGCCTGTCCAGCCACTGGATTTTGACTACAATCTCTTCTTCCAGGCCCTGCGCCCGATGGCCAACGGCACAGACTACGAAGTCGTGGCCCAGTTGGATCAGCAGCCCCTGACCGAGCGACCTGCCACCACCTGGCAGCCCGGCGAGATTCTGACCAGCACCTATACTCTCTCGCTGCCCAGCGACCCGGCCAGCGCCAACCTGCGCTACTACTTCGGCTATTACGATTGGCGCGAGGGCGGCGGACGCCTGCTCGTCAATGGCGGGCCGGATGACAAGGCGGTGCTGTTTGGGGAGTGAAGAAATTGTGAATTGTGAATGGGGAATTGTGAATTGTGAATGAGGCGTCACCCAATACCCAATACCCAATATCCAATACCCCCCTTCTGCGCGATGGCTTCCTCTGGCTGACCCTCGCCCTGACGATCTTTGCGGTCGCGCCTTTTGCCAAACCCGGCTATTTTTGGGGAGCCAACGACGCCCGCCATCACGTCTACTTTCTCTTCGAGTTCGACCGCCTCTGGCAGGACGGCGTCTGGTGGCCGCGCTGGAGTCCTGACTTCGCTTTTGGCTACGGCTACCCTTTCTTCAACATCTACGGCCCCTTCAGCCATTTCCTGGCCGAAATTCTGCATTATTTTGGCAAGTTCGATTTTACGCAATCGGTGGAAATCGTCTTTGGCCTGAGTATCGTCGCCAGCGCCGGCGCGATGTATGGCTACGTCCGTTCGCTGGCCGGGCGCACAGCGGGATTGCTGGCCGCGCTTGTCTACACCTACGCACCCTACCACCTGCTCGTACTCTACGTGCGGGGCAATCTGGCCGAAAGTATGGCCTTTGTCTGGCTACCCCTCTGCCTGTGGAGTTTGCGCGCCTGTGTGCGCCGTCCGTCGCTCTGGGCGGTCATCGGCGCGGCAATTGCCTACGCCGGGCTGGTGCTGACCAGCAATCTGGTCTGGGTGCTTTTTACCCCTGTGCTGATGCTATACATCCTTGTCCTTCTCCTTTGGCAAGAGATTGGAGATTGGAGATTGGAGATTGGGCGGCTTCTGTGGCGTGCATTGACACCTTTGGCCGGGGCCGGGGCGGGGCTGGGACTGAGCGCGATCTTCTGGCTGCCGATGCTCCTGGAACGCGGTTACGTGCGCGTGGACCAGTGGTTCGATGGCCGCTACAACTTCCGCGACGATTTTGTCTACTTCTTCCAATTCCTCAGCCCGCGCTGGGATTTTGGCGTCAGTCTACCGGGGCCGAACGATACCCTCAACTTTCAGATCGGCCCGGTGTTGCTGCTCTTTGCTCTGCTCGGCGGGCTGGCTGCCTGGCGACAGCGCAACCTGCGCCCGGAGATCGCCGTCTTTGCCGTCACCGGGCTGGGCGCGGCCGCGCTCGGTCTGACCTTTTTTGCGCCGCTCTGGGATTGGCCGCTGGTGGGGGCTATTCTGCAATCCGCCCAATTCCCCTGGCGCTGGCTGCCTATCACAGTCGTGGCCTTTTCTGTGCTGGCCGGGCTTCTCCTTCTGCCGGAAGAGATGGGGGAGGAGAGCCGCGGCCTCTCGCTGCCGCTCTTCGTCGTCCTGGCGGTGGTGATTCTGAGCAGCTACCCCCTTTTGCAGGTGCAAACAGTGCCGCCAGCCGAAGGCCCGGTGGGCTTGGCCGCGCTGATGCGTTTTGAGCGGGACGCCGACGAGATGACGGGCAGCACGGCCTGGGTCAAGAAGATTCCCACCTGGAGTCCGATGGCCGAGTATTACATCAATCTGGACAAAGCGGGCCAGCCGGTAACGCCGGTCACCTCCAAAGTGGATTACGAGGCGGTTGATTACAGCACACTGGCCGTCGGCTCCGTGGCCCACAGCACAGTTATGGAAGAAGTCTACTTCTGCACCGACCCCGGCGACCGGCCCGGCGTCTGCGGCGCGCGGGCTGACCAGCGCATCGTCTTCAACCACTTCTATTACCCCGGCTGGCGCGCCTGGCTGCTGGATGGTGAACACGGCCAGCCGCAGCAGGAATTGCCTGTCATCCCCGAAAGCGAGGGCACGCTGGGCCGTATGACGGTGGCTGTGCCGGCGACAGGCGAGGGTTTTATTCTGCTCCGCTACGGCGACACACTCCCGCGCGTCATCGGCCAATGGGTTTCTCTGGCAACGCTTTTGTTGCTTTTGGTCGGTATTGCTTTTGCCATCAAACGACGAAAAGCGGACGCAGATTAGCGCAGAAACAACAGATTTGCGCAGATTTTTATCCGCGCTGATCAGCCCTTTCCGCGTGATCCGCGTTCTATTTTCCCATCAGAGGACGCAGATTAGCGCAGAAACAACAGATTTGCGCAGATTTTTAATCCGCGTCAATCCGCCCTTTCCGCGTGATCCGCGTTCTATTTCCCATCAAAGGACGCAGATTAGCGCAGAAACAACAGATTTGCGCAGATTTTTATCCGCGTCAATCCGCCCTTTCCGCGTGATCCGCGTTCTATTCTTCCCATCAGAAGTAAAAATGTAAGGTAGCGTGCGTTGCATAATGCGCCCTGCTCTGGTAGGCTTCCCATCAACCATACATCCACCCCTCATCCCAAGACATCCCCTCCTGGGAGGCGCACGAATGGAAACGCATATACTCACAGGCGCAGGCTGCTATCTCCCCGCGGTTGACCCGATGGAGACACGTATCCTGTCCGCCAAATACGGCGAGCCGGTCCGTCGCCGGGTAGTCGTCGAGACCGACGACTATCTGGCCGCACAGCGCTGGCGAGCCATCCCTGACCGGCGCGGCGAGGTCATTTTTGTCATCCGCCAGCCCAACGGCGAGATTTTGCTGCACAGCAAACAGCGTTACGAACAGCCCATCTACCGTCTGCCCACCGGCGGCATCGAGCCGGGCGAAGCAGTGGAAGATGCCCTGCTGCGCGAGGTGGAAGAGGAGACGGGTCAGTCGGTGATCGTGCGCCGTTTTCTCGCCATTCTGGATTGCCACTTCTGCCGCAACAATTCCAGCGTGCCCTTCACCAGCTATCTCTTCTATCTGGAAAGTCGTACCCGCTACGTTGACCCGGACGCAGGCGACGAAGCCGCCGAGTTTCGCACGGTACCGGCCCATTCGATGGCCCAAATCGCGACCAACCTGCGTGCGCTCAATGGCAAACGGCGGGGCTGGGGCTACTGGCGTTCCCTGGCCCACGATCTGGTGCATGACCTGTTGGGACAGAACTCCCAGTTCAATTGAGAATCCACAATTCGCCAAAGGTCTGGTACAATCTGTGCCAGGATTTGGCGCGTGCCGCTGTTTGAAAATAGCGACTGGGGACTGGGGATCGGCGACTGGGAATTGCGGTCGTAGGTCGGACTGTTAGTCCGACTGGCATTTTCATCGTTACCGGTGTCCGCCGGGCATGTCGCGTGGTGTGACAAGCGCGTGAGAAGAGAGCGAGGTTTCCAGTGGAGATAACAGGTTTTATTGACGACATCTTCCCATCTGAAGACGAATGGACCGAGCAAGAGTGGCTGTACGCCGCAGCTCGCAATCCGGCTTTTGATTTTCTGGCAGACAGCCGTGAGGATATCTATTCTGTAGATGATGGCAAGCCGATTGAAATGATTTCAGAAAAATTTTTGGACGCAGTTTTATGCAGATAAACGCTGCCCTGAAACAAGGACACGGATTTACACGGCGCTGTACTGAGCTTGTCGAATGGATAAAATCTGCGAAAATCTCTGGTTTCTGCGCAATCTGCGTTCTGGTTTTTATTGTCTATAGCACTCTCAGGAGTACCCAATGCTTGTCCCCATTTCGTGGCTCAAAGAATACGTCGAGATCACCCTCCCCCTCGATGCCTTGACCGAACGCATCACCCTGGCCGGGCTGGAAGTGGCATCGGTCAAACGCGTGGGCGACTGGTGGGACGCCGAAACGCTGGTCGTCGGCCAGGTGATCGCCGTGAAACCCCACCCAGACGCCGACCGGCTGGTGCTGGTGGATGTGGCGCACGGCCAGGCCGAAGCCCAGCAGGTGGTGACCGGCGCGCCCAATCTCTTCCAGTACAAAGGCCAGAGCGTGGCAGCGGGCACACTGCCCGTGCTGAAAGTCGCCTTTGCCCGCGAGGGCGCCTCTCTGGTAGACGCCTACAGCGACACCCGCCCCCGGCCTTTCAAAAAGCTCAAAGCCGCCAAAATCCGCGGCGTCCGCTCGGCGGGGATGGTCTGCTCCGAACTGGAATTGGGGCTGAGCGAGGAGCACGAGGGCATTCTGCTCCTGCCCGACGACGCGCCCGTGGGCCTGTCCCTGCGTGACTATCTGGGCGACGACATTGTGGAGATCGAACTGACACCGGATATGGCGCGCTGTCTGAGTATGAGCGGCGTGGCCCGCGAAGTCCACGCGCTGACCGGCGGCGCGCTCCATCTGCCCGCCGACGGTTGGCAGCCCAGCGGCGACGACAACGCGTCCGATTACGTGGCTGTCGAGATCGCAGACCCGGCGCTCTGCCACCGCTACACCGCCACCCTCATCCGCGATGTGACCGTCGGCCCCTCGCCCCTCTGGATGCAGGAGCGGCTGCGCAAGGCCGGGATGCGCCCGATTTCCAATATCGTGGACATCACCAATTATGTGATGCTGGAGATGGGCCAGCCCCTGCACGCCTTTGACTACGACCTGTTGGCGCAGCGGGCGAGCGCGAGCGGCGCAGACAAACCGACGGTCATTGTGCGCACAGCCCAGCCCGGCGAAAAGATGACGACGCTGGACGGCCAGGAGCGCCCGCTGGACGCTTCGATGCTCCTCATCACCGACACGGCAGGGCCGATTGCCATCGCCGGTGTGATGGGCGGGGCACAGACCGAAGTCCACGACGGCACGCGCCAGGTTCTGCTCGAATCGGCCACCTTCGAGGGCATCAACAACCGGCGTACCAGCCAGAAGCTGAAATTGCACAGCGAAGCCAGCCACCGCTTTACGCGCAGCGTGCCCGCCACCCTCAATGACAGCGCCGCGCGGCGCGCCGCCGAACTGATGCGCCTCTACGCGGGCGGGCGCATCGTCCCCGGCATTGTGGACGCCTATCCTACGCCGCAGGCCGCGACGACCGTCTATACCAGCGCCGGGGATGTGCGCCGCCTGCTGGGGATGGATCTGACCCGCGGCCAGATTGCCGACGCATTGGAGAAACTCGATTTTCGGGTGACAGAAGTGGCCGCTCCCCCTGCCGACGCACCCGCCAATGCCGTCTTCGGTCTCTACCGGGCCGACGACGAGCCGGTGCTGGCCGCCACTGTTCCCTGGCATAGGCTGGACATCGCCATGCCCGCCGACCTGACCGAAGAGGTGGCGCGCATTGTGGGCTACGACAAAGTGGGCGTCACACTGCTCGACACTGCCCTGCCGCCCCAGCGCCGCAACGAAGTGCTGGAAGCCGAGGAGAAACTGCGGGATATTTTGGTGGCCTGTGGCTTGCAGGATACCGTCAGCCACCCACTGACCACACCCGAAAATCATCGCAAGCTGCTGGCGACGAGTGGCAGCGGCCCGACGCCTGCCTTTATCGAACTGACAAACCCGCTTTCCGTGGAGCGGCGGGTGATGCGCCGGGATTTGATGGTGAGCGCGCTGGAAAATCTGGCCTACAACAGCCGTTTTGCGAATCGTCAAGCCATCTTTGAGATCGGCCGCGTCTATCGCCCGGAAAACGGCGATGGCACGCTGCCGGAGGAAGACCGCCGCGTTTGTATCGCGCTGACCGGCTCGCGCCAGCCCGTCAACTACCAGAGCAGCGCCAGCGACCGCGAGAGTTTCGACTTCTTTGACCTGAAAGGGATGGTGGAGACGCTTGTCAGCCGCCTGGGTGTTGACAAAAACGCCCTCCGTTTCAGCGCCCACCCGGATTCCCCCTCCTTCGGTCCCCGCTGCGCGCTGGTGAGCGTCGGCGAGCGTAGCCTGGGCATCCTGGGCGAGCTGCACCCGAAGGTGCGGGGGGCCTTTGGCCTGGGCGACGAGCGGGTCTGCATCGCCGAACTGCATATCGGGCCGCTGGTGCGCCCAAGCTGGCAGCTTTCCGCCATGCCGCCCATCAGCGTCTACCAGCCGGTGACCGAAGATCTGGCCTTTGCTGTGGACGAGGAGGTGACTGTGCGCCGGGTGCGCGATGCGCTGGTGGCGGGCGGCGGCGATCTGCTGGTGGATGTGGAGCTTTTCGACATCTACCGGGGCGCGCCGTTGGCTGTGAATCAGAAGTCCCTGGCCTGGCGCGTGGCCTACCAGAGCTACGAGCGCAGTCTGACGGAGAAGGAGATCACCAGTCTGCGCGCGCGGATTGTGAGCGCGGTGGAAGAGGCGACGGGGGGGGTGTTGCGGGGATAGGAAGAGATTGGAGATTAGAGAGTGGAGATTGGCGACCACCCAGAAAACGTGGCGATTCTTGCCAACTTCGGTTACGAAGTCGTACCGAAACGAATTTCGGACTTTGTGTTCAGATAGGAGATCAAGATGCATATTCCACAAATAGAGCCTGTGACCAGCCTGTCAAATGATTACAAAAGCATCATTTCAAAACTGGCAAATGGGCCGGTCATCTTGGCTGAACAGAATCGTTCTGCTGCTGTTTTGCTCTCTGTCAGCGAGTATGAAAGGATGTCCTCGCGTTTGGACCACTTGGAGTTGCTGCGTGAGGCCAAACGCAACCTGGCAAAAGCTGCGTTGCATCCTGACACTACCATTTCGCACAACGATCTCAAGCAACTGTGCGGGCTTTCTGGCTTTCACTGAACCCGCCTTCGCTTGATAGCCTCTCACAAAAGAGCGAAAGCCCCGGAATTGTTCCGGGGCTTTCGCTCTTTTTATCCGCATTCATCCGCCCAATCCGCCTCATCCGCGTTCTATCTCTTCACCACCTCCACCGCCTCCCCCTTCCTCACGCGGAAATAGTCCAGGTCGTGGGCGACGATGGTGGCGGGGAACTCGGCCTGGGCCTCGGCCAGCACCTCCTGTGTGCGGTAGCGGCGGCTGAGGTGATGGAGGATCAACTGCCTGACACCGGCATTGGCGGCCAACCGAGCCGCGGCTTTGGCGGTGATGTGGCCGTGCGCCTTCGCCATCTCCGCCTCCTCCTCCAGATAAGTGGCTTCGATAACCAGCAGGTCGGCCCCTTCCACAATTTTGTGCAGCGGCCCTGTGCGCCCCACATCCCCCACAAAGCAGAACTTTGCGCCCCGCTGCGCCTCCCCCAGCACGTCGTCCGGCTGAATCACCCGCCCGTCGGCCAGTGTAATCGCTTTGCCTTCCACCAAATTCCGGCGCGCTGGTCCCTGAGGAACGCCCAGCGCCTCGGCTACGGCGTTGTCAAAGGGACGTCGGGTGCGCTCCTCAAAGGTGAAGCCGAAGCAGCCCCCGCCCCGATGGACCACCGGAAAGGCAGTCAGAGTGAAATGGCGATCCTCGAAAAGCAGCCCCTCCTCCAGCAGATTGAGCATGACGCCCGCGTTGGGGATGTTGCCCGCGCCAAAGACGACTTCCATCAGCGCGTGGACGCGGGCGATGGCTGGTCCGCCGCCGTAGATGTTCAATTCGTCCAGGGCTTCCCAGTGGCCGAGGGTGCTGGCCAGACCGCCCAGCCCCAAAATGTGATCCAAATGGCCGTGGGTGAGGAGGATTTTGTCCAGGCGGCGAAAGCCCAGCCCGCTGCGCAAAATCTGGCGCTGGGTGCCTTCGCCGCAGTCAATCAGAAAGCGGTGTTCGTTGACCATCACCAGCGCGGACGATAGCCCGCGCTGGGCCGACGGTGCGCTGGCGGATGTGCCGAAAAAGACGAGTTCAAACACGGGGGAACCTCACAGAAGAAACGTGAGGTGTGAAACGTGAGATCGCCGTCTGTTCTCACCTTTCACGTCTCACGTTTCGTGTCGCTGTTCAAATAAACGGAGAAGATGTTATCAACTGCGCCGCCGTCGCACCACTTTTTTGGTGGGCGCATCTTTCTTCTGGGCCAGCATCGCCAGCGCCTGTTCCAGCGTGACCTCCTCTGGCTTCTGTTCTTTGGGCAGGGTGGCGTTGATCTTTTTGTGGTTGACATAAGGCCCATAACGCCCGCTCAACACCTGAATCGGGCTGCCATCTTCGGGATGCGTGCCCAATTCTTTGATCACACTTTTGGCCGCGCTGCCTCCCCGTTTGGCCGGCGCGGCTGAGAGGAGTTCCAACGCCCGTTCCAACTCCACTTCCAACACATTGTCCGACGCTTTCAGGCTGACAAATTTGCCGTCGTGTACGATAAAAGGACCGAAACGTCCGACGCCCGCCTTGACTTCCTTCTCCGTCTCCGGGTGAGCGCCCAGCACACGCGGCAGACTGAGCAGTTTGAGCGCCATCTCCAGGTCAATATCGCCCTTTTCCATGCCTTTAAGCAGGCTGGCGCGCTTGGGTTTGCTGGGTTTGCCATTCTTGCCCTTTGGCCCCTCCTCGCCCAACTGGACATACGGGCCGTAAGGGCCATCCTTCAGGAAGATGGGCAGTTCGCTCTCCGGGTCCTGGCCGACTGTCTCCGGCGCATCGCCCTTGCGGTTGAAAAGCGCCTCCACCATCTCCGGCGTCAGATCCGCGGGGGGCAGTGAATCGGGCAGACCGGTCGTCACCCGGTCGCCGTTGCTGCCCCGCGCCAGGAAGGGGCCAAACTGGCCGATGCGCAGCTCCACATCCAGATCGCTCAACGCCACCTGGCTGGCGACGCGGGCCTCAATCCCGGCTTCCTTCTCCTTCACCTGATTTTCCAGACCGCCCTGGCCCAAAAAGAAGTGGCGCAGATATTCCAGCCAGCCGGCCTGACCGTCGGCGATGTCGTCGAGCTTCTGCTCCATCTCGGCGGTGAAGTGAAGGTCCACCAGTTCGTCGAAATGCTGCTCCAGCAGTTGGGTGACGGCAAAAGCCACGAAAGTCGGCACCAGCTCTTTGCGCTGTTTGAAGACGTAGCCGCGCTCCTGGATGGTGTCAATGACGGTGGCGTAGGTGCTGGGGCGGCCAATCCCCTCGGCTTCCAGCGCCTTGACGAGGGTGGCTTCGGTGTAGCGGGCAGGCGGCTTTGTCTCGTGGCCGACGGCTTCCAACTCGCGCACATCCACCTCTTCGTGTACGGCCAGGGGCGGCAACACCGACTCCTGATCTTCCAGAGCAGCCTCCGGGTCGTCGTTGCCCTCCACATAGGCGCGGAAGAAGCCGGGGAAAAGGATCTCCCGCCCGCTGGCGCGGAAGATGGCATCCTCCACGCCGACAGTGACAGTTGTGTGTTTCAGGCGGGCGTCGGCCATCTGCGTGGCAACGGTGCGCTTCCAGATCAGGTCATAGAGCGCCCGCTCCTGGCCGGCGATGGGCAGCCTGTCCGCTGGCTGCATCTCAGTGCCGGCGGGACGGATGGCCTCGTGGGCCTCCTGTGCGCCTTTGGATTTGGTGGCGTAACGCCGGGGCTTGTCGCTGAGATATTCGCTGCCGTAGAGTTCGGTGACACGCCGCCGGGCCGCGGAGACGGCCTCGTCGCTCAGGTGTACCGAGTCGGTGCGCATATACGTAATGTAGCCGTTTTCGTAGAGAGTCTGGGCTGTGCGCATTGTCACTTTGGCCCCCCAGCCCAGTTTGCGGTTGGCCTCCTGCTGCAATGTGCTGGTGGTGAAGGGGGGCGCGGGCGACTGTTTGGCGTCGCGGCTCTCGACGCCGGTGATCACCCACCTGCCTTGCAGCAGCCGTTCGCGCAATTTGCGTGTGTCGGCTTCATTCAGGAGCAGGACATTCTTGCCTGCGGGAATTTTGCCGGTCGTCTCGTCAAAATCCCGGCCCGAAGCAACGCGCACATCGCCCACGGAGATCAGTTGGGCCTCGAAGCGGTGTTTGGGTTTGTCTGGGCGTTTGTTGAGCAGCGCCTTCAGATCCCAATAGGCACCGGCGCGAAAGGCGCGCCGCTCCCGCTCGCGGATGACAAGCAGACGCACGGCCACACTCTGCACACGCCCCGCCGAGAGTTTGGGCGCAATTTTTTTCCAGAGCAGGGGCGAAAGGGTGTAGCCCACCAGCCGGTCCAGGATGCGCCGGGCTTCCTGGGCGCGCACCAGATTGTCGTCAATCTGTCGCGTATCTTTGAGCGCCTTCTGGATCGCCTCGGCTGTGATCTCGTGGAAGACCATCCGTTTGACCGGTACTTTGGGCTTCAGCACTTCGTGGAGATGCCAGCCGATGCTCTCGCCTTCCCGGTCTTCGTCGGTGGCCAGAATCAGTTCGTCAGCATCTTTGAGCGCGGCGCGTAGTTCGGTGACGATCTTTTTCTTGGCCGCGGGGATGACGTAGAGTGGCTCGAAGTCCTGCTCCACATTGACGCCCAGGCGCGCCCAGGGTTCACCCTTCACCTTTTCGGGAATCTCCCCGGCGGAGGAGGGCAGGTCGCGGATGTGGCCCATACTGGCTTTGACCACATACTCTTTGGGCAAGAAATTACGGATGGTTTTCGCTTTGGTGGGCGATTCGACAATGACAAGTTTTGACATAGTTTTGTGGACACAGATGATACATTGGACAGATTATAGACAGATATACAGTGATCGGTCAGGCCGAAAGCGCACGTAGTATAGAACAAGCGCGTCCAATCATACAATAACGGCTTTGGCTGTGTTTGGCAAAGGTGAAGGAACGATTCCGGGAAGGCGAATGTACACCTTCCGGGAAGGGGTCAGAGAGATAGCGCAAGTCCACTCTGATTTTGACCCCTTCCCGGAAGGTAACTGCCCCGATAGCACCCTCCCGCCGTATTGACAGGTCGCGCCGGTCAACCGTATACTGGCGGGCATTCGCACATCCGCAGGACGGAATGGTATTCTGCCCTGCCACTTAATCACCGTAAGGCGGAATACCATTCTGCCCTACAAAAAAGGAGCATCCTCTATGCACGAACGCACACTTCTCATCGAAAAAATCCGCCGTTTACCGGAACAGGTGGCTGCACTGGTGTATGGGCTGACCGACGCCCAATTGAGTGGTCATTTCCTGGCCGGGGAGTGGAGCGTGGCCCAGAATGTCCACCACCTGGCCGACTCCCATATGAACAGCTACATCCGTTGCAAACTGATCGCCACCGAAGATCACCCGACGCTGAAACCCTACGATCAGGATTTGTGGGCAGAGATGGCCGACGCCTCTGGCCCGGACTTGGCTGTCTCGCTTGCGCTGCTCACTGCCCTGCATAGCCGTTGGGTTGTCTTTTGGGAAAATCTGGCGGCCGACGCTTGGGCGCGCACCGGCTTCCATCCCGCCAGCGGTAGAGTAACGCTGGACGACCAGTTGCGCCTCTACGCGGCCCACGGCGAGGGCCACATCGACCAGATCACCCGCACGCTGGCCGCGCAATAAAATGCTGGAAGCGACCCCGCGTGACAAGGAGTGGCACTTCGATCACACCATATGTTGGCAACCTTCCGGGAAGCAGCCACGAAACTGAGGGCGTAGCCAAACGGTTGTGGCCGCTTCCCCAAAGACTATCCCAGCAGATTGAGCGGATTTGGTTTGGCTTGTGAAGTGATGTACTATCTTGCGTAGCGGCAAGCAGAAAGTCCCCGGCACTTTCTGCCCAAGCGAGGGGGTGGGGCCTCTTTGCTGCGACGAAGTTTGTGAAGTGTCGGGGACTTTTCCAAGCCGAAGCCAAAGGGAAAGCTGATCTATGGCTGGTTCTGCCTATGCTGCCGCGGGGGTGGACATAGACGCGGCTACCCGCGCCGTTGAGATGATGAAAGCGGCTGTGCGCGCCACCCACACACCGGCTGTGCTGGCCGATGTGGGCAGCTTTGGCGGTCTCTTTGCGCTGACCGACCTGCCTGCCAACCCGGTGTTGGTGGCCTCCACCGATGGGGTGGGGACGAAAGTCAAGCTGGCTGCCCAACTGGGCCGCTGGCAGGGCATCGGTCACGACATTGTCAACCACTGCGCCAACGACATTCTGGTGCAGGGCGCGCGCCCCCTCTTCTTTCTGGACTATATCGCCACCTCCCAAATCGTGCCGGAGCAGGTGGCCGCCGCGGTGACCGGTGTGGCCGAGGCTTGTCGGGCCATCGGCTGCGTGCTGCTGGGCGGCGAGACCGCGGAGATGCCCGGCGTCTACACTCCCGGCGCGTTTGACCTGGCGGGCACAATCGTCGGCGTGGTGGGCCGGGACGCGCTCCTGCCGCGTATGGACGCGATGCGGGCGGGTGATCTGCTGATCGGCTTGCCTAGCACAGGGCCGCACACAAACGGCTACTCGCTCATCCGCAAAGCCATCGAGGGTCGTGACCTCTCCCAACCTTTCGACGAGAGCGGTCTCTCTCTGGCCGATGCGCTGCTGGTGCCCCACAAAGCGTATGTGGCGGAAGTGGGTGCTCTGCAAAAGGCAGGCGTGGCCGTGAAGGGGCTGGCCCACATCACCGGCGGCGGCTTTCTGGACAATGTGCCGCGCATCCTGCCCGCCGCTCTCTCCGCCCGCATCCACCGGGCCAGCTGGGAAGTGCCGCCCCTCTTCCGCAAGCTGGTGGAATGGAGCGGTATTGATGACACCGAAGCCTACCGGGTCTGGAATATGGGGATGGGGATGGTTGTCGTCGTGGGCGCTGATGTCGCGGATGCGATGCGGCGTGTGTTGCCGGAGTCTGTGGTGATGGGGGAATTGATCGGAAGCGACGGCGGCCCCGCAGTAAAATTAAGGTAGCAAAGGGAGATGTTCTATGCAATTGGTAATCGAATATCCAGCGCTCTTGCCCGACGTATTACAGCAAACCCAAAGCGAGTTTGAACAGGAAGCCCGCATGGCAATGGCCGTGAAACTGTTCGAAATGAAACGGCTCTCATCCGGTATGGCAGCGAAACTTGCCCGAATAGGACGAGTAGAGTTCTTGCTAAATTTACACCGGTATGGCGTTCCGATGATCGATCTGGCCGAAGGCGAGCTACTGTCGGATGTCCAGAATGCCTGACATAGACGAGATTGTAATCAATACCAGCCCTATCGTTGCGCTTGTTGCAGCAACGGGAGATTTGCGCGTATTACGTCGATATCGGCAGGTGTGTGTTCCGTTGGAAGTATGCCATGAAGTCGCTGCGGGTGGCGCTGGACAGTTTGCGCTGACAGAATTTCAACAGGCAAATTGGCTTCATAAGTCTGCTACACCTATCGTTCTTTCAACGATGCTTGGGAATACGTTGGATCTGGGCGAAGCATCTGTCATCCAAATCATCTTTGTGTCTTTACCAGCGGGAATTCAGAAGTTCAATTGGTATAGTCAGTTTGGCAGCGGCAACGTGTGGACAGAAGTACTCCGGTCCAAAAGGATGAAAATGGAATGCTTGCCAGTTTGAACCTGCACGGAATCGGCCCAGCCCAAAATCTTGACATGCAGCTTGGACAGAGAGTGAATCTGTTCACAGGTGATAACGGTTTGGGCAAGAGTTTTATTCTCGAATGCGCGTGGTGGGCGCTTAGTGGGCACTGGCCTGGTCTTCCCGCGTTTCCACGCGATGCTGCTGGTCAATCTGATCCGGAAATTCGATACGAAGTTACGGACGCCACAGGCAAACTCTATTCGGGCCTATCGTTGTATGATTGGGAGTCGCAGGAATGGTCGTCGCCGAGTGATAGACCAAATATTCCTGGGTTATTGATCTATGCGCGCATGGATGGTGCTTTTGCGATTTGGGATCCAACGCGAAATCAGCAGACAAGCTCAAAAGCATCGTCGTTCGCACCGCTGGCCTTTACACAGTCCGACATCTGGGACGGTCTGCGCGATGAGGAAGCAGGCAAGACGACCTATCTATCCAACGGGCTGATCGCTGATTGGATTCATTGGCAGAATGGACCCAACGAGGAACCATTTCGCACGCTTAAGAATGTGCTGCTGAGATTGTCGCCCCCTGGAATTGAGCGTGGGGATATGGGACGTCTCGAACCCGGCGCCCCACAACGCTTGCCGCGCGATAGCCGTCTGATACCTACGATTCGCCATTCCTACGGTCAGGTGCCTGTAGTCTATGCTTCGGCGGGTGTACGGCGCATTCTGGCATTGGCCTACCTGATTGTATGGGCATGGGAAGAGCATAAAACCCAGTCGCGGCTGATCAGGAAAGCGCCGCAGAAGCGTATGGTCATACTGATCGATGAGATCGAAGCCCACCTCCACCCCCAATGGCAACGCACGATTTTACCTGCCTTGTTGGATGTTTGGAAGGATTTGGCGCAGGATTTGCAGATACAACTGCTCATTGCCACACATTCACCGCTGGTGATGGCTTCAATGGAACCTTTCTTCGATGATTCCGGAGACAAAATTTTCCATTTGGATGTGGCGCAGAGCAGCCAATCCGGCACAGAAGTCGTTGTACAAGAACAGGATTTTGTTAAGTACGGTTCGGTAGATTCTTGGCTGCGCTCTGACGTATTCGAATTGGCGCAAGCGCGTTCTCTGCAAGCAGAGAAGGCAATCGAAGATGCGAGGCGTCTTCAAGAAGCCGAGGTGGTTACCAAAGAAAACGTAATCGAAGTCTCCGATCGCCTGATCAAATACTTGGCAGCGAATGATGGATTCTGGTCTCGTTGGCTCTATTTCGCCGATCGTCATGGAGTTGACCTGTGATTCCAGTCACCCGCAAACCCGAACCTGACAACTTTGATCGCAAAGTCCGACAGCCTGGGTTGCGTTTCCTGGCAGAAAACCCACAGCCAATCCGCTGGCAGAACAGAGAGTATTGGCAGCAGGCACTGTCTGATATGCGTCATGCCTACGATAGCATCTGCGCCTACTGCGCTACATGGATTCCGCACAGCACAGGCAGCCATTCTATCGATCATTTTGTGCCAAAATCGCAAGCTCCCTGGATGGCTTACGAATGGGACAATTATCGCTATGTATCCGCCCGGTTTAACAACCGCAAAGGAACGCAGACAATAGTCGATCCTTTTGAGTTGTCATCGGACTGGTTCTTGCTGGACTTCACTTCGTTTCTGATTCATCCCAATCCCGAACTTTCGTCTGCAGAAAAAGAATCGATCTGGCAAACGATTGCCATACTCCGACTCAATGACGATGAGGATTTGGTTGTGGAGAGGCAAACATACTTCACTGACTACCAGGAAAACCAGACATCTTTTGAACACCTGCAGCGCCGAGCGCCCTTTATTGCCAGTGAACTGATACGACAGGGTTACGTATGACGCAACTCAGATATGTCGTTTTGATCTTTTCCCTTTTGCTCGCCGCCTGCGCCCCGCTGACCTGGCAGCAGCCGGCCTGGGTCTCCGCCATCCAGCGCCCCGGTGTGGACCCCTTTGTGCAAAACCAGCAGTTGGGACGGGGCATCAACCTGGGCAACGCGCTGGAAGCGCCGTATGAGGGCGCGTGGGGTGTCACGCTCTACGAGGACTACTTCACCGCCATCGCCGACGGCTTCCAGCACGTGCGCGTGCCTATCCGCTGGAACGCCCACGCCCTGGCCGCGCCGCCCTATACGATTGACCCAGACTTCTTTGCGCGCATTGACTGGGTGGTGACGCAGGCCACGCAGAACAATCTGCTGGTGGTGTTGAACATCCACCACTACGAAGAGATGTTCACCGATCACCGGGGACACAGAGAACGCTTCCTCGCCCTCTGGCGGCAGATCGCCGAACATTACAGCGACGCGTCCGACAGCGTTCTCTTTGAACTGCTCAACGAACCCCACGACGAACTGACTTCTTTCGCCTGGAATGAGATGATCCCGGATGTGATCGCAACCATCCGCGCCAGCAACCCCACCCGCAATTTGATCGTCGGGCCGGGCAACTGGTACAACATCAGCCAACTCTACACCCTCGCTTTGCCGCCGGACGACAAACACCTGATCGTCTCCGTCCACTACTACGAACCCTTCCACTTTACCCACCAGGGCGCGGATTGGGTGAGCGGCTCTGCGGCCTGGCTGGGGACTACCTGGAGCAGTACAAACAGCCAGCGTGGGGCTGTCGAGGCCGATTTGGGGCAAGCGGCCCGTTGGGGCAAAGAGAATGGCTACCCCATCTATCTGGGCGAGTTCGGCGCATACAGCCGGGCCGATATGGAGTCGCGTGTCCAGTATACCGGCTTTGTGGCCCGCACAGCCGAGAGCCTGGGCATCAGCTGGGCCTATTGGGAGTTCGGCGCTGGTTTCGGCGCGTACGAACGGGGCACGGGGACGTGGAAGCAAGCGTTGTTGGGGGCGCTGATCCCCCAGCCGTAGGTTGGGTTGTCGCCGGCGACAA